>NZ_JBKGFN010000016.1:0-106854 GCF_046521305.1 Oceanisphaera submarina | reverse complement strand
CACCAACGGGCGGAAAACTCTAATTTTCTGTGTAACTAGAACAGGGATGTTTACAGATGTTTAGACTCTCTCAAACCAAGAAAAAAATATCATTCTCCGGCACGGTAATAAATTCGGTTGACGCTTATGAACGAATCTGGATTATGTTGAAATGATCCAGAGAGTAGAGAGTAGAGAGTAGAGAGTAGAGAGTAGAGAGTAGAGAGTAGAGAGTAGAGCATGGGTGAAATTAGTAGAAGCTGCATAGTAAAATCTAACTCATTCCATTACTGGAGTGAGATGGCCAAATAGATAACCATTGCACTCTACCGCAATCACTTTACTTCCTTCGCCTGATTTTTCAATGCGATAAGTATTGTAAATAATCATGTTTTTGCCATTTTATTTGTGTGTGGCTGTAATGACTTGAGTCGTTTTCGATAAAATTAACAGGTAACTGATGACTTCATATTTTCCAGATATAATATGCTGACGAATGCCATTCTTCCATATGGAACCAGTTGAAATTAATGGCAATTTCCCAATGCCAATAATTTCTTGTCGTTTTACATCAGTTTGACTAACTGATGTACGCTTATCTCCTGGCAACCCACAGAGATTGTCAAAGAAAGGGCTGATCACCATTTGGAAGAAAGGCTCAGTAGTGATGCTGGGATTCGTTAGTACAGCCCCTTTTCAATCACGTCTCCAGAATTTCCCATCCGTGGGAAATTCTTTGATCCTTGGTATCCTTGTCACCATTCCTGAGCCTCGCAGTACAAAACATCAGTGTTAGCCCTATTTACTGATGCAGTACTATTTAACCTTGTAATCCACTCGGTTATTTGACTTCCACGCCCTGGGCCTGCAAGTCGGCGTGGTAGGACGAGCGAACGAAGGGGCCGCAGGCGGCGTGGCTGAAACCGATGCTGTCGGCGAGCACTTTCAGCTCGTCAAACTCGGCCGGCGGCACGTAGCGCTTCACCGGCAGGTGGTGGCGGCTCGGCTGCAGGTACTGGCCCAGGGTCAGCATGGAAACGTTGTGCGCACGCAGATCCTTGAGGACTTCTGCGACTTCTTCGTTGGTTTCGCCAAGGCCCATCATGACGCCGGATTTGGTGGCCACCTGTGGGTGCATTTCCTTGAACCGGCGCAGCAGCTCCAGCGACCACTTATAATCGGCGCCGGGACGGGCGACCCGGTACAGGCGCGGGGCGGTTTCCAGATTGTGGTTGAATACGTCTGGCGGAGTATCCTTGAATATTTCCAGTGCGGTATCCATGCGGCCACGGAAGTCCGGGGTCAGAATTTCAATCTTGGTGTTGGGGCTCTGCTCGCGGATGGCGCGGATACAGTCGACGAAGTGCTGGGCACCGCCGTCACGCAGATCGTCCCGGTCTACCGAGGTGATCACCACGTACTTGAGGCCCAGTTCCTTGATGGTCTTGGCCAGTTTTCCCGGCTCTTCCGGATCCACCGCCAGCGGGCGGCCGTGGGCCACATCGCAGAAGGGGCAACGGCGAGTACAGATGGCGCCGAGGATCATGAAGGTGGCAGTACCGTGGTTGAAACACTCGGGCAGGTTGGGGCAGGACGCCTCTTCGCAGACCGAATGCAGCTTGTTCTCGCGCATGATGTTCTTCAGGTTCTGTATGCGCTGATTACTGGGAGGAAGCTTGATCTTCATCCACTCCGGCTTGCGCAACACTTCTTCGTCTGCCTCCGGCATGTACTTGACCGGGATCAGGGCCATTTTGTCGGCATCACGCAATTTTACGCCGGGCTCTACGCGTACAGGTTTATTCATAATTTCAGCTTCTCTGTGGTGTAGTAGAGATGTTGGTAACCAAGCTGCTCTGCCAGCAAGGGTACCAGTCGGGACTGAGCTTCTTCTAGGGTCTGGGGTCCGCCCAGGGCACAACACTGTGTCATGGCCATGCCGGCGTAACCACAGGGGTTGATCCGCAGGAAGGGGGTCAGATCCATATTGACGTTCAGCGCCAGTCCATGAAAAGAGCAGCCTCGGCGCACCCGCAGTCCCAGAGAGGCAATCTTGCTGTCTCCCACATAGACGCCGGGGGCATCGGGCTTGGCATAGGCCACAATCTGATAATCGGCAAGCAGGTTGACGATGGCGCTTTCCATGCCGGTCACCAGGGGACGAACGCCGAGTTTCTTGCGGCGTACATCGACCAACAGATACAGCACCAGCTGGCCGGGGCCATGATAGGTGACCTGGCCGCCTCTGTCGGTCTGTACCAGCGGAATATCGCCAACATTGAGAATATGCTCGGCCTTGCCGGCCTGACCCTGGGTGAACACCGGCAGATGCTCGACCAGCCAGAATTCGTCCTGGGTGTTTTCGCCCCGCTGATCGGTAAACGTCTGCATGGTATGCCAGACGTGTTCGTAGGAGGCCTGTCCCCAGTGCCTGACGGTAAGCTTATCCTGCGGCATCACTATGTCCTAGAGTACGTACTTGACCAGATCCAGCTCACCCAGCTTCTGATACAGCAATTCGACCTGTTCCTTGCTGGTGACCGTGACCTGCACGGTCACCGCATGGTAAGTGCCCTTGCTGCTGGGGCGAACCTGGGGGCTGTAATCACCGGGGACATGCCGTTGCAGCACTTCCACCACCATATCGGGCAGGCGCTCGTCGGCCAGGCCCAGGATCTTGAACGGGAAACGGCAGGGAAAATCGAGCAACTCATCAAATTTGGTATTCATGGCAACCTTTACAACGTGCGGTATTCGGGGGGTGATGGAGACTGATCCATAACCAATGTCACATTTTTACCATAAAATTGCCGGTTTCGAAACCGGCAAGTTATCCGGGCCGGGGGAGAACGGCGATGAAAAAGCCGGAAGAGCATCTCTTCCGGCTTGTGTCTTCCCCGACCCTGTTGACGATCAGTTGAACAGATCCTGAACCAGCAACTTGATGTAGTCGATCAGGCGGCTGAAGACGCCACCCTGTTCGACTTCTTCCAGTGCCACCAGCGGCATGGTCATCACATCCTTGCCGTCCAGCTTAAGGTGCAGGGTACCTACCTGCTCGCCTTTGGCCAGCGGGGCCTTCAATGTCTTGTCGAGGGTAAAGTCGGCTTCCAGACTCTGGGCCTGGCCGCGGGGAATGGTTACCGCCACCGTCTTGTCGACGCCGAGGGCGACGGTATCCTTGTCGCCCATCCAGATCCGCTGATCCATCAGCTTGCTGCCCGCCTGATACGGGGTCAGGGTCTGATAGAAGCGAAAACCATAAGTCAGCAGTTTCTTGCTCTCGGAGGCGCGCATCCGTTCGTTGGCAGCGCCCATGATCACGGCGATCAGACGCATGTCTTCCTTGGTGGCGGATGACACCAGGTTATAGCCCACGGCCTCGACATGGCCGGTCTTGATTCCGTCGACATTCAGTGACTGATCCCACAGCAGCGAGTTGCGGTTGTGCTGGGTAATGCCATTGAAGGTAAAGGATTTTTCGGAATAGATTTTATATTCTTCCGGCACATCGCGGATCAATGCCTGGCCCAGCCGCGCCATGTCGTAAGCGGTGGTATACATGTCATCGCTGTGCAGCCCATGGGGGGTCACGAAGTGACTGTCGTTCATGCCCAGGCGGGCGGCCCAGCCATTCATCAGATCGGCAAAGGAATTGACGCTGCCGGCCAGATGTTCGGCCACGGCTACGGTGGCATCGTTACCGGACTGGATGATGATGCCACGGTTCAGCTGATCGATGCTGACCTGCTTGCCCACTTCCAGAAACATCACCGACGAGCCGGGAAAGTTCTGTGCCCAGGCCGCTTCGCTGATGGTGACCAGGTCGTCTCGCTTGACCTTACCTTCCTGCAGTGCCTGACCCAGAATGTAGGAAGTCATCATCTTGGTCAGGCTGGCCGGCGGCAGCTTTTCGTCGGCCTGGTTCGACACCAGTACCTGGCCGCTGGCATAGTCCATCAGCACATAGGATTTGGCAGCGATGGCCGGAGCCTCCGGGATCATGGGGCCCTGAGTCTGTGCCTGAGTGGTAAAGGACACAAAAGCGGCGAGAAATAAGGAGGGGAGAGTGTTAACCATACGCATAACGTCTGCTGGGTCCCTGTGTAAATAGGCATTGGCTGCCGGTGTAAGGTGAATTAAAACAGGCCGATTAATTCAGAAAATAGGCCTGCGCATACCCTTCGGCAATCAGCCGGGTCAGGGTATTTTCCGTTTTATTGGCCGGAATGGGACCCATCTGCAGGCGGTACCACTCAGACTGGCGCTCCACTCGGGCGGGGAAACCATACTCCTTGCTCAGTCGGGCAGCAAGTTCCTTGGCTTTATCGGCTGAGCGGGTGGCCAGCAACTGAATATGTTTACCCTCGGTGGTTTTCGCCAGACGGGTTTCCTTGCCGTTGGGTGCGACCTTGATCAGCTCGATTTTCACCGGCGCCGTGCCGGTATTGAGCATGCCCAGCTTGTAGGCGGCGGCATAGGAAACATCGAGCACCCGATCGTCGTGGAAGGGGCCGCGATCATTGACGCGTACCACCACCTGTTTGCCGTTTTCCTTGTTGGTGACGCGCACGAAGGAAGGCAGCGGCAGATTCTTGTGGGCGGCGGTCATGGTATACATGTCATATACCTCGCCGTTGGAGGTGTGATAGCCGTGGAACTTGGCACCATACCAGGAGGCCATGCCTTCATCCTGATAATTCTCCACTTCCTGCCATACCTCGTAATCCTGGCCCCAGACGTTGTAGTTTTTGTTGCCCTGGCGGGTATAGGGCTCATAACGCGGCACCGCGTCCTTGACATGATCCAGGTTGGGGGCCACGCCCGGTGGTTTGTCCTGGCGCAGGGCATAACGGCCGCCGGCGGTTTCCCGATCGTAGGCCTCATCCTTACTCTGTGCCTGCTCGGGATCAGGATGGAAACTACAGGCGGCAAGCCACAGTGCCGCCAACGGCAAGAGGGATTTAGAGAGACTGTTCATAGGCCTGCTTAAGTTGCTCACTGAGTTGATAGACTGCCATGGCATACAAGGGGCTGCGATTATAGCGGGTAATCACGTAAAAGTTATGCCGTACCACCCAATATTCCGGGCCATCGACGCCATCCAGGCGGATCAACTTGACCGGGGTGCCTGCATCCATCTCCTGATCCACCACCACGCCGGCGGCTACCAGCTCGGCCCAGTTGTGGCTCAGCTCCAGGGCCGGGTTCAACAAGGCGTCCGCGGCCTCGATGTCGGTCACCCGAGCCGGATAGGCAACATCGTCACCCGGTTGCCATTTATGTTCGTGAAAGTAGTTGGCGACGCTGCCGATGGCATCTACCGGCTGAAACAGATTACGCTCGCCGTCACCGTCGAAGTCGACCGCATAATGACGATAGCTGGAGGAAATAAACTGACCCATGCCCATGGCACCGGCGTAGGAGCCTTTCTGCTCATCCAGAGACCAGCCCTGCTCTTTGGCCAGTTGCAGATAATTGGCAAATTCGGAGCGGAAGAACTCGCCCCGTGGCGGGTAGTTAAAGCCCAGGGTATAGAGTGCATCCAGTACCTTGTGGCTGCCCATGTGGGCGCCGTAGAAGGTTTCCACCCCTATGATGGCGGTGATGATTTGTGCCGGTACCTGCAATTCCTGCTCGGCCCGGGCCAGCAGCTCGGCGTGCTGTTGCCAGAACTCGACACCCTGCTGCAGTCGCTTCTCGGTCAGGAAGATAGGCCTGTACAGGTGCCAGGGTTTGGCTTCTGCCGGGCGGGTCATGGCATCGATAATCGGCTGCTGATAACTGGCCTGAGCCATGGCATCACTCAGCTCGGCGACGGGTAACTCGAACTTGCCGGCCAGCTCGTCAAGCCAGAGCTGTTGTTCCGGATTCATCTCCGCGGCCGTTACCGAGGTGGTCAACAGCAAGGCGGCAGAAAGAAGGGCAAGACGCATTCGATAATCCTTTTATTTGGCCAACAGGCGCTTATGAGTATGAACGGACATCAGGATGCCAAATCCGGCCATCAGTGTCACCATGGAGGTACCACCGTAACTGATCAGGGGCAAGGGTACTCCCACCACCGGCAGCAGGCCGCTGACCATGCCGATGTTGACGAATACATAGACAAAAAAGGTCAGGGTCAGGGCGCCGCCGAGCAGACGGGGAAAGGCACCATGGGCCTGCATCGAGATATAAAGGCCGCGCCAGATGATGAACAGATAGAGCAGCATCAGCAGGCAGACGCCAATCAGACCGAACTCTTCGCTCAATACCGCAAAAATAAAGTCTGTATGGCGTTCGGGCAGAAACTCCAGCTGAGACTGGGTGCCTTGCAGCCAGCCCTTTCCCCAGAGTCCGCCCGAGCCGATGGCGATCTTGGACTGGATGATATGATAGCCGGCGCCCAGGGGATCGCTTTCCGGATTCAGCAGAGTCAGAACCCGTCGTTTCTGATAGTCGTGCATCAGAAAAAACCACAGGGCCGGCAGAAAGGCGGCGATGGCGGCCCCGGCGGCCAGGAGCAGTCGCCAGGACATACCGGCGAGAAAAATGACGAAAAAGCCGGAGGCCGCCACCAGCAGGGAGGTGCCCAGATCCGGTTGTTTGGCGATCATCAGGGTGGGGAACAGCACCAGTCCCAGTGCCAGAAAGACATGCAGCAGGCTGGGAGGCAGCGGATAACGGCTGATATAGGCGGCGATGGTCATCGGCATCACCAGCTTCATGATCTCCGAGGGCTGAAAGCGAAAAGAGCCCAGCTCCAGCCAGCGTTGCGCCCCCTTGCCGATATCGCCGACCAGTAACACCAGTACCAGCAGTATCACCCCCAGCATGAATACCGGTGGTGCCCAGCGGGCATAAAAACCCGGCGGCAGTTGCGCCAGTATCATCATCACCAACAGGGACAGACCGATGCGCAGGCCCTGTCGAGTCAGGGAGTCCATGCTTTCACCGGAGGCGGAATAGAGAATGGCCAGACTGGCGCCGAGCAGGATCAGCAGCGCCAGCAGCAGGGGCCAGTCCAGGTGCAGTATTTCCCACAGGCTGCGACGGCGCCGATGTTTATTCATTGTGCTGTTCCTCGCCTTCTGTGTCCTGGAGTGACTCGGGGATCATGTAGAGATCGAGCAGGGCCCGGGCCACGGGGGCGGCGTGTGAACTGCCCCCGCCGGCGTTTTCAAGGACTACCGACACCACTACTTCCGGTTTTTCAAAGGGGGCCAGGGCCACGAACAGGGCGTTGTCGCGCAGATGCTCCCGGGTATTGGCGTGATCGTACTGCTGGTTTTCGGCCAGGCTGAATACCTGGGCGGTGCCTGATTTTCCGCCCGCCTTGTAGGGCGTATCGGCAAAGGCACGGCGGGCTGTGCCCTCTCTGCCGTTGATCACTCGGTACATGCCGGCCAGGCCCACGTCCCAGAAGCTGTCTTGCTTCAGTCGAATGGGTTCACTCTTGCTGATCGGCATCGAGATCATGCCTTCGGGGCCCTTGATGCCATGCAGCAATCGGGGGTGAACGGTTTCTCCGTGGTCCACCATGACGGAGACGGCACGAGCCAGTTGCAGCGGGGTGGCGGTCCAGTAGCCCTGGCCTATGCCCACCGAGATGGTGTCGCCCTGATACCAGGGTTGCTTGTGTCGTGCCTGCTTCCAGTCGCGGGAAGGCATGGTGCCGCTGGTTTCTTCGTGCAGATCTATTCCGGAATACTGGCCGAAACCGAAGCGGGACATATAGTCATTGATGTTGTCTATGCCGACTCGGTAGGCGAGATCATAGAAAAAGGTATCGGCCGAGATTTCGATGGCCCGGTACACATCCATCCAGCCGTGGCCCCAGCGACGCCAGTCGCGGAATTTGCGCTTGGTATTGGGGATCTGGAAGTAGGGCCCACCGAAGAAACGAGTGCTGGGGGCGATGGCGCCTTCGTTCAGTCCCATGACCGCAAGCATCGGCTTGACGGTGGAGGCGGGGGCGTAAATGCCCTGGCTGGCTCTGTTGATCAGTGGACGGTCCGGGTTGTTCAGCAGTTCCCGGTACTCGGGGCCGCTGATGCCGTGCACGAACAGATTGGGGTCGTAGCTGGGGCTGGAGATAAGCGCCAGTATCTTGCCGTCTTTCGGGGTCATGATGACGGCGGCCCCCCGACGGTTCGCCATCAGGGCCTGGGCCTGTTTTTGCATGTTCGCATCGACATTGAGATAGATATCGCTGCCCGGTATCGGCGGCTGATACTTGAGGGTGCGGATCACCCGACCACGGTTGTTGACCTCGACTTCCTGATAACCGGCCTGACCGTGCAGCAGATCCTCGTAGTAACGTTCTACGCCCAGCTTGCCGATATCCCGGGTGGCGGAGTAGTTGGCCAGCTTGTTGTCTTCCCGCAGGCGCGCCACATCTTTGTCGTTGATGCGGGCCACGTAGCCTATCACATGGGTGAAGGTATCCCGGTAGGGATAAAAGCGCTTGAGATAGGCTTCTATGGTGGCGCCCGGATATTTATGCTGATTGACGCTGAACAGGGCGACCTGCTCTTCACTCAGTCGATTGACCAGTACTACGGGATTGAAACGGCGCTGACGACGCACCTCGGTCAGAAAACGGGCTTTGACCTCGGGATCGAGACCGAGCAGCGCTATCAGCTCATCGACGGTGGCGTCCAAGTCATGGGATTGTTCGGGGGTGATCTCCAGGCTGTAGATGGGACGGTTTTCTGCCAGCAGTACGCCGTTGCGATCGAAGATCAGGCCCCGGGTCGGCGCTATGGGCACAACCTTGATGCGGTTATCGTTGGAGCGGGTCTGATAACTCTGGTGTTCATTGATCTGCAGACGGTAAAGGTTGGCAAGCAACACCCCCATCAGCAGCACTATTCCCATAAACGCAATCACCGCCCGGCGCCAGTACAGGGATGATTCGGCGCCATGATCGCGCATCTTTACCCGGCCTTTTGCCATTATTACTCTCGGTGATAGGGATGGTTGTTATTGATGCTCCAGGCACGATACAGGCTCTCTGCCGCCACCACCCGCACCAGCGGATGAGGCAGCGTCAGCGGCGATAAAGACCAGGATTGTTCGGCGGCGGCCTTGCAGGCCGGGGACAGCCCTTCGGGACCCCCGATCAGGATGGCGACATCCCTGCCGTCGAGTTGCCAGCGGGTCAGCTCGCCGGCCACCTGTTCCGTGGTCCAGGGACGGCCGGGAATATCGAGGGTGACGATGCGTGCCGATTTGGAAACGGCGGCCAGCATCTGTTCCCCTTCCTTGTGCAGGATGCGCTCGATATCGGCATTCTTGCCGCGTTTACCGGCAGGAATCTCGATAAGCTCGAGCGGCAGATCCCGGGGAAAACGCCGCTGATATTCCTGAAAACCGGCGGTTATCCAGGCCGGCATCTTGGTACCGACCGCCACCAGTTGCAATTTCATCAGGCCACGGCTCCGACGCTATTGCCACCCCAGAGTTTTTCGAGCTGGTAAAAGTCGCGGGTTTCTTCCTGCATTACATGCACTATGGCGTCGCCCAGGTCGACCAGTACCCATTCGCCGGCGTCCAGGCCGTCTACACACATCAGGTGCAGGCCGGCGTGTTTGGCTTCGGTGGCCAGGTGTTCGGCGATGGAGTTGACATGGCGGCTGGAATTACCGGAGCAGATGATCATGCAGTCGGTGATGGTGGACTTGCCGCTGACATCCAGAACCTGAATATCACGGGCTTTGAGATCGTCGAGCTTGTCGACGATGAAGGTATGCAGTTCTTGACCTTGCAAGGGGGCTTTCTCCTCAATTCAAAATGACGACGGATTATAACACGGGCCCCTGATAGAGTCCCTTATCTCGAATATAGTCCGCGACCGGGTCAGGCAACAAATATTGAGGATTGTTCCCGGCCCGGATGCATTCACGGATTTGGGTGGATGAAATATCCAGCTGCGGGTTGTCGAACAGGTAAATACAGCCGGCCGGGCGGCGATGCAATTGCTCGCTGTCCCGGGTGCCGTGGGTCTGGTACAGCGCCTTGATGGCCGGGTTGAAGTCGGGCATCCAGCCGGGTCTGTGACTGACCACCAGGTGGGCATGTTCGAGCAGTTCCTGCCAGCGATGCCAACGGTCCAGGCTGCACAGGGAGTCCATGCCCATCAGAAAGCACAGGGGGATACTGGGGTGTTCCTGACGCAGTTCGATCAGCGTCTCGACGGTCCAGGAGGGGCGATTGCGCCTCAGTTCCCGGTCGTCCACGGTCAGCCCCGGGGTCTGTGCCGCCGCCAGCTGCACCATGGCCAGCCGGTGTTCCGGCGCGCTGTCGGGGGAGGCTCTGTGGGGAGGAATATAATTGGGCAGCAGCCGAACCTCGGCCAGCTCCAGTCGTTCCAGCATGTGAATGGCCGGGCGCAAATGGCCGACATGAATGGGATCGAAGGTGCCTCCCAGCAGGCCGATGGCTTTTTTCATGGGGTTATCGTCAGTGGTTGCGCATCGAAAAAGCCGACGCAGAGGCTGTAGAGCCAGCGCCAGGCCTCGTCGTCATCGAAGGTGGCGACGGCCCGGTCGGCGGCGGCGAGCATGGACTGCAGCTGGTGCAGTTTGGGCATCGGCAACCGGCCAAGGGCCGCCTGTATCAATGGCTGGCGGCTGGACCAGACATGCAGGGCACCGGCCAGTTGATGAAACGATTGCCCCCCCTGCAACCCCTGTTGCAGTTGTTGCAGGGTGCTCAACTCCCTGGCCAGCAGGTGGCACAACATACCGGCTTCCACTCCTTCCTGGCGTAGTTGCAACAGAATACGACAGGCCCGTTTGACCTTGCCCTGCAACAGGGGGTCGAACAGCTGGAAGGGGTTGAATTGATGGTGGGGCTGCATCTGTTGCTGCAGTACCGCCAGCGTCAGTGGTTGCGGCAGCTGCTGCAGGGCCAGCTTTTCAATTTCGCCGGCTACCGCCAGCAGGTTGCCTTCGAAGGCATAGGCCAGCCAGTGCAGGGCGTCGGGTTCGGCACTCAGCCCATGCCGGTGCAAGCGTTGTGTCAGCCAGCGGGGAAAGTGCCGGGCATCCGGGGTGACGACCGGCACCTGAGGCCCCGCCGCCGTCAGTGCCTTGAACCAGGCACTCTTCTGTTGTTGCTGGTTCAGGCGTGGCCCCGTGACCAGCAACAGCAAGTCGCCGTGGCACTGGCCCAGTAATTCGCGTAACCGATCCGAGCCGGTCTTGTCGAGTTTGTCCGGCAGGTGCAGCTCGATGATCTGCCGCTGGCTGAACAGGCTCATGGACTGGCTGGCCGCGAAGATGTCGTCCCAGTCGAGGCCTTCGTCGGCATCGAAGCGGTGACGCTCGTCGAAGCCCTGAGTACGGGCAGCCTGGCGCAGGGTGTCCAGCGCTTCCTGTTTCAGCAGCGGCTCGTCACCATAAATGAAATAGCAGGGGGCCAGCCCGGCCTGCAGATGTTGCGGCAGCTGTTCCGGGTAGAGGCGCATCAGAACGACAGGCGATTGAGCTGGCGCACGATTTGCGCGGCGGCCTCGAATTCCATCTGCTCGCGCAGTTGCTGTTGTTCGCGACCCGATGCCAGAGCCTGCTCGGATTTATCGAGGAAGCTGCGGTTGAAGGTAACGTTAAACACCTGACGCGGTTCGTCGGGCATGTCCAGGGTAAAGCGGGTGCTGAAGCGGGTGGCATATTCGAGCGCATCGGCCCGGGCGTTGACCGAGGCGACGCTGTTTCCCTGGCCCAGTGCCGATATGGTCAGCACAGGGGTGAGTGCGTCGGGCTCGACCAGTTGTACTCCGGCGCGTTGCAGCCGGGCTGCGACCAGACGATAGAACTGGGTCTTGTCGTCGCCGACCAGGGCCAGTCGCTGCAATTCGGGCGCAAGATTGTCACCGCCCCTGAGCTGAAAACCGCAGCCGGCCAGCAGCAGCGTCAGTAGAATCAGAACTCCTGCCTTGATTCGAGTGAGCATGAAAACTCCTTTAAAAACAGCGTGAAGCTGTAAGCTTGTTCGTAGGGTCGAGTTCATTCGACCAAAAGGCCCATATAAATGGGCCTGGCGTTATCTGTGTCGTCATGGCTGCGCAGGCGGGTATTCATGGAATCTCGCCTGCGCCGGAGTGAAGATCATGGCTTTAGTTCGCGACTATGTTCAGCAGCTTGCCGGGTACGTAGATTACCTTGCGAATGGTCTTGCCATCCAGGTGACGAGCCACGTTGTCGTCGGCCTGGCCCGCGGCTTCTACCGCTTCCCGGCTGGCATCGGCGGCCACGGTGATCTTGCCGCGGACCTTGCCGTTGACCTGCACGACCACCAGCTTCTCGTCTTCTACCAGCGCATCGGCATCGGCCTGTGGCCACCGGGCATGATCGATGTCGCTCTGGCCCAGGGCCTGCCACAGTTCGAAACAGGTATGCGGCACTATGGGGTGCAACATGATGGTGACCGCTTCCAGCGCCTCCTGCAGCAGGGCGCGGTTTTGTTCATCACTCATGTCGACCCTGGTCAGCTTGTTCATCAACTCCATGATGGCGGCGATGGCGGTGTTGAAGGTCTGGCGGCGACCCACGTCGTCACTGACTTTGGCGATGGTCTTGTGCACATCACGGCGCAGGGCTTTCTGCTCGTTGCTCAAGCCGGCCACATCCAGTGCCGCGACCGGGCCGTGAGACTGATGCTCGAACACCAGCTTCCACAGGCGCTTGAGGAAGCGCAGGGCACCTTCGACACCGGAGTCGGACCATTCCAGGGTCATGTCGGCGGGTGAGGCGAACATCATGAACAGGCGCACGGTGTCGGCGCCGTACTTGTCGACCATCACCTGAGGGTCGATGCCGTTGTTCTTGGACTTGGACATCTTGGTCATGCCGGTATGCACCAGCTCGCGACCGTCCTTGTCTAGGGCGCGCTTGACCCGGCCCTTTTCGTCCCGCTCCATGGTGACATCCAGCGGGCTGACCCAGGTGCGGGCGCCTTTTTCATCGGTATGGTAGAAGGCGTCGGCCAGCACCATGCCCTGACACAGCAGGCGCTTGAACGGCTCGTCGGATTCGACCAGGCCGGTGTCGCGCAGCAGCTTGTGGAAGAAACGGGCGTACAACAGGTGCATGCAGGCGTGCTCTATGCCGCCGATATACTGATCCACCGGCAGCCAGTAGTTGGCCTTTTCCACGTCCAGCATGCCCTGATCGTTATCCGGGCTGCAGTAGCGGGCGTAATACCAGGACGACTCCATGAAGGTGTCAAAGGTGTCGGTCTCGCGTCGTGCCGGCTGGCCGTTGTAGCTGGCCCTGGCCCACTCGGGGTCGGCCTTGATCGGGCTCTGGATGCCGTCCATCACCACGTCTTCCGGCAGTACTACGGGCAAGTCAGCTTCCGGTACGCCGACCACGGAGCCATCTTCCAGATTGAGCATGGGGATGGGGGCGCCCCAGTAACGCTGACGGCTCACCCCCCAGTCCCGCAGGCGGAAGTTGACGGTACGGCGGCCCAGATCCTTGTCGATCAGCGCATCGGCGATGGCATTGAAGGCTTGCTCGAAGTCGAGGCCGTCAAACTCGCCGGAGTTGAACAGCACGCCTTTGTCGGTATAGGCGGCTTCACTGACGTCCGGCTCGCCACCGTCGGCGGGCCGGATAACCGGCATTATATCCAGGCCGTACTGGGTGGCGAATTCATGGTCGCGCTGGTCGTGGGCGGGGACCGCCATCACGGCGCCGGAGCCGTAATCCATCAGTACGAAGTTGGCAATCCAGATGGGCACCTGCTTGCCGGTCAGCGGGTGTACCGCATAGAAACCGGTGGCCATGCCCTTTTTCTCCATGGTAGCCATTTCGGCTTCTGCCACCTTGTTGTGCTTGCACTCGTCGATAAAGGCGGCCAGTGCCGGGTTGTGCTCGGCGGCCTGGGTCGCCAGCGGGTGACCGGCGGCGATGCCGACATAGGTCACGCCAAACAGAGTGTCGGGGCGAGTGGTATAGACTTCAAAGGACTGTTGCTGGTCGGCGACCGCAAAGCTCAGGGTGACGCCCTCGCTGCGACCGATCCAGTTGCGCTGCATGGTCTTGACCTGTTCGGGCCACTCATCCAGGTTATCGATGTCCTTGAGCAGCTCGTCCGCATATTCGGTGATCTTGATGAACCACTGGGGGATTTCCTTCTGCTCCACCGGGGTGTCGCACCGCCAGCAGCAGCCGTCATTGACCTGTTCGTTGGCGAGCACGGTTTCATCGTGGGGGCACCAGTTGACGGAGGAGGTCTTCTTGTAGACCAGGCCTTTTTCATACAGCTTGGTGAAGAACCACTGCTCCCAGCGATAATACTCGGGCGTACAGGTGGCCAGCTCCCGATCCCAATCGTAACCGAAGCCCAGTCGTTTGAGCTGGTTCTTCATGTAATCGATGTTTTCATAGGTCCAGGGCGCCGGTGCCGTCTTGTTGTTGATGGCGGCGTTTTCGGCGGGCAGGCCGAAAGCATCCCAGCCGATGGGCTGGAGCACGTTTTTACCTTGCAGCCGTTGGTAGCGAGAGATAACGTCACCTATGGTGTAGTTACGTACATGCCCCATGTGCAGTCGGCCCGAAGGATAGGGGAACATGGATAGGCAGTAGAACTTGTCTTTGCCCGGCTGTTCGGTGGCCTTGAAGGTCTGCTGATCTGCCCACAAGCGTTGCACTTCGGGCTCAATATTCTGGGGAATGTATTGCTCTTGCATTAGTGACATCCGGATCTGTGAAATGGGTGATAAACCACGGCGATAAATCGCCATAGAATACCCCAGGGGGGGGAGGGCAACAATAGCCGCACCGCCAGGGCTCGGTATCCAAGGGGGGAAGATGGACAATAACGAACAAAAACACAAAAAAGGCTATGACGCCTTCGTCGAAGAATTGCATCGCCGCTGGCAGCAAACCGAAGACACCAGCATCAGGGAAATGGTGGAAACCACCCAGGCCTATATGGAAGCGGCCGGCGATCTGACCAAAGACGAGCTGGCACTGATTGCCCAGTACGTGAAGCGGGATCTGGCCGAGATGGAAGACAGCGGCGATGCGTTTCGCGACAGCCTCTTCTACCGCCGGATCAAGGAAACCGTGTGGGGCTGGCTGGCCGACATCACCGACAAGAGCCAGCTTGAATGGCAGGAGCTGTCCAGCGAGCTGGAACATCACGGTGAATACCGGGCCGGAGAAGTGGTGGGTCCGGGCCTGTATGACTGTACCCTGTGCGCCCACTCCCACGAAGTAACCCATCCAGAGGTACTGACTACCTGTCTGGAATGCAACCACGAGACTTTTATCCGCCGGCCGCTGGAGCCTTGAGACACGGTGAGAGGTGAAGGGAGGGGATAAAAGAGGCAACAGGGCTGCCTCCTGCGACAGGCTGCAGATAAATGGCACTCACCGCTTCAGTCTGCTGTGAACATCCGGTGCATGTTCGCAGCAGGTTGAAACAGCGAGCGGTCGGTCCCACGGCGCGTCGGCGGAGCTGGCCCTTTGGCCGAAGGAAAAACATATCAAGCTACAAAACCAAGCTGTTCTTCTACTCTGGATGTGTGACTAATAGAAAGGGGTTCAGCTTCTCGCTTTTGCCCTCAGGTTTTCTTTTGCGGCCTGCTTCTGCTGGCGCCATCTGTGTTGCCGTCGGCCCAGTGTTATCGCCAGGGCGGCACTGATCAACAGCCATATCAGTAACGGTGTGCTGCCGAAGCGGGCATAGGGTGTGAGCCCTGTCATGCCGGTGACCTCGGTACGCAATACGTCGGCTTCGAACTGGGGCAGGCTGTCGGTAATGCGGCCCTTTTCATCGGTGACCAGGGTGACGCCGTTGTTGGTGGCGCGGATCAGCGGTCTACCCAACTCAAGGGCGCGCATGCGGGCAATCTGCTGGTGCTGCCAGGGGCCGATGGATTGACCAAACCAGGTGTCGTTGGACAGGGTCAGCAGGTAATCGGTGTCGGGCTTCATGTTATTCCGTACCAGCCCGGGAAAGGCCACTTCATAACAGATGGCCACACTGAGGTGACGGCCGGCGGCGTTGAGATCCGGCTGGCCGGCCTCGCCGCGCGAGAAGGACGACATCGGCAGGTCGAAGAAGGGCGCCAGTGGCCGCAGCAGGCTGCCGAAGGGCACAAATTCGCCTACCGGAACCAGTTGCTGCTTGTAATAGCGGTTACTGTGTTCGGATTGGTAGGGAATGGCGTTGCGACCCAGGGTGATAACGGCATTATAAACCTCATCGGTATCGGGACGGGACACGGTACCGGTGATCAGGCTCTGCCCGCGTTCGCGCATCAGCTGATCCACCTGCTCCAGCCAGGGGGCCAGACGTTGCTCGGAAGCCGGCAGTGCCGATTCGGGCCAGATCACCACATCAGCATCCCGCTCGGGCAGGGTCAGGCCGATATAGCGCTCCAGACTCAGCTCCAGCTGCCCCGGAATCCATTTCAGCGATTGTTCTATATTGCCTTGTACCAGGGCGAAACGGCTGCTCTGGGTGGGGGTCACCCATTGTATGAAACCGGCGCCGAAGGCGGCGCCCCATAACAGCAGCGCCGCCAGACCCGGCCACCAGGTGGACTGACGGCGCAGCAACAGCCATAACGCCGCCGCCGAAAAGGTCAGTAGCCAGCTGATGCCCTGCACTCCCAGTACCGGTGCCAACCCGGCAAGGGGGCCTTCCAGCTGGCTGTAGCCGAACCACAACCAGGGAAAACCGGTCAGTACCCAGCCGCGCAGCCAGTCGGCCAGCACCAGCAGGGCCGGCAGCACCAGCAGGGCTCGCCATCGGGGTGAAGGCACCAGTCGTTGTGCCAGCCAGACGGCGGCGGCGGTATAGAGGCTGAGGTAGGCGGCCAGCAGGGCGACCAGCACAAAGGCGATGACCAGGGGAATGCCGCCGAAAATGGTCATGCTGTTGTGGATCCACCACAAACCCGGCAGATAGAGTCCCATGGCCCAGACAAAGCCGCGTTTGGCGGCGGTCACGGGGCCAAGGTTCTGGGTAACGGCATAAAGACCGTACAGCGACACCAGCGCCAGTGGCCAGTAGTCGAAGGGGCTGAAGGCTAAAACGCCGAGGGCCCCGCTAAGCAGGGCCCCGAGAGCAGGCAGATAATGGCGCACTGTTATATGGCTTCCGAAGTGGAGGTTTCCTGATTGTTCGGTATCTTAACCTGTAACTGCAGCAAACGTCGACGGTCGGCGTGGGCCACCTTGAACACGAAGCCGTTGAGCTCGACCTGTTCGCCCTTGGCGGGGAGATGACCGAAGGCGTGCATCACCAGACCACCGACGGTGTCGGCTTCTTCATCGCTGAAGTCGCTATGAAAGAACTCGTTGAAATCTTCGATGTCGGTCAGTGCCGCCACCGCATAGACGCGCGACGTAATCTGACGGATTTCGGCGCTGGCTTCCGCGTCATA
Organism: Oceanisphaera submarina; assembly: GCF_046521305.1. Lineage (NCBI taxonomy): Bacteria > Pseudomonadati > Pseudomonadota > Gammaproteobacteria > Aeromonadales > Aeromonadaceae > Oceanisphaera > Oceanisphaera submarina. The sequence goes on along the minus strand of NZ_JBKGFN010000016.1, from coordinate 89,483 downwards.
TTCGTCTTCGATGTCGCCGACGATCAGTTCCAGAATATCCTCTATGGTTACCAGGCCGGATACACCGCCGAACTCGTCTACCACAATGGCCATGTGGTAGCGTTGTTGGCGAAATTCCTTGAGCAGCTTGTCGAGTCGCTTGCTTTCCGGGACCACCACGGCGGGGCGCAGCACCTTGTCGATGGAGAATGCTTCGTCGGTGAGAGTAAAGCCGTACTGCAGCAGATCCTTGGCCAGCAATATGCCCTCTATATGATCCTTGTCTTCGTTGACCACGGGAAAGCGGGAATGGGTAGACTCGATGATCATCGGCAGGAAGGAAGAAACGGGCTGGGACTTTTCTACCGTCACCATCTGGGAGCGGGGGATCATGATGTCCCGTACGCGTAGCTCGCTGACTTCCAGCACCCCTTCGATCATGTCCTTGGTGTCCTGGTCGATCAGCTCGCGCTGAGTCGCTTCCATGATCACTTCAACCAGTTCTTCACGATTCTTCGGTTCGCCCTGAAAAAGCTGGCCCAGCTTCTCAAACCAGTTTTTCTTGGTGGACGAACCGTTTTCTGAGTTCGAATTATCGTCGCTCATTGACCTTGTTTAACCTTCATCGTCTTGATAGGGGTTGGCAATACCGAATTCTGCCAGAATGGCTATTTCTCTGGCTTCCATGATTTCGGCTTCATCATCTTTAATATGGTCGAAACCAAGTAAATGCAAGCAGCCGTGTATCACCATGTGTGCCCAATGATCCAGCAACGGCTTGTGCTGCTCGGCCGCTTCCCGCTCAACCACCTGGCGACAGATCACCAAATCGCCCAGCAGCGGGAGTTCGATGCCGGGAGGGGCTTCGAACGGAAAGGACAGCACATTGGTGGACTTGTCCTTGCCTCTGTAGTCCCGGTTAAGCTCCTGGCTCTCGGCTTCGTCGACCAGCCGCACCGTGATTTCGGTTTCTTCGCGCTCACCGGTCAGTACGGCCTTGAGCCAGCTTTCCAGTTGCTGCTCATTCGGCAGTCCCGGCGCGTCATGACAGGCCGTTTGCAGATCCAGATACAGGATCATGATGCTTTCTCGTCCGGGTGTTGTTCACGCTTGAGCTGATCCTCGAAGGCTTCATAGGCCCGCACGATACGCGCCACTACCGGATGGCGCACCACGTCTTCGGCGCGGAAGAAGTTGAACGAAAGGCCATCGACGCCGGTCAGCACTTCAATCGCATGGCGCAGGCCGGACTTGGCGTTGCGCGGCAGATCTATCTGGGTGATGTCACCGGTGATCACCGCCCGGGAGTTGAAGCCGATACGGGTCAGGAACATCTTCATCTGCTCGACCGTGGTGTTCTGGCTTTCATCGAGAATGATAAAGGCATCGTTCAGGGTACGGCCGCGCATATAGGCCAGCGGTGCCACTTCAATCACGTTGCGTTCGATCAGCTTCTCGACACGCTCGAAGCCCAGCATCTCGAACAGGGCGTCGTACAGGGGGCGCAGATAGGGGTCGACCTTCTGGCTCAGATCACCGGGCAGAAAGCCCAGTTTTTCACCAGCCTCTACTGCCGGACGGGTCAGCAGAATGCGGCGTACTTCCTGCCGCTCCAGTGCATCGACTGCCGCCGCCACCGCCAGATAGGTCTTGCCGGTACCGGCCGGGCCTATGCCGAAGGTGATGTCGTGGCTGAGGATATGTGCCACGTAATGGGCCTGATTGGGGGTGCGGGGCTTGATCAGGCCGCGTTTGGTCTTGATCACTACTTCCTTGCCGTACTGGTAGCCTTCGCCGGGTGCTTCGCCCTGCTCCAGCGCCCGGCTGCCCTTGATGGCCAGATGTACCTGCTCGGGGGTGATATCGGGCACCGACTGGCCGCGCACTGGCTGGGTGTCGACATAAAGTTGTGTGAGCAGCTCACCACCGACCTTGACCAGGCTGGCCGGACCCACCAGCTTGAAGTGTTGGTTGTGATAGTTGATTTCCAACCCCAGACGGCGTTCCAGCTGTTTGATATTGTCGTCGAAGGGGCCACAGAGGCTGGCCAGGCGCGGGCCATCGGCCGGCTGAAGTTCAAGTTCCAGGGTGGTGACTTGTGCTGTCAAGATAACTCCGTATGTAGATGAGCCGGAAATACCAGGTTGACGTTATCATCACTCCTGGGTGCTGGCACCCTTTGTTGATGATTTCCTCGTGATTTCCGGCTTGCAGCTTATAGCTTAAGGCTTACCGCTTGATTCAAGGGGTAAAGGTGGCCACACCGACTTCGTCGGCCACGCCGTCCGGGCGGCGTGCCAGAATGCTCTTGGGCGATACCTGTACCCGCAGACCCATTTCATTCTCGCCATGCAGGAACTTGCCGCGCAGGCTGTGGGGCATGACTTCGGTGATCTCCACGTCGGCGAAGCCGCCGATCAGGGTATGGGGACCGGTGAAGTTGACGACGCGGTTGTTTTCGGTACGACCGCGCAGCTCCATGGGATCCAGCTTGGAGGGACCTTCCACCAGGATGCGCTGGGTCGAGCCCAGCATCTGCCGGCTGATCAACTGGGCCTGGTTGTTGATTACCGTCTGCAGGCGATAGAGCCGTGCCTTTTTCTCGTCCAGTGGCACATCGTCCGGCAGATCGGCGGCCGGCGTGCCTGGGCGGGCACTGAAGATAAAGCTGAAGCTCATGTCGAAACCGATATCTTCAATCAGCTTCATGGTTTTTTCGAAGTCGTCGGCGTCTTCGCCGGGGAAACCGATGATGAAGTCGGAGCTGATGGTGATGTCGGGACGCGCCAGCCAGAGCTTGCGGATCTTGGACTTGTATTCCAGTGCGGTATGCGGTCGCTTCATCAGGGTCAGAATACGATCCGAGCCGCTCTGTACCGGCAAATGCAGGAAGCTGACCAGCTCGGGCGTATCCTTGTATACCTCTATGATATCGTCGGTGAACTCGATGGGGTGGCTGGTGGTGTAGCGCACGCGGTCGATGCCATCGATGGAGGCGACCAGACGCAACAGCTCGGCAAAGCTGCAAATTTCACCGTCATGGGTCTCACCGCGATAGCCGTTGACGTTCTGGCCCAACAGGTTGACCTCGCGCACGCCCTGATCGGCCAACTGGGCGATTTCGTAGAGCACGTCGTCCATCGGCCGGCTGACTTCTTCGCCACGGGTGTAGGGCACCACGCAGAAAGAGCAGTATTTGGAGCAGCCTTCCATGATGGACACGAAAGCGGTGGCACCGTCTGCACGGGGTTCGGGCAGGCTGTCGAATTTTTCGATTTCCGGAAAGGCCACATCCACCTGGGCGCCGTTGCCTTCGAGCACCGATTTGATCATCGCCGGCAGCCGGTGCAGGGTCTGGGGACCGAACACGATATCGACAAAGGGAGCACGGGCGCGAATGGCATCACCTTCCTGGGAGGCGACGCAGCCGCCAACACCGATCACCAGCTTGGGGTTGGCGACCTTCAGCGGACGCCAGCGGCCCAGCTGATGGAACACCTTCTCTTGCGCTTTTTCGCGGATGGAGCAGGTGTTGAGCAGCAGCACATCGGCCTGCTCGGCATCGTCGGTGAGCTGGTAGCCGTGAGTGGCGTCCAACAGATCGGCCATCTTGGATGAATCGTATTCATTCATCTGACAGCCCCAGGTTTTGATATGAAGTTTTTTGCTCATGGCTCTCTTTGGATTACGGCAAGGGACATGTTTCAGGACCGGGGATTCTACTCTTTTCTGCCGGCAGTGACCAGATAATATCCAGCCGCAACCCGGTGACAGCGAGGGCAGATTCCCTCCGGGTTACCGCACTTTTTACGGTAGAATAGTCGAAAAATCGCGAGGTTAGCATATGGAACATTGTGATATTGCCATCATCGGCGGCGGCATGGTCGGGGCTCTGGCTGCGGCCCTGCTGGCCCCGACCGGCCTGAGTATTCGCGTCATCGAAGCAAAAGCACCGGCGGCCTTTGCGTCCGAACAGATGCCGGATTTACGGGTGTCGGCCATCAGTGCGACCTCGGTGCACCTGCTGCAACAGGCGGGTGCCTGGGAAGCCATCGTCGCCATGCGCGCCTGGCCTTACCGGCGGCTGGAAGCCTGCGAATGGCAGGGGTTCAGCACCCATTTCGAGGCCCGGGAGCTGGAGTGCGAGTACCTGGGCTACATGATCGAAAACCGCATCATACAGCTAGGACTGTGGCAGGCGCTGGCCCGGTGGCATAACGTGGTACTGGATTGCCCCAATGGGCTGACAGGCCTGACTCAAACCGCGTTCGGCGCCGAGCTGAGCCTGGAGGGCGGGCAGCGGCTGCAGGCGCGGCTGGTGCTGGCCTGTGACGGCGCCGAGTCTCGTACCCGTCAGCTGGCCGGTATCGGTATTTCGTCCTGGGACTATGCCCAGCACTGCATGCTGATCGGCATAGACGCTGACGGGCTGGAGCCGGACACCACCTGGCAGCAGTTTTTCCCCGCCGGTCCGCGGGCCTTTCTGCCGTTGGGGCAGCGGCAGGGATCCCTGGTGTGGTATGACCAAAAGGCGCGGATCAAGGAGCTGGTGGCGCTGGATGACGAATCGCTGGCTGAACAGATTGTCACTCATTTTCCGGCCCGGCTGGGCAATTTCAAGGTGCTGAGCAAGGGACATTTCCCGCTGCGCCGACGTCATGCCAACGACTATGTGAAAGGCACCGTGGTATTGCTGGGGGATGCGGCTCATACCATCAATCCGCTGGCGGGGCAGGGGGTCAACCTGGGCTTCAAGGACGTGGCGGCACTGAGCGAGCTGATTCATCAGGGCGTAGAGGCGGGCCTGGACATCGCCGCCGCCGAGCGATTGCAGCGCTATCAGCGCCGGCGCCGGCCCGACAATCTGCTGATGCAGTCGGCGATGGATCTGTGTTATCACACCTTCAGCAACGATCTGTTGCCGCTCAAGCTGTTGCGCAACCTGGGGCTGAAAGCCGCCGAGCACAGCGGTCCGCTGAAAACCCGGGTGATGAAGTACGCCATGGGGCTGTGAAGCAGCCGTAAGCTTTAAGACGAGCTGATGGCGCTACCGGACACGGTGCTGCCTTTATTAGTGCGGTAGGTTGGGATGAGCGAAGCGAATCCCAATGTTCAAAGGGAGATTCCAGTCCCAATTCCCGGAAAGCAAAAAACCAGCCATAAGGCTGGTTTTTTAATATGGCTGGGGTACCAGGATTCGAACCTGGGAATGGCGAGATCAAAACCCGCTGCCTTACCGCTTGGCGATACCCCAATTTTCTTAAATGGTGCGGGAGGCGAGACTTGAACTCGCACACCTTGCGGCGCTAGAACCTAAATCTAGTGCGTCTACCAATTTCGCCACTCCCGCAAAGAGTGGTGGCTATGGCGGGATTCGAACCTGCGACCCCATCATTATGAGTGATGTGCTCTAACCAACTGAGCTACATAGCCACATCAGCATCGGGTTTTCCCCGATATTCAGCATGATTCGAAGTTATTCAAAACAGCCTGAAAATGGCTGGGGTACCAGGATTCGAACCTGGGAATGGCGAGATCAAAACCCGCTGCCTTACCGCTTGGCGATACCCCAACAGCATGTGCCCGTATTTTTAACATATACCAGCACATTTTAAAATGGCTGGGGTACCAGGATTCGAACCTGGGAATGGCGAGATCAAAACCCGCTGCCTTACCGCTTGGCGATACCCCAGCAATGGTGGCTATGGCGGGATTCGAACCTGCGACCCCATCATTATGAGTGATGTGCTCTAACCAACTGAGCTACATAGCCATTGCTTTCTTGTTGATGACGTCTCGTCACCGAACGGGGCGCATTATGCGTACCCGGGCCGAAAGCGTCAACCGTTTTCTCCCGAAAAAAATGACCTTCCTAATCGTTTGGACAGAAACTAGCCATAGCGGTGTAAGGGTAAACAGCGGGGGGGGGGGGGGTTACACAAAAAAGGCCGGATGATGAGATCCGGCCTCTTTGTTCGCCTGTCGCCTACAGGTGTGCGGGCAGGCAGTTACGTGCTCTTGTGCTGGCGGCGTCTAGACGTTGAACAGGAAGTTCATGATATCGCCGTCTTTAACGATATAGTCTTTGCCTTCGGCACGCTGCTTGCCCGCTTCCTTGGCGCCCTGCTCGCCCTTGTAGGCGATGAAGTCGTTATAGGCGATAGTCTGGGCGCGGATAAAGCCTTTTTCGAAGTCGGTGTGGATTTTACCGGCCGCCTGGGGAGCGGTGGCACCCACGGGGATGGTCCAGGCGCGCACTTCCTTCACACCGGCAGTGAAGTAGGTCTGCAGGTTGAGCAGCTCGTAACCGGCGCGGATCACCCGGTTCAGGCCCGGCTCTTCCAGACCCAGATCGGCCATGAACTCGGCGGCTTCTTCCGCATCCAGCTCGGCAATCTCGGATTCCATGGCGGCACACACCGGTACCACGATGGCGTTTTCGGCGGCGGCAATTTCCATTACCTGGGCCAGGTAAGGGTTGTCCTCGAAACCGTCGTCATTGACATTGGCAATGTACATGGTGGGCTTGATGGTGAGGAAGTTCAGGTAGTCGATGGCCGCTTTTTCTTCTTTGGTCAGCTCGACGCTGCGCAGTACCTTCGCCTGTTCTAGTGCCGGCAGCAGTTTTTCCAGCACCGCCACTTCAAATTTGGCATCCTGGTCGCCGCCTTTGGCCTTCTTGGCATTACGGTGAATGGCGCGCTCACAGGTGTCCAGATCGGCCAGAGACAGCTCGATATTGATAACATCGATATCGTCCTTGGGCGATACTTTGCCTGCAACATGCACAATATTGTCGTCTTCGAAACAGCGCACCACGTGGCCGATGGCGTCGGTTTCACGGATGTTGGCCAGGAACTTGTTGCCCAGGCCTTCGCCCTTGGAGGCACCGGCGACCAGGCCGGCGATGTCCACAAATTCCATGGAGGTAGCCAGTATGCGCTGAGGCTTGACAATCTCGGCCAGGGCATCCAGACGCTTGTCCGGCACCGGCACCACGCCGGTGTTCGGCTCTATGGTACAGAACGGAAAGTTGGCGGCTTCTATGCCGGCCTTGGTCAGCGCGTTGAACAGGGTGGATTTGCCTACATTGGGCAGGCCCACGATACCGCATTTAAAACCCATGATGAATGTCCTGAGAGTGATGACTAAAAGTTACTTGGTGGAGTCGGCGTTAAAGGCATGCAGACGATTCATCGCCTTGTTCATGCCGTCGTTGAATAAAATATCGGTGCAGCGAGCGGCCTCGTCGACAGCGGCTTCCAGCAGGCTGTGTTCGGCGGCCGGCGCCTTGGTCAGTACAAATCCGGCTACCTGGGACTTATGGCCCGGGTGACCGATGCCGATGCGCAACCGGTAAAAATCCTTGTTGTTACCCAGGCTGCTGATGGTGTCTCGCAGACCATTATGACCGCCGTGGCCGCCGCCCTGCTTGAATCGGGCGGTACCCGGGGGCAGATCCAGTTCGTCATGGGCCACCAGAATCGACTCGGGCGGTATCTGGTAAAAGTTGGCCATGGCAGCCACCGCCTTGCCCGAGCGGTTCATGAAGGTGGCCGGGATCAGCAGGCGGACATCTTTGCCCTGGATGCGTACCCGGCTGGTCCAGCCGAAGAACTTGCCTTCTTCCTTCAGTTGGCCGCCGTGCAGCCGGACCAGCTCGGCCACATACCAGGCGCCGGCGTTATGGCGGGTCTGGGCGTATTCGGGGCCCGGATTGGCGAGCCCGACAATCAGTTCGATAGGATGCATATGCTGAGTCGGCCGTTAAAATGACGCCATATTCTAATTAAGAGCGGCAATAATGGCCACCTCGGTCGAGCCAATCCACCATAATAGGCGGTTGGATTGTTATTGTTTACAATATTTATCATTATTGTTTTATAAATGTCGAATGTATTATCGTTTGTTTAATACCCAGAACACCTCTGCTACGGGATAACATCATGTTCGAATTATTAGGCTGGTCGCTGCTGGCCGGGGTGGTCAATGCCCTGGCCGGCGGCGGTCTTTTTTTCACTCTGCCGGCATTGCTGGCGCTGGGGGTTCCCAGTACCGGCGCTGTGGCGACGGCCAGTGTGGCGTCCTGGCCCGGTTATGTCAGCGCCTTCTGGGGCATTCGCCGCCAGCTGAGTCAGGGTCCTCTGCTGGCACTGACCCTGATAGGCCTGCTGGGCGGCGGCCTGGGTGCCCTGACGCTGGTGCAGTTCCATGCGGACAATTTCAACTATCTGGTGCCCTGGCTGCTGCTGGGGGTGAGCCTGCTTTACGCACGTCAGCTGTTGAGCCGTTCCGGTTTCGAGGGGCCGCTGCAGTTGCGCCGCCGGGCATGGCCGCTGTTGCTGGGGGGGAGCTTCTATGGTGGTTTCTTCGGTGGTGGCCTGGGGGTTTTGCTGATGGCGCTGTCCGGTCAGTTGCGCCTGGGCTCAAACCTGCAGCAGCATGCCATCAAGCTGTATCTGTCGATGCTGGCCAGCGGCGCCACCATACTGGTGTATTCGCTGTCGGGGCTGGTGTACTGGCATGAAGCCTTGTTGCTGGCGCTGGGCTATCTGATGGGCGGCAAGCTGGGAGCCAGAGTGCTGGTATGGATAAAACCGAAGCTGCTGGCCTGGGGCATAGTGGCCTTTGGCATTGGCCTCAGCGGATATTACTTTGTGCGATTTTACGGCTGACTGCGAGGGGGCTGTGTAGACTCATACTGATCACATTAAGTCTCTGATCAGATATTGGAGCGGAGCGCCAGAGGCAACATAGCCGGCTCCCACGACACGCCATGAACTCATCCCTGAGGGCTCGGACATGACACCCTTGGCATGTCACGGTTGTGGGAGGTCACCTCTGGTATCTCTTCTCGAGCTAGAGCAGTTACAAAAAAGCCCGCATCAGCGGGCTTTTTTCCATGCCGTCGGGCTTATTGCTCGAACATGGCGGAGATGGATTCTTCGTTGCTGATGCGACGAATGGCTTCGGCCAGCATGGGCGACAGAGACAGTTGCTTGACCTTGCTGATGGCCTTCATCTCGTCGCTCAGGGGCACGGAGTCGGTGATGATGACTTCATCGATGACGGAGTCCTTGATGTTCTGGGCGGCATTGCCGGAGAACACGGCGTGAGTGGCATAGGCAAATACCCGTTTGGCGCCGCGCTCTTTCAGGGCTTCGGCGGCTTTGCACAGGGTGCCACCGGTGTCGATCATGTCGTCGACGATTACGCAGTCACGGCCTTCAACGTCACCGATCAGATGCATGACCTGAGACACGTTGGCACGTGGGCGGCGCTTGTCGATGATGGCGATGTCGGTTTCATCCAGCAGCTTGGCCACGGCGCGAGCGCGAACCACACCACCGATATCGGGTGAAACCACCACGGCATCGTGCAGATTTTTGGCTTTCATGTCTTCCAGCAGTACCGGGGTACCGAAGACATTGTCTACCGGTACATCGAAGAAACCCTGAATCTGCTCGGCATGCAGGTCAACGGTCAACACCCGATCAACACCCACGCTGGACAGGAAGTCGGCCACTACCTTGGCGGTAATCGGCACACGAGAGGAGCGTACACGACGATCCTGACGGGCATAGCCGAAGTAGGGGATAACCGCGGTGATACGACCGGCGGAGGCACGACGCAATGCATCCACCATCACGATCAGTTCCATCAGGTTGTCGTTGGTCGGCGCACAGGTAGACTGGATGATGAAGACATCTCCGCCCCGTACATTTTCGTTGATTTGTACGCTGATTTCGCCATCACTGAAACGGCCGACATCGGCAGCACTCAGTTTGATGAAAAGACGGTCGGCGATACGTTGGGCGAGTTCCGGCGTAGCATTACCAGCAAACAGCTTCATGTCGGGCACGGTTGAAAACCTCGGGGTTGCTTCATGGGTGGCGAGACTGGACGGGGCCGTGAACCCGTTATCACGGAACAAACATCCGCTATCCAGCCCGTTTTAGAATTCTATTCTAGTCGGTAGTGCGCCTGGCAGGTAGTCGGGCCTGAAGACCCGGACGGCGAGTGGGCTTTGGGCTCTGTCGTCCTGCTGGCGACACTGAACAACCGATTGACTCTTGAAACCAAGAGCGAAACAGGGCCCATCCCCGGTTTCTGCAATCGTTGTCTAGGTTGCCGTGTTCGATGGCGGGCTGGCGGCATCTATTTTCTGTAATGCACTGAAAAGAGGCGATATATTACAGCCTTTTGCGACAAAGCCGTGTGTGCCTTCCGGTGCCCTGGCCAGAGTTTGTTCAGCCTTCTCCCGGCTGCCAAAACTGGCGAAAATACAGGCCCCGGTGCCCGTCATTCTTGACGGCGCGTATTCTAGCAACCAGCCAAGGAGCTTGGCAACCTCGGGGTGGTGCTTTTTGACCAGCGCTTCACAATCGTTTTCCCAGGGTAAGGACAGCCGTTGTTGCAGGCTTAATACCGGGCTGTTACGGGGTAGATCCGGGTCGTTGAAAATGGCGGCGGTGGCCACTTCGATGTCGGGATGAAGCACCAGATACCAGGGCTCGGGAGGCGTGGCGGGGGTAAAAATATCGCCGACGCCTTCGGCAAAGGCGGCCTGTCCACGGATAAACACAGGTACATCGGCACCGAGTGTCAGCCCCAGCCGGGCCAGTTGTTCGGTGGACAGGCCGAGTTGCCATAACCGGTTCAGGGCCACCAGGGTGGTGGCGGCGTCGCTGGAACCGCCGCCCAGGCCGCCCCCCATGGGCAGGCGTTTGGTCAGGGTGATACGGGCCCCCCTGGTACAGCCGGTCTTGGTTTGCAGCAGGCGGGCGGCCTTGATTATTAGATTCTGTTCCGGTGACACGCCGGGGAGGGCGGGCGAGAGCGACAAGTCACCATCGGGCGCCACCGCAAAGCCCAGGCTGTCACCATGGTCGACAAACTGAAACAGGGTCTGCAGGTTATGATAACCGTCGTCCCGGCGGCCGGTGATATACAGAAAAAGATTCAGCTTGGCCGGAGCCGGCAACACCATCATCACTTCAGCTCCCATTGGTTGATGGCCAGACGAAGTGTGGTGTCGTCGTGGGTCAGGTCGAGGCGGCTGGGTAGCCAGAGTCCGTCAATCCGGGTATAGCCGAGATAACGCAGCCGCCAGCCATGGGCAACAATGGTCCGGGGGCGACCGTCGGTGTCATATTCTACCTGGTCCGCCTCACCCGGCAGGCCTTTTATCCAGTAAGAAAGCTGTTCTACCGGCAGATCCCACCCGGTCAGTCGAAACACCAGCTCCCGGGCATTACTGGCCTGATGCGGCCGGCCCTCGCTGTCGGTAAGCACGACCAGCCCCTGGCGACGAGTCAGATCGAACACGCGTTTTCCGACCACGTTGGTCAGGTTCATCCGGTAGTCGTCACCGTTCTGGCGCCAGAACAGGCTGAGGCTGCCCCTTTCCTCGGCGGTGATAATGCCGAGCCGGGCCGACAGCTGCCATTGCTGCAATTGAGTGAGGGTGGTTTTCTGGGCCTGCCAGGACCCGGCGGGGGCTTCCTGAGCCTGGTAGGCACAGCCCGACAGCCACAACAGAGCAAAGGTGAACAGTAAAATACGCACGGATAATCCCGGAATGAAATTTGGCGTCAGTATAAGGCCAAGGTCAGCGCCTTTTAAAGCCCTGGCCTTTCTCGTACAATAGCCGGCTATTCGAAAGATGCTGTGAGCCGCGCAAAACCCTCATGAACCTGTTGGTACTGGGAATTAATCACAAGACAGCTTCCGTCGCCCTGCGCGAACGGGTGGCATTCGGACCTGATCTTGCCCCAAGGGCACTTCAGGAACTGATGCACACCCAAGGCGTTGCAGAGGCGGTGATCCTGTCTACTTGTAACCGCACCGAGCTTTACTGCTGCCTGGAACCGGATGGCGACGGCGAATGGGTGCGACACTGGCTGCAGCACTTTCATCGACTGGATGAAGACGAGCTGACCGCCTGTCTGTATCAGCACAGCGGCGAAGAGGCGGTGCGTCATCTGATGCGGGTCTCTTGTGGTCTGGACTCTCTGGTACTGGGCGAGCCGCAGATCCTGGGCCAGATCAAGCAGGCCTATGGCCAGTCGCATCAGGTCGGCACCCTCAAGGGCGTGCTCGAACGGCTGTTTCAGAAATCGTTTTCCGTGGCCAAACGGGTGCGCACCGAAACCGAGATCGGTGCCAGTGCGGTGTCGGTGGCCTTCGCTGCCGTCAGCCTGGCCAAACGCATTTTCTCGGATCTCGGCCGTACCCGGGTATTGCTGGTCGGTGCCGGCGAAACCGTCGAGCTGGTGGCGCGTCACCTCAAGGAACAATCGGTCACCAGGATGATGGTGGCCAACCGTACCCTGGAGCGAGCCCAGAACCTGGCGCAGGAATTCGGCGCCGAGGTGATGACCCTGGAGCAGATCCCCGACTATCTGCCCAAGGCCGACATAGTGATAAGTTCTACCGCCAGCCCCCTGCCCATCATCGGCAAGGGCATGGTGGAGCGGGCACTCAAGGCGCGCCGCCAGCAGCCCATTCTGCTGGTGGACATTGCCGTGCCGCGGGATATCGAGCCCGAGGTAGATGAACTCAACGACGCCTATCTGTATACGGTGGACGATTTACAGGGCATCATCGAGCAGAATCTGGAGAGCCGCAAACGGGCCGCCGGCCAGGCCGAACTCATTATTCTGGATGAGCGGGATCAATTCATGGCCTGGTTCCGCTCGCTGGAGTCGGTGAACCTGATCCGCGATTACCGCAGCCAGGCCGAGCAAATGCAACGGCAGGAACTGGCCCATGCCTTGCGGGCGCTGGCTCAGGGTGAAGATGCGACTCAAACCATGCAGCGGCTGGCTCGCCGGCTTACCAACAAATTGATCCATACTCCTACTCAGGCGCTGAACCAGGCGGGCAAAGACGGCGATCAGGAAATCCTGGCCGTTCTGGCCCAGAGCTTGGGGCTTGGCCAGCGCTGATTGAGCCACAGCGGCGAGACATCATGAACATATCCATACTGAAGAAACTGGAAGGCCTGCAGGAGCGTTACGAAGAAGTGCAGGCGCTGCTGGGCGAAGCCTCTGTCATCAATGATCAGGACCGATACCGGGCCCTGACCCGTGAATATTCCCAACTCGAAGATGTGGTCGGCTGTTTTCGCCGTTATCGTCAGGCCGAGGCCGATCTGGGCTCGGCCAAGGAGATGCTGGCGGAAGACGACGCCGAGATGAAGCTGATGGCGCAGGAAGAAATCGACGCCGCCAAAGATACCATCGAGGCCCTGAGTGTTGAGCTGCAGATACTGCTGCTGCCGAAGGACCCCAACGACGACAACAACTGTTTTCTGGAAATCCGTGCCGGCGCCGGCGGAGACGAAGCCGCCATCTTCGCCGGTGATCTGTTTCGCATGTACAGCCGTTATGCCGAGCAACAACGCTGGCGGGTAGAGATCGTCAGCGCCAACGAGGGCGAGCACGGCGGTTTCAAGGAGCTGATTGCCCGCATTGAAGGCACCGGTGTCTACGGCCAGCTCAAGTTCGAGTCGGGCGGACACCGGGTGCAACGGGTGCCCGAGACCGAGTCTCAGGGGCGCATTCATACTTCTGCCTGTACCGTGGCGGTGATGCCCGAGGTGCCGGAAGCCGAAGCGATCGAGATCAATCCTGCCGATCTCAAGGTCGATACCTTTCGGGCGTCCGGCGCCGGTGGTCAGCACGTCAACAAGACCGACTCGGCCATTCGTATTACCCACCTGCCGTCCGGCATGGTGGTGGAGTGCCAGGACGAGCGCTCGCAACACAAAAACCGGGCCAAGGCGATGGCGGTACTGAACTCGCGGCTGGCGCAGATGGAGCAGGACAAGCGCCATGCCGAAGAGCAGAACACCCGCCGCAACCTGCTGGGCAGCGGTGATCGTTCGGATCGTATTCGTACCTACAACTATCCCCAGGGGCGGGTGTCGGATCATCGCATCAACCTGACCCTGTATCGGCTGAACGAAGTGCTGGAAGGTCAGCTCGATATGCTGACTCAGCCTATATTGCAGGAACACCAGGCCGACCTGCTGGCTTCCCTGGCGGAGCATTGATGACTCTGGCGCAATGGCGGCAATGGCTGCGAGAGCAACTGGCGGGGGGAGAGTCTCCGGCGCTGGATGCGGACGTACTGCTGTGTCATGTGCTGGCCAGATCGCGCAGCTTTCTGCTGGCCTGGCCGGAATACGAGCCGACGGCGGCCGAGAGTGAACGGCTGCACGCGTTGCTGGTCCGGCGGCAGGCCGGTGAGCCGGTGGCCTATCTCACCGGCGAACGTGAATTCTGGTCGCTGGCGCTGGAAGTGTCTTCCGCCACCCTGATCCCCAGACCCGATACCGAAATCATCATAGAGGCGGCGCTGGCCCGTTTACCCGTGCGGCCGGCCACCCTGGTGGATCTGGGTACTGGCACCGGCGCCATCGCCCTGGCGCTGAAAAGCGAACGACCCGCCGATTCGGTGCTGGCGGTGGAATATAACCCCGAGGCGGTGGCGCTGGCCCGGCGTAATGCCGTCCGGCTGGAGCTTGCCATCGAGGTGCGTCTGGGCAACTGGTTCGAACCGCTGGCCGGGCACCGTTTTGACATGATCCTGTCCAACCCGCCCTATATCGACGCCGCCGATCCTCATTTACAATCGGGGGATGTTCGCTTCGAGCCGGCCTCGGCGCTGGTGGCGGAGCACCAGGGCATGGCGGACTTACATTATTTAATTTGCCAGTCTCGCGACTATCTTGAGCCGGGTGGCTGGTTGCTGCTGGAGCATGGCTGGCAGCAGGGCGCCCTGGTGCGCAACGACTTTACGGCTCTGGGCTATCAGGCGGTAGAAACCCTGCACGACTATGGCGGTCAGGAACGGATAACACTGGCACAGTGGCCCGGGAGGCTGAATGCTGAAAACGAACATCAGTGATGGCTGGTCAAGCGACGAGCCTCGCAGTCTGATGCTGCTGGCGCTGGACGTGGTGGAAAGCCTCTATGGGCTCAAGGCACGGGATCAGGCACAAGTCAGCCTCTTTGCCCTGGAGCGAGAGCTGGCCGAACACTTGCCGGGTCAACAGCAAGAGCAGCAAAAAGAGCTGCAGAAAGAACCACCGACGGCGCAGCAACTGCTGTCGGTACTCTACGGCCCTCTGGGCGTGATGGGGGACTGGGAGCGTTTTTTTTCCACCGATAATTGCCTGATGAACCGGGTGCTGAGCCGTCGCCGGGGCATTCCGGTCACCCTGGGTATTCTGGTACTGCACCTGTGCGAACGCTTCGGTATGCGAGCCGAAGGCATTTGTTTTCCCGGCCACTTTCTGTTGCGGGTTAAAGCCCCGGCGGGAGATGTGATTATCGATCCCTTTACCGGTCGGCCCCTGTCTCGCAATGAAATAGAGCAGCTGCTGCGGGGGGCTCGGGGAAATCTGGCCCGGTTGAAGCCTAATCATCTCAAGGCGGCCGACAGGCTCGACATTCTTATCCGACTGCTGAACGTGACCAAGGCGTCGTTTATTCATCACAAGAAATTTTCTCAGGCCCTGGCCTGTAGCCAGTTGTTGCTCAGGCTCAAGCCCGACTGCCCCTTTGAGCGGCGGGATCGGGGTTTTCTGTTTGAGCAGCTCGACTGCGACCGGCTCGCCGCCGACGACTTTGAATTCTTCATTGAGCACTGTCCCGAAGATCCGGTGGCCGACGTGCTTAAAGCCCAGATAGTGGCCCTGGATCTGGGCCCCAAAACCCTCCACTAGGAGTAGCGATGAAAACCGTTCATATCAATCATATCCCGGTTGCCAACGACCAGCCCTTCGTGTTGTTCGGCGGCATCAACGTATTGGAGTCGCGCGATCTGGCCATGCGAGCTTGTGAACACTACGTCAAGGTGACCGACAAGCTCGGCATTCCCTATGTGTTCAAGGCCAGCTGGGACAAGGCCAACCGCTCCTCCATTCATTCCTTTCGTGGCCCCGGTCTGGAGGAGGGCATGAAATTGCTGCAGGAAGTGAAGGATACCTTCAAGGTGCCGGTGATCACCGACTTGCACGAGCCCTGTCAGGCGGCACCGGTGGCCGAGGTGGCGGACGTGATTCAGTTGCCGGCCTTTCTGGCACGACAGACCGATCTGGTGGAAGCCATGGCCAGAACCGGCCGGGTGATCAACATCAAGAAGCCCCAGTTCCTGAGCCCGGGGCAGATGAAGAACATAGTCGACAAGTTTATCGAGTGCGGCAACGATCAACTGATGCTGTGCGAACGGGGCGCCAACTTCGGTTACGACAACCTGGTCGTCGACATGCTGGGCTTCGGGGTGATGAAGCAGGCCACCGGTGGTGCCCCCATTATCTTCGACGTGACCCATGCACTGCAGTGCCGAGATCCGCTGGGCGCAGCCTCGGGCGGTCGCCGGGAGCAGATAGTGGATCTGGCACGCGCAGGTCTGGCGACGGGCCTGGCCGGACTCTTCCTGGAAGCGCATCCCGATCCGGCCAATGCCAAATGCGACGGCCCCAGCGCCCTGCCGCTGGCCAAGCTCGAACCCTTCCTGGCCCAGCTCAAGGCCCTGGACGAGCTGGTGAAAAATTTCGAACCACTGGATACCGGACGCTAATAACATCCGCCGTCAGCGTGTCGATAGAAACGGGCGGCCATTGGGTCGTCCGTTTTTTATGGGGGTTCAGTTTCGGGTGCGACAGCGTTCGGCGGGAACGCTCAGGGCGCGTAGCAGGTACTCCTTGAATTCGGGGTCATAATTCTGCTGGCTCAGGGCCTCGGCCATGCAGGCCAGCCAGGCATCCCGCTCGGCGGGGCCTATTGCCAGCAGGGCATGCGCCCGGGGTATGCTGATGGGGCCGAATTTTTCCTTATACCGGGAGGGGCCGCCCAGCCAGCCACACAGAAAGCGGGCGAGCTTGTCCTTGCTTTCGGTGAGATCCTGAGGGTGCATGGCGCGGATGCAGGCGGCATCCGGACGTGTATCCATGGCCCGATAAAAATCTTCCGTCAGTTGACGTATACCCGACTCGCCTCCGGCGGCGTTGAATGAAACATTACCCTGACCATAAGCTGCGGGGGTTTGCATCAGCGACTCCTGATTCCATATTCGACATACGGGTGAGTTTACAGCAAGGTGATCCAGGCCTGAAGGCCCGGTGTTCTGGATTCAGCGGCAGTTCATCTGCAAGCCCCGGATAGAGGCCTGCCTATTTCCCGATCAGGTTATCTCGCCAGGTGACTGGGGATCCTTCGGCGAGCCGGTGGGCTCTGTGATGTGCTGCAGTATCTTGCCCAGCTCCATCGGTAGCGGAAACACGATGATCTTGCTGTTGTCGCTGGTAATTTCGGTCAGGGTCTGCAGATAACGCAATTGTATCGCCTCCGGTTGCTGGCCCAGCATACGGGCGGCTTCCAGCAGTTGTTTGGAGGCTTCGAGCTCACCGGTGGCGTGGATCACCTTGGCCCGACGAGACCGTTCGGCCTCGGCCTGACGGGCGATGGCGCGGATCATGGATTCATCCAGATCTACGTGCTTGATCTCCACCGCCGTGACCTTGATGCCCCAGTTATCGGTGCTTTGATCCAGAATACGCTGCAAATCTGCATTCAGTGTGTCCCGAGCCGAGAGGATCTCGTCCAGCTCGTGCTGACCCAGTACGGATCTCATGGTGGTCTGAGCCAGCTGACTGGTGGCTTCCAGATAATTTTCGATATTGATGATGGCCTTCTGCGGATCCAGCACCCGGAAGTAGAGCACCGCATTCACCCGCACCGTGACGTTGTCTTTCGAGATCAGATCCTGTGACGGTACGTCCATGGTGATGATACGCAGATCGACCCGCACCATCTGCTGTACGAAGGGGATCAGGATAATGAAGCCCGGCCCCTTTATCTTGTGAAAACGCCCCAACAGAAAGATTACCCCCCGTTCGTATTCCCGCAATATCCGGAACATGCTGGCGATCAGCATGATCACCAGCACCACTATCAGCAGTTGGAAGTAGAGAAAATCGATTATCATGACGGAGTCTCCTTCGCCGGAGCGACGTTGAGGGTAAGATCTTCCACTGCCAGTATCACGACGGGTTGATTGGCGGCGATGGGGTCTTCACTGTGGGCCTGCCATCGCTCTCCCTGAACCATGACGGTGCCGGTGGGGGCGATGGCGGTCAGGGCAATGCCTTGCTCACCTATCATGGCAATGGCCCCGGAAACGGGAACGGCGTGGCGCTGTTTGACCAGCATCCGGACCACCACCAGGATCAAGGCCAGTGAAAAGACGGTGAAGGCGGCGATAAAAGGCCAGGCCACCCGAAACGCCTGATCCGGGGTATCGAACAGCAGCACAGATCCGATGACGAAGGCCACCAGGCCACCACCACCGAGAATGCCGAAACTGGGAGAGAGCCCTTCGGCCACCATTAACGCCAGGCCCAGCCCCAGTAGCGCCAGACCGGCGGTGCTGAACGGCAGCATCTGCAGCGCCAGCAGGGCCAGCATCAGGCAGATGGCGCCGGTAACCCCGGCTACCCCGAAGCCGGGACTGTAAAATTCGAGCAAGAGGCCGTACATACCTACCAGCATCAGCAGATAGGCGATATTGGGGTTGCTGATGATGATGATGAAACGCTGACGCCAGTCGGGCTCACGCAGTTCGCCCTGCATCCCGGTGCTGGCGAAGGTATAGGGGCTGCCATGCACCAGCAGTTCACGGCCATCAAGGGACTGCAACAATGCCGGAATATCGTCGGCTATCAGCTCGATGACGTTTTGCTCCAGCGCTTCGGTGGCGGTGAGGGTGGCGGCCTCGCGTACCGCCAGCTCGGCCCAGTCGGCATTGCGCCCCCTCAGCTGGGCCAGGGAGCGGATGTAGGCGATGGCATCGTTCAGAGTTTTGCGTTCCATGGCCGTGCCTTCGGGAGCTGTGTCTTGCTTGCCCTCGTCTTCGCCCTTGTCTTTTTCGGTCGGAGTACCAGGCAGAGAGGGGCCGCCTATCTGCACCGGCGTGGCTGCACCCAGGTGGGTGCCGGGCGCCATGGCGGCCACATGGCTGGCATAGAGAATATAGGTGCCGGCCGAGGCTGCACGGGCGCCACCGGGCGACACATAGACGACCACGGGGATGCGGGATTCGAGCATGGCGGTGATGATGTCGCGGGTGGCGCTGTAGAGGCCGCCGGGGGTATCCATGGTCAGCAGCACGAAGGCGGGCTTCTCTGTCTGGGCCTGATTCAGTTCGGTGACGATGAAGTCCGAGGTGCCGGGGCCGATGCCGCCCTTGACTTCAAGCTGCCAGAAGCGCTCTTGCGCCAGCGCCGGTAATCCCAGCATCAGTAACAACAATAACAGCCCACGCCAGTTCATCTGATCTGCTCCAACGCCATCCTCATTAGAGCTTAGTGCATGACATAGTTTTGGTTGTTATTTGACCGGCTAAGGGGCTTGATCCCGGATAAAGGGCCCGTTCCTCCGACACCTCGCATGATGGACACTCACCGTTCCAATCTGCTGCGAGTATTCACTGGATATTCGGTCAGGCTGAAACGGCTCGTCATGGTGAGCAAACTCACCCCATGGAGGCTCGACGTGGACCCTCCCTTAGTCCCCCTTGAAATACGGCGTTGCCTGTAGGCGCCGTCTGCGGGCAGCTCTGTGTTGCCTCTGGTATGACCAGATAATCACTGGGATTGGTAGTTAGTAGTCTTGAGGTTTATTCATATTATACCGACAGCGGACTTTGTTTTACCATTTGTCACCACGCAACGAATATTGGCCGGAATACCGGCCCGGGAGTGAAGATGAAGACAAGGGCGGCGACCAAGGCCGATTTGGGAGAGGTTTTTCGGCTGGAGCAGGCCGGATTTGGCAGTCATGGCTATCCGGATTTTCTGTTTCGTCAGTTGCTGGAGTTGTGGCCGAATTTTCTGCTGGTGGCGGAAAGCGAAGGGAAGCTTGTGGGGTACGCCCTGGGCGGCATGGGCGAGGCGAAAGAGCATGGCTGGATTCTGTCGCTGGCGGTGGATGAACAGCTGCGTGGGCAGGGCATCGGCAAGGTGCTATTGCAGCGGCTGTGTCGTGATCTGGCGGATTCGGGCTGCACCGAGCTGAGGCTGACGGTGCATCCGGACAACGGCGCCGCCGGGCTTTATCGGGCGCTGGGCTTCGAGACCGAGACATCGGAGCCGGATTATTTTGGTTTCGGCGAACCCCGGCAGGTATTGTTGCGCCGGGGGTAATTGGGCCGTTATTGCAGCCGTGCGGCCTGCTCCAGGCTTTTCCAGTCGCTGAACAGATGTACAGGATCGCACAGTTGGCTCATGGCATGCAGCGCGGTGGCGTAACCGAGCTGTAACCCGAACAGACGAACGCCCTGCTGCTCCTTGGCCTGCTCTACCTGTTGGTGCAGGGCGGCGTCGACCTGAAACTCGCCATCGCTGACCAGCAGAATATCCGCCTGCTGCCAGTCCTGCATCTGCAGGCGTTGCAAGGCGGCCAACAGCGGAGTAGTGACGTCGGTGCCGCCACTGAAGGAGCCGCGCAGCATGTCCAGCAACTCGGGCAGGGTCAGTATCTGATTATCCAGGGTCAGCAGTTCATCGGCGCCGCCAAACAGGTAGACAAGACAACCTCGATTCTGTTTTCTGGCCAGACGCAGGGCTTCGAGCACCAACGCCTTGGACACCTGCTCCGCCATGCCATGCATGGAGGCCGAAGTATCCAGGCACAGGATGATGGGCCCCTGCTGCAGGCCTTGACCGGCCCCTTCGCCCTTGCCGGAGCGGGGAGAAGACCAGTCGTTGCCGGCGTCGATGGGCATGACACCGGCTACCGCATAGCTGAGCAACCCTTGTTCGGCCCGACGGGCATGCCACAGCATGTGCAGCACCTCGTGGCCCATGAAGGCTGCTTCCAGCGGCAGCATGCGGGCCAGGTTGTCGGAGCGGGTAATACCCTGGGTTTCCATCGGAATGCCGGGGATTTTTCGCTCTTGTGGGCCTTGCTCCTTCGGGCTCATCTGTTGTTTCAGCTGACTTAGGCTGGCGCTTTGCTCCGGGTTGGGCCTTTGCTGGCCCAGCAGTTGCAGCAGGCGTTGCAACGGTTGTATTTGCGCCACCCACTGGCTGAGTCGTAACAGATCAAACCAGGCCCTATCCCGCAGCTGGCCGCTGTTCTGATCGGTTCCTATGGCCGGGGCTATGCCCAGCTCTTCCGCCATCTGATCCAGCGATTGCCACAGGCTGACCCTGTGCTGCCACTGCTCGGCCAGCTTGTTCAGCTCGGCCCGGGTGTGGCGTGACCGGGCCCGGGACTCGGCATGTTCGGCCGGCGTGCCGTGCAGCGACAGCCCTCCGGCGGTCGCGGGCCAGCTCAGTTCGACCTGTTCCAATGCCAGCAGGATATCCTGCACCACCGCCTGGGCCACTTCCGGCGTTTGTGTACAGTATTCGAGGGCACCGGAGCGTATCAATAACTGGCGTATACGGCGTTCTGTGCTGCTGTTCAGCCAGGTACCCGGCATGGGCGGCTTGCCCTTGTCTAGCCGTTCCAGCATGTGCAGTACCTGAGTTGCCCTGGGCAAGAGGCTGCCCAGCGGATGAGTGACCACCAGTGGAAACAGGTTTTCCGGAATCAATGCCAGCGGGCTTAGCCCGGGCGGCAGAGAGGCAGGCATGCGTTAGCCCTCGACCGGCAGGGCGGCAAAGTCACGGTGCAGTTGTTGCAATCGCTCCCGTTGCTGGCTCAGTTGCTGCTGCTGGCGTTCCAGTTGTCGTTGGGCCTGAGTGGCGAGATCCTGCTCCAGCCACAGGTGTTGGCGCAGTCGCTCGTTCAGCCCGTTCAACTGCTGGCCGAGCCAGGCCAGGTAATGGGTCAGCTCCTCGATACGTTCCTCGAGCTGGCGCAGGCGGGAGGCGATGTGCGCCGCCGGCCAGGCCTTGGGTTGCAGGGCGGTGGGGCGTTGATAGCTTTCCAGCAGGGGTTCGTATTGATCCAGGTTACCGCCCAGGTTGCGAATTTCATCGGCGGTAAAACTGGCGTCCGGCAGCCGGGGCTGGCGATAGAGCAGATCTCCATTGGCATTGCGGCGTGGCCGCCGGCCTCTGGCCTCGGTCACCGGCTGGCCCTGTTCGTCCAGATACAACTGATAGCCCTGCTCGTTCAGCGCCGGTAATACCGGATCCGCATCCTGCTCCAGACGTTGCTGCCAGCTGTCGACCAGCTCGGTGATCAATTCCGGGCTGAAGCCCGGATCGGCGGCAATATGCCGGTACAGCCAGTCGTTCAGCCGCTCGAACTGTTCCGGTTGCTGCCACAGGCAATGGGGCAGCAGCCAGGTATCGAACAGGCCGGCTTCGGCCTCATGGTTACAGAAGGCGGAGACCTTGAGCAGCTTGACCACCTTGCGCCAGCGTCGGTCCGACACCGAGATATCCTGTTCGGCCAGAAAGGCGCGCAGGCTGTGCAGCAGCCTGATCAGCGCATCGGTCAGCGGCAGTTGCTCGGCGCCGTCACGAATGGCGGTCAGATCGTCGTTACTCAGGCGCAGCTCGGGCGCGGGCGCCTGATAGCCATGGTTCAGGGTCAGCAGGGCGGTAAAGCTGTCGTCCTGCACCGGCGCCACCTGAAAACGCAACAGAAAGCGATCGTAGAGGGCGTTCAGTTCGGCCCCCTCGGGCAGCTCGTTGCTGGCAGCAATCACCGAAATCAGCGGTACCCCGAGCCGTTCGCTGCCATTGTCGAACTGACGTTCGTTGAGCAGGGTCAGCAGGCTGTTGAGGATGGCGCTGTTGGCCTTGAAGATTTCGTCGATAAAGGCGATGGCGGCTTCCGGCAGGTAGCCTCTGGTCTGACGCTGGTAGCGATCCTGCTCCAGCGCCTTGATGGAAAGGGGGCCGAACAGCTCTTCCGGCACCGAAAAGCGGGTCAACAACCGTTCGAAGTAACGACCGTCGTCCACCAGGGTGTGCAGCCGGCGGGCCAGTTCACTCTTGGCGGTACCGGGCGGGCCCAGCAACAGCAGGTGTTCACCGGACAAGGCCGCCAGCAATGCCAGCCTGGCTGGGGTGTCCCGCTCCAGCAGCCCTTGCTGCAAATGGTTGATTAATACTGCGATACGGGATTTTACGACCATGTGCCAGACCTGTGAGTTAATTGTATTAAAAGTATTTTAATATTGTACTCAAAAAGTCCCGAGTGACCAGCGGCAATCAGGTGTTCTTGTTCAGCATGGCCTCGTTGAACAGCGTCTTATTGGCCACCAGCTCTTGCGGATCGAAGTCGTCCACGTTGATGGTGCGCAACCGGCTGGCTTCTGCCTGCGTCAGCAGGGCGGCTTCTTTTGGATCGATAATGCCGGTGGTCAACGCCTCTGTTGCCAGCCGATCCAGATTGGTGAAGGAGCGACGGCCCAGGGTCTGCGTGACTTTGTCGAACACCGGTTCGGCGGCGATGATGTCGGTGAAGGCCTGCTCCAGCATGCCGAGCGGGTTGCCGGCTTCGGCGGTCAGATAAAGCCCGTGGCCGATGCCGTCCCGGACCGGGCCCGGGGTTTGCAGGGCGCGGGCCACCTGATGATCGAGTTTGTCCGACGGTCGCTTGAACGGCGCACCATAAGGCAGCAACATAAACTTGAGCATGGCGCCAAGGGGGGGAGCCGGAAAGTTGTCGAGCAGTTCCACCAGTGCCACCTGCGCCCGGTACAAGCCATCCTGGCAGGCCCAGTGCACCAGCGGCAATACCTCGGCCGGGCGGCCCTCGTCGTTGAATCGCTTGAGGGTGGCGGATACCAGGTACAGTTGGCTCAGTACGTCGCCGAGGCGGGCCGATAGTCGCTCCTTGCGCTTGAGCTCTCCGCCCAGGGTGGCCATGGCGATATCCGATAACAGGCTCAGGTTGGCACTCAGCCGGTTCATCTGGCGGTAATAAGGTGCTGTGCTGTCGCCGACCGGTGTCTGGCTGAAGCGGGCACCGGTAAGGCCGAACCAGAGGCTGCGCACCAGGTTGCTGATGGCGAAGCCGATATGGCCGAATACCGCCTGATCAAACTGCTCCAGAGCCTTGCGGGCATCCTGCTCCTGCACCGACAGCATCTCCGCCAGTACGTACGGATGGCAGCGAATGGCCCCCTGACCATAGATAATCATGCTGCGGGTCAGGATATTGGCGCCCTCGACCGTGATGGCGATGGGTGCTCCCTGATAGCCGCGGGCCAGGTAGTTGTTGGGGCCCATGCAGATGCCCTTACCACCGTGGATGTCCATGGCGTCGATAAGGCTGCGCTGGCTGCGGTCGGTGAGGTGGTATTTGACGATGGCCGACACCACAGAGGGCTTCTCGCCCAGATCGATACCGGTCACGGTCAGCATACTGGCAGCATCGGACAGATAGGCGTTGCCGCCCAGACGGGCCAGCGGCTCTTCGATACCTTCCATCTTGCCGATCGGCAGCCGGAACTGACGACGGATGCGGCTGTAGGCGCCGGAAGCGAGCGCAGAGACGCGGCTGCCGGCGGTGCCGGTGGAGGGCAGCGTGATACCGCGGCCTACCGACAGGCATTCCACCAGCATGCGCCAGCCCTGGCCGGCCATTTCCTGTCCGCCTATGATGAAATCGATGGGGACGAACACATCCTTGCCCTGAGTAGGACCGTTCTGGAAGGGCACGTTAAGCGGAAAGTGACGGCGACCTATCTTTACTCCGGGTGTGGAGGTGGGGATCAGGGCGCAGGTGATGCCGAGATCCGCCTCGTCGCCCAACCAGCCTTCCGGATCTTTTAACTTGAACGCCAGGCCGAGTACGGTAGCGACGGGGGCCAGGGTGATATAGCGCTTGTTCCAGGTCAGGCGCATGCCCAGCACCTGCTCGCCCTGCCAGCCGCCCATGCAGACCACACCCACATCGGGAATGGCTCCGGCGTCCGAGCCTGCCTCCGGGCCGGTCAGGGCAAAACAGGGAATTTCTTCGCCGCGGGCCAGACGGGGCAGGTAGTGATCCTTTTGCTCTCGGGTGCCGTATTCCTGCAGCAGCTCACCCGGGCCGAGGGAGTTGGGAACGCCGACGGTTGAGGCCAGCACGGCACTGGTGCTACACAGCTTTTGCAGTATCCGGGACTGGGCATAGGCGGAAAACGCCAGGCCGCCATACTGTTCCTCGATGATCATGGCGAAGAAGCCGTGCTTTTTGAGGTAATCCCATACCTCGGGCGACAGATCGGCGCGCTCGTGGGTCACCTCCCAGTCGTTGGTCATGCGGCATACTTCTTCTACCGGACCGTCCATGAAAGTCTGTTCTGCCTCGCTGAGTTGTGGTTTGGGGTATTTGTGCAGGGTGTGCCAGTCCGGTTTGCCACGAAACAGCTCGGCTTCCCACCAGGTGGTGCCGGCTTCGATGGCTTCGCGCTCGGTGGATGACATCTCCGGCATCAGCCCTCGGTACAGCCCGAACAAGGGGCGACTGAGCAAACCGGCGCGCAAGGAGGGGAAATTCAGCAGTGTTGCCAGCACGGCAAACACCAGCCAGCAGGCAGGGCTCACTTCGCCCAGCAGGGATCCCACCGCCAGTACCAGGACGGTGACCAGCGTCGTCGTGAGCAGGCGGGAGCGGTGGTAAGCCAGACTGGCCCAGGAAATCAGCAGTAGCAGTAGGGTAATCATGAACAACTCCTTTGCCGGCATGGGTGTATGTAGTGAGGTCTGACCTCTTGGGTGCTCCTAGTTGTAATTCATACAAATGTTTAAATCAAGCTGCGCCGAGGTTAAAAAACAGTAGTATTCGGCCCGGTCCCGTCAACCATGCAGGGCCGACAGGCGCTGACGGACGGCGCCTGGCTTCCCGCCGCTGGTGACTTGTGCCAAAATGCCCTTTTACCGTGAGTGAGAGGCAATTTCATGTATCAGGATTTGATCCGTAGCGAACTGACCGACGCCGCCGAGGTGCTGCATCGTTTCCTGGCCGATGATGCCAACATTCAGGCCATCGAAAGCGCTGCGAAATTGCTGGCCGACCGTTTCAAGGCCGGTGGCAAGGTGTTGTCCTGCGGTAACGGCGGCTCTCACTGCGATGCCATGCACTTTGCCGAAGAGCTGACCGGCCGCTATCGGGAAAATCGCCCCGGCTACCCGGCTATCGCCATTTCCGATCCCAGCCATCTGTCCTGTGTGGCCAACGACTTCGGCTTCGAATACGTGTTCTCCCGCTACCTGGAAGCGGTAGGGCGGGAAGGTGATGTGCTGTTCGGTCTTTCAACCAGCGGTAATTCCGGCAATATTCTCAGGGCCATCGAAGCGGCCAAGGCCAAAGGCATCAAGGTGATAGCCCTGACCGGCAAGGACGGCGGCAAGATGGCCGGGCTGGCGGACGTGGAAATCCGAGTGCCTCACTTCGGCTATGCGGACAGGATTCAGGAAGTGCATATCAAGATCATTCATATCCTGATCCAGCTGGTCGAAAAAGAAATGGAGCACGAGTAAGCGATATGTGTGAATTGCTAGGGATGAGTGCCAACGTACCCACCGATATCTGCTTTAGCTTTACCGGCCTGATGCAACGAGGTGGCCGCACCGGCCCCCACAAGGATGGCTGGGGCATAGTGTTTTACGAGGGCAAGGGGCTGCGTACCTTCAAGGATCCGCAGCCGTCCAGCCAGTCTCGCATCGCCAAGCTGGTGCAGGAATATCCGATCAAGAGCTGCTCTGTGGTCAGTCATATCCGGCAGGCTAACCGGGGCGGTATCGCGCTGGAAAATACCCATCCCTTTACCCGGGAGCTGTGGGGCCGTTACTGGACCTTTGCCCACAACGGTCAGCTGAGTGGCTACAATCACCTGAAAACCGGGCGGCATAATCCGGTGGGTGAAACCGACAGCGAGCTGGCGTTCTGCTGGATCCTGGATGCCATGGAGCGGAGCTACCCGACCGGGCCGGATGACATGGCCGCCATGTTCCGTTATGTGGCCGGCTTGTGCGATCAGCTGCGCGCTCTGGGAGTGTTCAACATGCTGCTCACCGACGGCGAGTATCTGATGACCTATTGCAGCAACAATCTGCACTGGATCACCCGCCGTGCGCCCTTCGGCCCGGCCCGATTGATCGACGAAGAAGTGGAAATCGATTTTCAGAAGGAAACCACTCCCAACGACATCGTGACCGTGATTGCCACTCAGCCGCTGACCAACAACGAGCAGTGGCACAAGATGCAACCGGGTGAATTCAACCTCTTCCTGCTGGGCGAACGGATCGCGGCTACCGAGCTGTGAGCATGTGCGAGTCAAAGAGGCTACAGGGCTACCTCCCCCGACACGCATCAAGTACGTCCATGTAACGCTCGGCACATGACATCCCTGTCATGTGACGGTCGGCTGAGGTAATCCCTGTTGCCTCTTCTGGAACACCGAGTTCTCTGCAGATTGCGCCAACAGGCGACGCCGGAGCATCAAGGAGGACAAAGGGATCTACTTCACCGATCTTCTGTTTCAGGGATGAAACAGAGAGCCCCCACGGATGGGCTCATGGCGTGTCGGTGGAGCAGGCTCTTTGTCCGAACCGAACACTCCGTCGTATTCACACAACAAAAAGCGCGCTTGTGTCACCACAAGCGCGCTTTTTCAGTAGCTGAAGAGTATCAGTCTCCGGCGTGTCCCTGAGCCGGCAGCAGGGCGCCGTCCAGAAAGGCGTTATCTTGCTGCATGATCAGGCGGCCTTCGCAGAACCAGCGTACCACCAGCGGATAAATCGCGTGCTCCTGCACCTGCACCCGCTCGGCAACGGTGGCTTCGTCGTCACCGGCAAAGATGGGTACTCTTGCCTGCAGCACCAGGGGGCCGCCGTCCAGCTCTTCGGTGACGAAGTGCACGCTGCAGCCATGCTCCGAATCACCGGCCTCCATGGCTCTTTGGTGCGTATGCAACCCCTGGTAGCGGGGCAGCAGTGACGGGTGTATGTTGAGCATGCGACCTGCGTAGTGACGCACAAAGCCGGGGGTGAGGATGCGCATAAAGCCAGCCAGCACCACCAGATGGGGTTGATAGCCGTCGATAAGTTGCATCAGCGCCGTATCGAAGCTGTCCCGGTCGGCGTAGTCTTTGTTGGACAGCACAGCGGTAGCGACGCCCGCCATGCGGGCACGCTCCAGCCCATAGGCCTCTGCCTTGTTGCTGACGACCGCGACCACGTCGCCGCCGAGCTGGCCGGCGGCGGCCTGATCCAGCAGCGCCTGCAGGTTACTGCCATTGCCGGAGATCAGGACGACGATACGGGTCATTTTATTTCGACCTGCTCTTCGCCGTCGGCGGCGTTATCGATGTGACCGATAACCCAGGCCTGCTCGCCGGCGTCCTGCATGAACTTGACTGCCGCCTCGGCCTGCTCGGTCGGCAGGGCGATGACCATGCCGACGCCGCAGTTAAAGGTGCGATACATTTCGAAGGTTTCCACGCCACCGGCCTGCTGCAACCAGCTGAATACCTGCGGCCACTGCCAGCTGGCGCCGTCGATAACGGCCTTGGCACCCTGAGGCAGCACACGGGGAATGTTTTCCCAGAAGCCGCCGCCGGTAATGTGGCTCAGGGCATGGATGTCGAACTGCTTGATCAGTTCCAGCACCGGCTTCACGTAGATGCGGGTCGGGGCCATCAGGGCATCGGCCAGGGTGGCGTCACCCAGTGGCTGTTGCAGATCGGCCTTGCTGACTTCCAGGATTTTGCGAACCAGAGAGTAGCCGTTGGAGTGGGGGCCGCTGGAGCCCAGAGCGATCAGCGCATCACCGGCGGCGACTTTGGTGCCGTCGATAATTCCGCTTTTTTCTACTACACCAACACAAAAACCTGCAAGGTCGTAGTCGCCTGCTTCGTACATGCCGGGCATTTCGGCGGTTTCACCGCCAATCAGGGCACAGCCGCTCAGCTCGCAGCCGGCGCCGATACCGGTCACTACATCGGCGGCGGTGTCTACGTCCAGCTTGCCGGTGGCGTAGTAGTCGAGGAAGAACAGCGGCTCGGCGCCCTGAACAATCAGATCATTCACGCACATGGCGACCAGATCGATGCCCACGCCCTGATGACGCTTGAGATCGATGGCCAGGCGCAATTTGGTGCCAACGCCATCGGTGCCGGCAACCAGTACCGGCTCCTTGTAGCCGGTAGGCAGCTGGCACAGGGCACCGAAGCCCCCGAGTCCACCCATGACTTCCGGGCGTTGAGTGCGACGGCTGACGCCTTTGATGCGTTCAACCAGGGCGTTACCGGCATCGATATCTACACCGGCATCTTTATAGCTCAGGGGTTTTTTCTGCGTCACGAGTGGTTACCTTGTCATTTTATTTAGGAGCGGGGTTAGTACCTGTTGGCACTCTTGCCGGCTGTTAGTCACTGTTTCGGCCGCTATTCTAATTTAATGCGCGAGGCAGTGCCACCGGCGTCGGCCCGTCAGGCCATGTTCTTGAAGCGAATGCTTTTCAATCGAAGCTGAAACCTGCGGCGGAGCGGCCAGCAGATGATTCGGCCTGCCTGATATCAGGGATAATACGGCGGAGCCGACAGGCGCCGGTTTTTACAGTAGAGACCCGAGCAAGGCTACACAGGAAGAAGGTGGCATCCTTTGCTAAAATTTACCCTGAACGTCTGCCGTCGGGCGCTATTTTATGCTAAAGTCCCGCGGTTTTTTTGTGCATGTGCATACAGTTTAGTGCGTCGGGAGAGTAAGTTGATGAAAGTCGTTGAGGTTAAGCACCCTTTGGTGAAACACAAGCTGGGTCTGATGCGGGAAGCCGACATCAGTACCAAACGCTTTCGTGAACTGGCAAAAGAAGTCGGCAGCCTGCTGACCTATGAGGCCACTGCCGATTTTGAAACCGAAAAAACCACCATCAATGGCTGGAACGGCCCGACCGAGGTGGATCAGCTCAAGGGCAAAAAAGTCACAGTAGTGCCGATTCTGCGTGCCGGTCTGGGTATGATGGACGGGGTACTGGAGCATATGCCGAGTGCGCGGGTCAGCGTGGTCGGGGTGTATCGTGACGAAGAAACTCTGCAGCCGGTGCACTATTTCAACAAGCTGGTCAGTAATATCGACGAGCGGATGGCACTGATTGTCGATCCCATGCTGGCCACCGGTGGCTCCATGATCGCCACTATCGATCTGTTGAAAGAAAAAGGCTGTCAGCACTTCAAGGTGATCGTACTGGTCGCGGCGCCGGAAGGACTCAAGGCGCTGGAACAGGCTCATCCGGATGTAGAGCTGTATTGTGCCTCCGTCGACGAGCGGCTCGACGAACACGGTTATATCATTCCCGGCCTCGGTGATGCCGGCGACAAGATTTTTGGTACCAAGTAAGTCAAAACCGGCGCAAGCCGGTTTTTTTCCGTTCGTACAAGGTAAATAAAAGATGAGTTCAGCAAATCAACCCGATGCTCTGGCCCACAGCCAGAGTGCGACCAATACCCCCTTGCGTCAGGCTCTGGCCGGATCCCAGATGTTGTTTGTGGCCTTTGGCGCCCTGGTACTGATGCCGCTGATCACCGGGTTGGATCCTAATGTGGCCTTGTTTACGGCCGGCTTCGGCACCCTGATTTTTCAACTGTGTACCAAGCGTCAGGTACCTATTTTTCTGGCATCTTCCTTCGCCTTTATTGCGCCTATTCTGTACGGCGTACAAACCTGGGGCATTCCCGCCGCCATGAGCGGCCTGATGGCGGCCGGGGTCATGTACGTGTTGCTCAGTCAGCTCGTGCGCTGGCGCGGTACCGGGTTGCTGACCCGGCTGCTGCCGCCGGTGGTGGTAGGGCCCGTGATCATGGTCATTGGCCTGGGCCTGGCACCGATGGCGGTGAACATGGCGATCGGCAAGACCGGTGACGGTGCGGCGGAGATGATGCCGCACAATATAGCGCTATGGCTGTCGTTGTCGGCCCTGGTCACTACCTTGCTGGTGTCCACGGTGGCGAAAGGGGTATTTCGTCTGGTGCCCATTACCGCCGGCATCGCCGTGGGCTACGGCCTGGCGCTGTGGTTCGGGGTCGTAGACTTTACCCCGGTACGCGAGGCGGCCTGGTTCTCTCTGCCGCATTTTGTCGCCCCCGAGTGGAACTGGCACGCTGTGCTGTTCATGCTGCCGGTGGCGATAGCGCCGGCCATCGAGCATATCGGTGACGTATTGGCCATCAGCTCGGTCACCGGCAAGGACTACATCAAGAAACCGGGTCTGCACCGTACCCTGCTGGGCGACGGCCTGGCTACCGTCGGTGCTTCGCTGTTTGGCGGACCACCCAATACCACCTATTCCGAAGTGACCGGTGCCGTGATGCTAACCAAGAACTTCAACCCGGTGATCATGACCTGGGCGGCGGGCTTTGCCATCGTGTTGGCTTTTGTCGGTAAATTCGGCGCCCTGATGCTGAGTATTCCGACGCCGGTGATGGGTGGCATCATGATACTGCTGTTCGGCTCTATCGCCACAGTGGGCCTGAACAGCCTGATCAAACATCAGGTGGACCTGTCTCATGCGCGCAACCTGTGCATAGTGGCGGTGATCCTGATCTTTGGTATCGGCGGCATGGCCTTTGGTATCGGCGGCTTCAGCCTGCAGGGCATCAGTCTGTGTGGCATCGTCGGCATTCTGCTCAACCTGGTATTGCCCAGAGCGCAGCACCATTGAGTCTGGCCTGCATTGATGTCTGTGGTTATCATGCGCCTTCTGCTTTTTAAACGTGGCAACTTGATGTTGAAAAATCTGTTTCTGACGACGCTGCTGCTGTGCTCTGCCACCGTGTCTGCCGAGTCGGTGTTTGAGGTTAACCTGGATCCGGCACCTTACAGCCGGACTGAGGCGCGAGTGCAGGCGATGGAGCTGGTGCTGAATCGCCTGACCGGCGGTCGTGCGCAGGACTCCTGGGTACAGGATGAAGCCCGGCGTGACTTGTCGCGCTATTTGCAGTCCGAACCGACAGGCCCAGGTTATAACGCCGTGTTCAACGAAGAGGAGCTGTTGGCCTTGCTGAAAAGCGCCGAGCTGCCGTTTTCACTGACATCAAGGCCCACCGTGCTGGTCTGGTTATCGGAAGAGGGCCGTAGCCGCAACGAGGCCAGTCGCGTCTGGCGGCGTGCCTCTTCTGCCTATCAGATACCCTTGTTGTGGCCGCTGTGGGATCTGGAGGAGCACATGACGCTGGACACCCGCGACTTGTTTGATGCCAAGCCCCTGCGCGAGGCCAGTCGGCGTTATGGCGCCAACTACTGGCTTGCCGTCGAGCAGGACGCGACAGGCGGACGCTGGCAGCTGTTCGGCTCTGCTCAAGAACAGCCCCTGTTGCAAGGCCGGCTGGCCAGCGGCGCGGATACTGTGACCGGGCTGATGGCGCGTCTCAATCGTTACTGGGTCGAGAAAAATGAGCAACGGTCCGCACTGCGGCCAGATAATCCGATGCCGATACAGCCCTTGCTTGCCAAGGCGGATGCAAGCGGCGAGCTGACCATAGTAGTGTCCGGCCTGCATCGGTATGCCGACTCAGTGTTGCTGGAACGCAAGTTGCGCCAGCTTGACGGCGTGGGCGCTGTCTATGTTGTCGACAGCGCCGGATCTCAGGGACGTTATCGTCTGAGTGTGCCAGGCTCTCGTGCCGCCGTATTGCAGGCCTTGACCACCATCACCGGGCTTGCCGTGACTGGTGAGCGGGAATTCAGCTGGGCGGGGGGCCAACATGATTAACGGTGATGAAGAAGATAATCAGCCGGCTCAGCTGGCGCTGGCGGTGCAGCTGCCGGACGATGAAACTTTTGCCAGTTTTTATCCGGGTGATAACGCTCAGCTGATCACCGCGCTTAAAAATGCGGCCATAGGCCAGGGCGACGAGCTGCTGTATTTCTGGGGGCAGGAAGGCAGTGGACGTTCTCATCTGCTGCATGCGGCCTGTGCCGAGCTGGATGGTGAGGGTGAGACCGCCGCCTATATCTCTCTCGACAGCTATCAGAATATGTCGCCCCGACTGCTGGACGGTATGGAGTTGCTGGCGCTGGTGTGTCTGGATAACCTGGATGCCATTGCCGGTGTGGAAGAGTGGGAGCGGGCGGTGTTTAATTTCTTCAATCGCCGTCGCGAGCGGGCGTCGGGCTCACTGGTGATCAGTGCCGTCAACGCACCGCGCAACCTGGGATTGGGCTTGCCGGATCTGGCTTCGCGTCTCGACTGGGGGGTGGCTTATCAGTTGAAACCCCTGGATGACGAGGGCAAGCTCAGCGCCCTGCAGCTGAGAGCCGAGTTGCGCGGCTTCAAGTTGCCTACCGATGTCGGCCGTTTCCTGCTCAACCGGCTGTCCAGGGACATGAGCACTTTGCTCGCCGCCCTCGATCTGCTCGACAATGCTTCCTTTCAGGCCAAGCGCAAGCTCAGCATCCCCTTCGCCAAGGAAATACTGGGGTTGTAGCGGGCCGGCTTCCACATTTATTCTGTAGGCTCAATGCCTTGGTCAAAATGCCCCCCCACCCAGCCCTGTGACGGCAGCGAAAGAGCCTTAGCAACCATGAGTCGGCTCTCTTGCTAGCTAGTTTGGTGACTCCAATGATCGCCGATTATCATGGGTTATCTTACCTAATTCTTCACAACATCATGAATATTATGGAATCATTGTGGGGGGCATCAGGGTGAGAAGAGGCTTCTGCAGCGCCTCTCTCAGCCTCCCCCTGGTGAAAACCCGCAGTCATACCTGCATTCCTACAGCCAAGGGGAGGGGCAGTTCGGTGCAGCTGTTCAGCTTCCGGCTTTAATAACCTGCGGCAGGTTGTCGTCTTTGCGCAGGGTCAGTACTTCGCAACCGTCTTCGGTTACCAGCAGGGTGTGCTCGTATTGAGCCGACAGGCTGCGATCCTTGGTCACCACGGTCCAGCCGTCGCCCAGCATCTTGCTCTGGCGTTTGCCGGCGTTGATCATCGGCTCTATGGTCAGGCACATGCCCGCTTCCAAGACCTCACCGGTGCCCGGTTTGCCGTAATGCAGTACCTGCGGTTCTTCGTGGAATTCGGCGCCGATGCCGTGGCCGCAATATTCCCGTACTACCGAGTAGTTGTGGGCTTCGGCATGCTGCTGAATAGCGGCACCGATGTCGCCCAGCCGTACCCCGTGTTTGACCATCCTGATACCCAGCTCCATACATTCCTGGGTCACCCGGCACAGGCGCTCGGCCATGATGCTGGCCTTGCCGACCATGAACATCTTGGAGGTATCACCGTGGTAGCCATCCTTGATCACGGTAATATCGATATTGATGATGTCGCCTTCCTTGAGCTTCTTGTCCGCCGGAATTCCGTGGCAGATAACGTGGTTCACCGAGGTACAAATCGACTTGGGGAAACCGTGATAGTTCAGCGGCGCCGGAATCGCCTGCTGTTCGTTCACGATATAGTCATGGCAGATCTGGTTCAGTTGATCGGTGGTCACGCCGGCTTGCACGTGCGGCTCTATCATTTCCAGCACGTCGGCGGCCAGGCGACCGGCTACGCGCATTTTTTCTATCTCTTCCGGGGTTTTTATGACTATGCTCATCAATTTCGTCTCTGTGGGTGGGCGCCCGATTCAGGATTGCGTCGTCGCTCGCAGGGCTACTATCGGTATTGCCGATAAAAGGACAAAAAGTGTAACGCCAAGCGCGTCTGACTTCCACCAGTAGTCAAGCAGTAGCGAAGCCGCAGTCGAATAACGGCAACACTGGTGCAGGGGCCGGTTTTATGGTATAAAGCGCGCCGTGATAGTTGTATCTGCGGGTATGCCTGCAGATGTATCCGTCACACACATTCACCTTCTTAATACACACACACATCGGCACATGCTCCAGGGTGCCTTCGGGTCGGAGTCATGGGATGTGTGGAGGCCTAACCCAATACACTTATTTGAGGAAATCATGGCACAAGTATCTATGCGCGACATGCTGAAAGCCGGCGTTCACTTTGGTCACCAGACTCGTTACTGGAACCCCAAGATGAAGCCGTTCATTTTCGGCGCCAGCAACCGGGTTCACATCATCAACCTGGAAAAAACCGTTCCCATGTTCAACGACGCGTTGAACTACCTGGGCAACGTCGCTTCCAAGAAGGGTAAAATCCTGTTTGTTGGTACCAAGCGCGCAGCCTCTGAAGCCGTCAAAGAAGCCGCTACCAAGTGTGATCAGTTCTACGTCAACCATCGCTGGTTGGGTGGCATGCTGACCAACTGGAAAACCGTACGTCAATCCATCAGCCGCCTGAAAGAGCTGGAAAGCCAGGCTCAAGACGGTACCTTCGACAAGCTGACCAAGAAAGAGGCGCTGATGCGTACTCGCGAAATGGAAAAGCTGGAGAAGTCCCTGGGCGGTATCAAGGACATGGGCGGTCTGCCCGACGTATTGTTCGTAGTAGACGCTGACCACGAGCACATCGCTATCAAAGAAGCCAACAACCTGGGCATTCCGGTAGTATCGATTGTTGACACCAACTCTAACCCGGACAACATCGATTACATCATTCCCGGTAACGATGACGCCATCCGTGCCGTCCAGCTGTATCTGAATGCTGCTGCCGACGCCGTGATTGCTGCCCGTGCGCAAGACTTGGCCGTGCAAGCCGAAGACAACTACGTCGTAGAAGAGTAATAAAGACGAAGCCTAGGCTTCAGCCTTTATTAACCATACGAAAGTAATGGGTTAACAGGGGCCTTGTGCCCCTGTTTTCTTGTAGACCAAGATCGAGGAAATTAGACATGGCAACTATTACCGCCGCCCTGGTAAAAGAACTGCGTGAGCGCACTGGCGCTGGCATGATGGATTGTAAAAAAGCCCTGACCGAAGCCAATGGCGACATCGAACTGGCCATCGAAGAGATGCGCAAGTCCGGCCAGGCCAAAGCTGCCAAGAAAGCCGGCCGTATCGCCGCCGAAGGCATCATCCTGATGCGTCAGGCCGGCAACACCGCCGTGATGATCGAGCTGAACAGCGAAACCGACTTTGTAGCCAAAGACGCCGGTTTCCGCGCCTTCGGTGACAAGATTGTCGACATAGCGCTGGCAAACAAAATCAACGACCTGGACGCCCTGAAGGCGGCCGAGTATGAAAACGGCGAAAGCATCGAGCTGACCCTGACCAACCTGATCGCCAAAATCGGTGAAAACATGAGTCTGCGTCGTATCGTGCTGGTGGAAGGTGACAACCTGACCACTTACCTGCACGGCACCCGCATCGGCGTTATCGCCAACCTGAAAGGCGGTGACGAAGAAGTGGCCAAAGACGTGGCAATGCACGTTGCCGCTTCCAACCCGCAGTTCGTCAAGCCCGAAGACGTGTCTGACGACGTCGTGGCCAAAGAGCGTGAAATTCAGGTCGACATCGCCATCAACTCCGGCAAGCCGAAAGAAATCGCCGAGAAGATGGTTGAAGGTCGCATGAAGAAGTTCACCGGTGAGATCTCTCTGACCGGTCAGCCCTTCATCAAGGATCCTTCTATCTCTGTTGCCGATCGCCTCAAGCAGGCCGGCGCCGATGCCATCGGTTTCGTCCGTTATGAAGTGGGTGAAGGTATCGAGAAGAAAGAAGAAGATTTCGCTGCCGAAGTTCAGGCGCAGATCGCTGCTTCCAAGGGTTAATTCCCGCCGTTGTTAGTGCTATCCAGACCGCGACATCCGTCGCGGTCTTTCTATGACCAGGAATAGAAAAGCATGAGTACCAATCCTAAACCCGCATACAGACGCATTCTTCTTAAACTGAGCGGCGAAGCGCTGCAAGGGGAAGAAGGCTTTGGTATTGATCCCGCCGTACTCGAACGTATGGCTCAGGAAATCAAAGAACTGGTTGAACTGGGTGTTCAGGTCGGCCTGGTGATCGGCGGCGGCAACCTGTTTCGTGGTGCGGGCCTGGCCCAGGCGGGAATGAACCGCGTGGTGGGCGACCACATGGGTATGTTGGCCACCGTGATGAACGGGCTGGCCATGCGCGATGCCCTGCACCGTGCTTATGTGAATGCCCGTCTGATGTCTGCTATCACCCTGGAAGGTGTGTGCGACCCCTATAACTGGGCCGATGCCATCAGCTTGTTGCGCAAGGGCCGGGTGGTGATATTCTCTGCCGGTACCGGCAACCCTTTTTTCACCACCGATTCTGCCGCCTGTTTGCGTGGCATTGAAATTGAAGCCGACGTAGTATTAAAGGCGACCAAGGTGGACGGTGTCTACAGTGAAGATCCGATGAAAAACCCGGATGCCGAGCTGTATAGTCAACTGGATTATGACGATGTACTGGATCGTGAACTCAAGGTGATGGATCTGGCCGCCTTTACCCTGGCCCGGGATCATAACCTGCCGGTCCGGGTATTCAACATGAACAAGCCGGGTGCGTTGCGCCGCGCCGTGATGGGGGAAACCGAAGGCACCCTCATCAGCCGGAAATAATAGTTTTGAGCGCCGAGCGCTAAGCATCAGGCGCCGAGAAAAACATAAGGTGTCATCCTGACGAACGTCAGGATCTTGCTTTCAGCCTGGGCACTCGGCGCTTTCAGCTTTAATAAAAAAGGATAAAAACCGTGATTAACGAGATTAAGAACGACGCCAATACGCGGATGGAAAAGAGCCTTGAGTCGCTTAAGGTCCAGATGAACAAGGTTCGTACCGGCCGGGCTCACCCCAGCCTGCTGGACACCATCTATGTGGATTACTACGGTGCAGCCACTCCGCTGAAGCAGGTGGGTAACATTACCACCGAAGACTCCCGTACCCTGGCGGTTACCGTATTCGACCGCACCATGATCAAGGCCGTGGAAAAAGCCATCATGAGCTCTGATCTGGGCCTGAATCCTTCCAGCACCGGCACCATGATCCGTATTCCACTGCCGTCCCTGACCGAAGAGCGTCGTAAAGACCTGATCAAGGTTGTACGTCACGAAGCCGAGCAGGGCCGGGTGGCCATTCGCAACATCCGTCGCGATGCCAACGGGGACTTCAAGGCTCTGTTGAAAGACAAGGAAATCTCCGAAGACGACGACCGTCGTGCCCAGGACGACATCCAGAAACTGACCGATCTCTACATCAAAAAGGTGGACGAAGCACTCGCCGCCAAAGAGAAAGAGTTAATGGAAATCTGATACTTACATCAGGTATAGTAGCCGACGCCGTGTAGCTGCCTGCACGGCGTTTGTCTTTGTGCAGGAGTGACTTCAATGCCAGCGAGCCAAACCATGGCAGCATTCGACGACCCATCTCAGCTACCCCGTCACGTCGCCATCATTATGGACGGCAACGGCCGCTGGGCCGAACAACGTGGAAAATTCCGGGTCAGCGGCCACAAGGCCGGTGTAAAATCGGTACGTGCGGCGGTCAGCTTTGCTCATCAGCTCAAGCTGGATGCCCTGACCCTGTTCGCCTTTTCCAGCGAAAACTGGCGGCGTCCCGAAGAGGAAGTCAGCGCCCTGATGAGCCTCTTTATTGCCGTGCTTGGTTCGGAAGTACGCAAGCTGCACCGCAACAACATTCGTTTGCGGGTGATCGGCGATCACCGTGGTTTCAGTGAGCATCTTCAGCGCAAAATTGCCGACGCCGAGGTGCTTACCGCCGCCAATACCGGATTGACCCTCAATATTGCCGCCAACTACGGTGGCCACTGGGACATCACCCAGGCCTGCCGTCGCGCGGCCGAGCAGGTGGTGGCCGGTAATATCACCCCCGCCGACATTACAGAGCATCATCTGGGAAACCTGATGACCATGGCCGATCTGGCGCAGGTCGACCTGCTGATCCGCACCGGCGGCGAGCAGCGTATCAGCAACTTTTTATTGTGGCAGCTGGCTTACGCCGAGCTGTATTTTACTTCCGTACTCTGGCCCGACTTTGACGAAGCCGCCTTCAGCGAGGCCATTGCCACCTTTGTGGGACGAGAGCGGCGCTTCGGCTGCACCGGCGCACAAATTCGTGCTTTGGCCGGGCGTAATGAGGGATGAAGAGCTTGCCGACTCGTCATACCGGTACTGAATCAAGTCTCGGCATGACGGCCTCGGTATCTTGCTGCAGACAACATCAGATCCTGACGTTCGTCAGGATGACGTCTGATCAGATATATCATCGCATTGGTATAAGGTGAGAAAGAGCATTATGCATGAGGCCAATTGAAGTCGACCTCATGCACAAATAATAAAGACGTGAGAGATGAGGCGTAGGGTCGGCTTTATTAGACCGACGTTGGTCAG
Source organism: Oceanisphaera submarina (assembly GCF_046521305.1). Taxonomy (NCBI): domain Bacteria; kingdom Pseudomonadati; phylum Pseudomonadota; class Gammaproteobacteria; order Aeromonadales; family Aeromonadaceae; genus Oceanisphaera; species Oceanisphaera submarina. Next base: position 50,344 of record NZ_JBKGFN010000016.1, on the reverse strand, counting down.
GTGCCAGGTTCGCTGGTCGATTGAAATCGACCCTAGGCATCTCATCCCTCACTTCAAATAAGAGAGGATATTTCTTGTTAAAGCTTAGAATCATCACGGCCCTGTGCCTGATCCCCTTGGTGTTGGCCGCCATTTTTCTGTTGCCGCTGCCGTTTTTTTCGCTTTTTGCCGGTGGGGTCTTTTTGCTGGCCGGCCGTGAGTGGGGGCGTTTTATCGACCCCCGCAAGGCCAATGTGGTGATGGTCTCCCTGGCTCTGGTGCTGATTGGCCTGATGGCTATGGTACCCATAGAGCGGGTCTGGAGCCCGGATTTGAATGATACCGTCTCTCTGGTGCTCTATGCCGGCGCCTTCTGGTGGCTGATATCGCTGGCACTGGTACTGGTTTATCCGCGCAGCGCCGCTGTCTGGCAGGGGCAATTGTGGCTGAAGACGCTGTTTGCGCTGTTCAGCCTGATCCCCTTTTTCTGGGCGCTGCTGGCGCTGCGCAGCTACGAATATGAGCAGAACCCCTTCTTCGGCGCCTGGTTGTTGCTGTTTGTCATGTCGCTGGTATGGGTGGCGGACTCCGGTGCCTATTTCGTCGGCAAAGCCTTCGGCAAGCGCAAACTATGCCCCCGGGTCAGCCCCGGCAAAACCATCGAAGGCATGCTCGGCGGCGTGATAACGGCGAGTATGCTGGCGCTGTTAGTTACCTGGGGCATGGATCTGCCGATTCAGGAAGGAATTGTGTTGCTGGTCGCCTCCGTAGTGGCGGTGTTCGCGTCTGTGCTGGGGGATTTGGTGGAGAGCATGTTCAAGCGGGAAGCGGGCCTCAAGGATTCCGGCAGTATTCTGCCGGGTCATGGTGGTGTCATGGACCGCATCGACAGCCTGACCGCCGCCCTGCCGGTGTTTATCGTCGTCGTCAGGTTGTTAAGCTGATGACTCGGATTGTTTATGTGCAGTCTCTTGTATCAAGGCTGGGAGTAAAGGCAGAAGCAGAAGACAAATGCAGACTCGCCGTAAACCCATCCCTGGGGGCTCGTCTGCGCCACCCCTGGCGCAGACGGTCTGCTTTTTGTCATTCTGCTTCTGCCTTGCAAACTTGGGTGCTGACTTCAGCCTCGTCATCAAAAGGAGAGGCTAAGTGGAATTGTTAACCATACTCGGGGCCACCGGCTCCATCGGTCAGAGCACCCTGTCGGTGGTGCGCCGGCATCCCGAGCGGTTTCGTGTTTTTGCGCTGACCGCCAACCGGCAGGTTGAGCGCATGCTGGCCGATTGCCTGGAGTTCACGCCCTGCTATGCGGTGATGGTCGATGAGACGGCGGCGCGGGAGCTGCGTCGGCAACTGGCGGAGCTGGGTGGTAAAACCCAGGTGCTGAGTGGCGCCGACGCCTTGTGCGAAGTGGCTGCCGAACCAGAAGTTACTACCGTGATGGCGGCCATCGTCGGTGCCGCCGGTTTGTTGTCTACCCTGGCGGCGGTGCAGGGCGGCAAGCGGGTCTTGCTGGCCAACAAGGAAGCGCTGGTCATGAGCGGCGAGCTCTTTATCGACATGGTGCACCGCAGTGGTGCCCGGTTGCTGCCGATCGACAGCGAGCACAACGCCATTTTTCAGTGCCTGCCCGCCGAGTTGCAGCAAAATCCGGGGCGGGGCAGTCTGGCGGAGGCGGGGGTCAGCAAGATACTGCTCACCGGATCCGGCGGCCCCTTCCGCTATACCCCGGTGGGTGAGCTGACCGGAGTGACGCCGGCCCAGGCGGTGGCGCATCCCAACTGGTCGATGGGACCGAAAATTTCGGTCGACTCCGCCACCATGATGAACAAGGGGCTGGAATACATAGAGGCGCGCTGGTTGTTCAATGCCACCGCCAGCCAACTGGAGGTGCTGGTACATCCCCAGTCGGTCATCCACTCCATGGTGCAGTACTCGGATGGATCGGTATTGGCCCAGCTCGGCCAGCCGGATATGATGACCCCCATTGCGCACGCGCTGGCGTATCCGGCGCGAATTGCGTCAGGCGTGGCGCCGCTGGACTTTTGCAAGCTGGGTGAACTGAGTTTTATGGCGCCGGACATGGCACGTTATCCCTGTCTGCGGTTGGCCATCGAAGCCTGTGCCAGCGGCCAGGGGGCGACCACGGCGCTGAATGCGGCCAATGAAGAGGCGGTAGCGGCTTTTCTGGCCGGCAAGCTGGGTTTTATGGCGATAGCCTCGGTCAACGAGGCGGTGATGCAACGGCTGGGCAGCACTCGGGCGACTAGCCTGGACGAGATCATCGCGCTGGATGGCGAGGCACGCCGTTGTGCCACCGCATTGATAAGGAAAACATGATGGGCGACATATTGTGGAATCTGGGCGCCTTTATTGTCGCCCTGGGCATTCTGGTAGCGGTACACGAATACGGCCACTTCTGGGTGGCGCGGCGCAACGGCGTCAAGGTGGAGCGTTTCTCCATCGGTTTCGGTAAGCCTATCTGGCGACGCATGGGGCGGGACGGCACCGAATACGTGTTGGCGATGATACCGCTCGGTGGCTACGTCAAGATGCTCGATGGCCGGGTAGACGAGGTGCCTGTCCATCTGCAGGAGCAGGCGTTCAACAACAAGTCGGTGTGGGCGCGTATGGCGATCGTGGTGGCTGGCCCCATGGCCAACTTTGCCTTTGCCATTTTCGCCTTCTGGCTGATGTTTCTGATTGGTGTGCCGGCGGTGAAGCCGGTGCTGAACGACGTCACCCTTGCCTCACCGGCGGCCGAAGGCGGGCTGGCACCGGGCATGGAAATTCTGGCCATCGACGGCAAGCCGGTGCGCACTTGGGAAGAGGTGAACTTTGCGCTGATCGGTCGTCTCGGTGATGATGAAACCCTGTTTGAGGTTGCAGACAGTAGCGGCCAGCGAAGCCAGGTCCGCATTCCGCTGGCCGAATGGCAGTTTGACCCGGATGAAACCTCGCCGATCACCGCCCTGGGATTGGTGCCGGTGGGGCCGGAACTCACCCTGACCGTGGCTCAGGTGGTCGATAATGGCCCTGCAGCCGTCGCGGGGGTGCAGCCTGGTGATACCCTGCTGGCGATAAACGGCGAGCCACTGGCTGACTGGCGGCAACTGGTCTCTCTGGTTCAGGCCTCCCCCGAGGTCCCGATGGAACTCGAGGTGACTCGAGCGGGTCAGAGCCTGAGCCTGACGCTGATCCCGGAGCGGCGCGAAAGTCGCGATCGGGTCATCGGTTATGCGGGCGTGGCCCCTCAGGTATTGCCGGTGGCAGAAGAGTATCGCTTCGAACACAGCTATGGCCCGCTGGCGGCCATCGGCGCCGGTGTCAGCCGGACCTGGGATCTGACGGTGCTGACGTTTCAGATGCTCGGCAAGCTGCTGACCGGTATCGTCTCGGTCGACAACCTGAGCGGCCCCATTTCCATCGCCAAGGGAGCGGGCATCAGTGCCGACTACGGGCTGGTTTATTTTCTCAGCTTCATGGCGCTGGTCAGTGTTAATTTAGGCATCATCAACCTGTTGCCGCTGCCGGTGCTCGACGGCGGTCATCTGCTGTTTTATGTGATAGAAGCGGTGACCGGACGACCGGTGCCGGAGAAAGTACAGGAAATCGGCTTCAAGATTGGCGCTGCGCTCTTGATGATGTTGATGGGACTGGCGCTGTTTAACGATTTTGCTCGCCTCTAGGGCGACCGACACAAGGATAAAGTCACACCATGTCTGCTAAAGAAAGGTCTGCTAAAGAAAGATCAGTGAAAGAGAAAAAAAGGGCAGTTCAAAATACGCTGGTCGCTTCCTGCCTGTTGGGTGCGAGCATGCTGGCCCATGCTCAGGGCGGCATGAGCTCTTTTGTGGTGCAGGACATTCAGGTCAAGGGTCTGCAGCGCGTCACCCTGGGGGCAACCCTGCTCAGCCTGCCGGTGCGGGTCGGTGAAGAAGTGGACGCCACTCGTCTGGCCGAGGCCATCAATAGCCTCTATGCCTCCGGCAACTTCGAAGACGTGCAGTTGCTGCGTGATAACGGCATCCTGGTAGTACAGGTGACCGAACGGCCGACCATTGCCGGCATCAGCTTCAGCGGTAACAAGGAAATCAAGGAAGAGCAGCTCACACAGAGCCTGGAAGGGGCAGGGGTGCGAGTTGGCGAACCCCTGGATCGCACTACCCTGAGCTCGCTCGAGCAGGGCCTGGAAGACTTTTACTACGGCGTGGGGAAATATTCGGCCCAGGTCAAGGCGGTACTGACGCCGCTGCCGCGTAACCGGGTCGATCTGAAATTCGAATTTGTGGAAGGCCCGGCGGCGGAGATCAAGCAGATCAACATCGTCGGTAACAAGGATTTCAGCGAAGAGCAATTGTTGAGTCAGCTGCAGTTGTCCGACAGCGTACCCTGGTGGAACTTCATGGCCGACCAGCGCTATCAGAAGCAGAAGCTGGCTGGCGATATCGAAACCCTGCGTTCCTACTACCGGGATCGGGGTTACCTCAAGGCCGAAGTGACTTCCACTCAGGTGTCCATGTCGCCGGACAAGGAAGGGGTCTATATCACCCTCAACGTATCCGAGGGCGAGCGTTATACGGTGTCTGGCGTGAGCCTGAAGGGCAACCTGATCGACCGGCAGTCCGAGCTGGAAGCGCTGGTGCCAATGCGCGCGGGAGATCTCTATTCCGCCGCCGATGTGGCGCACATGGAAGAGGTGCTGTCCAAGTTTCTCGGTCGTTTCGGCTATGCCTACCCCAAGGTTGCCACCTTCCCGCAAATAGATGAAACCAGCAAGAAAGTAGAGCTGGTGGTGAATATCGATCCCGGTACCCGGGTCTATGTGCGCCGTATCAACTTCGGCGGTAACGTCATCACCAAAGACGAGGTGCTGCGCCGTGAAATGCGGCAAATGGAAGGAGCCCGGCTGTCGAGCGAAGACGTGGAACAGTCCCGTACCCGCCTGAATCGCCTGGGTTACTTTGAAACCGTCGAGGTGGAAACCCGGCGCATCCCCGGTGAAGACGATCAGGTAGATCTGGACGTCAATGTCAAGGAGCAGCCGGCCGGCTCCATCAACTTCGGCATCGGTTTCGGTACCGACTCGGGTTTCAGCATCCAGGCGGGCTTGCAGCAGGATAATTTCCTCGGCACCGGCAACCGGGTGGGCATCAACTCCCAGATGAACGACTACTCCAAGGATGTGTCGCTGGAGTACACAGATCCCTATTTTACCGTCGACGGCGTCAGCCTGGGTGGCCGGATTTACTACCGTCAGTTCGAGGCCGATGACGCCAACCTGGCCGATTACGACAGCACCCTCTATGGCATTCGTGCATTGAGCGGCTTCCCGATCGATGAAGATAACAGACTGAGCTTCAGCGCCGGTTTCGAGCACAATACCCTGGGCAAGCCGAGCGACAGCTATGTGCAGTTGGACGACTTCTGGACCCTGCATGGCGAGAATGTGTCCTCGAACGACGAAATCAGTTTCAACACCTTCGACATTACCGCCGGCTGGACCCGCAATACCCTGAACCGGGGCTACTTCCCCACCGCGGGTAACCGCCAGAGTCTCTCGCTCAAGGTGGCGGTGCCGGGATCGGATCTGCAGTATTACAAGACCAGCTTCGACGATGCCCATTATTTTCCGCTCGATCGGGAGCATAACTGGGTGCTGACCGGCAAGTTCCGTGCCTCTTATGGTGATGGCTACGGTGATGCCACCAAGGGCAGCCAGGGTCTGCCCTTCTTCGAGAACTACTACGCCGGTGGCTTCAACACCCTGCGTGGCTTCAAGAGCAACTCGGTGGGCCCGCGGGCTGTGTATAACGATGGCACCGACTCGGATCCCAAATTCCGTGGTGACGACAGCACCATCGGTGGCAACGCCCTGGTGGCGGCTTCGGCCGAGTTGATAGTGCCCACGCCGTTCGCCGGTGAAGACCTGCAGCGCTCGCTGCGCACCAGCGTCTTTATGGACGTCGGTACCGTCTGGAACACCAACTTTTCGGCGGACTACGCGGCCAACTGTGTCAGCAACTGTGACCAGATTTACGACTTCGGCGATCCGTCCAACATCCGCGCCTCTGCCGGGGTCAGCATGCAGTGGTTGTCACCGCTCGGCCCGCTGGTGTTCTCGCTCGCCGCCCCGCTTAAGGAAGTGGAAGGCGATCGTACCGAAGTGTTCAACTTCAACATAGGCCGGACCTTCTAACACCCTGTGAGGTGTGAAGATTCACCTTGTATAACTGCCGCTTTAGCCGGCAGGGCCTGCGGAGCAGGGCAAAACAGATATGATGGCGGAGTATCGCCAGGGGGCAAGCTGGATGGGTGTATCAGGGGTTTTCCCCTCACCCTTCCCCCTTACATTATTTCAAATAAAGGAGATGACCTTGAAACAGATGATGAAAATGATGGGCGCACTGGTCCTGCTGTTGACCGCGGGTCTGGCCCAGGCTCAGAGCGGCAAGATTGCGGTGGTGGACACCGGTGCCGTATTCCAGAACATGCCCCAGCGCCAGGCGGTGGCCAAAAAACTGGAAAGCGAGTTTGGCGCCCGGGTCAAGGAAGTGCAGAAGATGGAAGCCGATGGCCGCAGCTTTATCGAAAAGCAGCAAAAGGACATGGCCTTCATGAACGATCAGCAGAAGGCCGAGGCCCAGAAAAAGCTGAACGAGATGCAGAGCGCCTATGTGCAAAAACGACGCAAGCTTGAGGAAGATCAGGCTCGCCGTGAAAATGAAGAACGTCAGAAGATGCTGGCGCGTATCAAAACCGCTATCGACGAGATCACCAAGGCCAAAGGCCTGGATCTGGTCATAGAGCGGGGCGCCGTTATCTATGTTTCACCGGCCCTGGACATCACCGAGCAGGTGATCGGCAAGGTCAGCAAGTAAGAGTTTGGTTTGGATGAGAATCTGGTTATGACTATCACGTTACAAGAACTGGCCGGGCAGCTGGGTGCCGAACTCAAGGGTGACCCGACTCTGATTATTCGACGGGTCAACACCCTGGACAAGGCTGGCCCGGACGAGGTGGCCTTTCTGTCGGACAGCAAATATCACCACCTGCTGGAAAATACCCGGGCCGGTGCCGTGATCGTCACCGCCGCCGATCAGGCGCTGTGCCCGGTGGCCAGCCTGGTGATGGCCGATCCGTACCTCGGCTTTGCCCTGGCCGCTCAGGCCCTGGATACCACGCCGCAGCCGGCGGTGGACATTCACCCCACGGCGGTGATCGCCGACGATGCAATTATCGGTGAAGGCGTGTCCATCGGCGCCAAGGCGGTGATCGAGTCCGGCGTGGTACTGGGTGCCGGTGCCGTGGTCGGTCCCGGCTGCTTTATCGGCAAAAACAGCACCCTGGGTGCCCGTAGCCGCTTGTGGGCCAACGTGACCCTGTATCACAGAGTCGCCCTGGGTGAAGACTGTCTGGTACAATCTGGAACCGTGATTGGCAGCGACGGCTTTGGCTATGCCAACAACAAGGGCGAGTGGGTCAAGATCCCCCAGCTCGGCAATGTGGTCATCGGCAACCGGGTAGAAATCGGCGCCTGTACCACCATAGACCGCGGTGCTCTGGGTGATACTCGCATCAGTGACAACGTGATTATCGATAACCAGTGTCAGATCGCCCACAACGTGGAAATCGGCTACGGCACCGCCGTTGCCGGCGGCACCGTGATGGCAGGTAGTCTAAAAGTCGGTAAATATTGTATTATTGGTGGCGCCGTGGTCATCAATGGCCATATCGAGATCTGTGATGGGGTCACCATCACCGGCATGAGCATGGTAATGCGGCCCATCACCGAGCCCGGCATCTATTCTTCCGGTATTCCGTTGCAGCCCAATAAAGAATGGCGTAAAACGGCGGCGCGGGTGATGCGCATCGATGATATGCACAAGCGGTTAAACCGGCTTGAAAAGCAGTCAGACAAAAAAAACTAAGCAATTTGGTAGGGTTACATTTTGAATAACGAACTGAATAACGAGCAGAATCAGTTGGATATCCAGGAAATTCTGGAACTGTTGCCGCACCGCTACCCCTTTCTGATGGTAGACAAGGTGGCACATTATGAAATTAGCCCTGAGCGCAAGACCCTGAGAGGCATCAAGAATGTGTCTTTCAACGAGCCGATGTTCACCGGTCACTTTCCGAACAAGCCGGTATTTCCGGGTGTTCTGATCCTGGAAGCCATGGCCCAGGCCACCGGTATTCTGGCGTTCAAGATGGTGGGCAAGCCCAAGCCCAACGAGCTGTATTACTTCGCTTCCATCGACAACGCCCGCTTCAAGCGTCCCGTGGTACCGGGAGACCAGTTGGTGCTGGATGTGGTTTACCTGAAAGAACGTCGTGGCATCGCCAAATTTACCGGTGTTGCGACCGTCGACGGCGAAGTGGTCTGTACCGCCGAACTGATGTGTGCCAAACGCGAGGGTTGAGTGTGACGGAGCAAAGTGCAGTAATTCATGAAACCGCCATCGTCCATCCGGATGCCAGGATAGGCAAGGGGGTCGAAATCGGCCCCTGGACCCTGATAGGTCCGGAAGTGGAAATTGGCGACGACTGCTGGATAGGCCCCCATGTGGTGATCAAGGGCCCTACCCGTATCGGCCAGCGCAATCGCATCTTTCAGTTCTGCTCCATCGGAGAAGACTGTCAGGACAAAAAGTACGCCGGTGAGCGTACCGTTCTGGAGATCGGCGACGATAACGTGATTCGCGAGTCCTGCACTTTTCACCGGGGCACCAGTCAGGACGAGAGCCTGACCCGGGTCGGCAGCCGTAACCTCTTCATGGTGAACGTGCATGTGGCCCACGACTGTCGCATCGGCGACGATTGTATCTTTGCCAACAACGCTACCCTGGCGGGCCATGTACACATTGGCTCCCACGTGATCTTCGGGGGCCATGCGGCCATTCACCAGTTTGGCCGGGTCGGCAGCCACGCCTTTATCGCCGGCTGTGCCGCGCTGAACAAGGACGTGCCGCCCTATGTGATGGCCGCCGGCCTTTACGCCAAACCCTTCGGCGTCAACTCCGAAGGCCTGCGCCGCCGGGGCTATTCCGCCGAAGGTATCTCGGCCATCAAGAAGGCCTACAAGATCATCTTCAGAAGCGGTAAAACCGTGGCCGAAGTGATTCCCGAACTGGAAGCGCTGAACAAGCTGCAGCCGGAAGTGGGCATCATGATCGAGTTCCTCAAGCAAAACGAGCGCGGTATTATTCGTGCCTGAGGTCCGTCCCCTGCGTATTGGTATCGTCGCCGGCGAAGTGTCCGGCGACACCCTGGGTGCCGGCCTTATCCGCGAGCTGCGGGCGCGCCATCCCGATGCGGTATTCGAAGGCATTGCCGGGCCCCAGATGGTGGCTGAGGGCTGCAAAGCCCTGTTCGAGATGGAAGAACTGGCGGTGATGGGCCTGGTCGAGGTGCTGGGACGGTTGCCGCGTATTCTGACCATTCGCAAGCAAATCATCCGTCACTTCACCGAGAATCCTCCGGATGTGTTCGTGGGCATAGATGCCCCGGACTTCAACATCGGTGTCGAGCTCAAATTACGCAAGAGTGGCATTGCTACCCTGCATTACGTCAGCCCTTCAGTATGGGCCTGGCGGCAAAACCGCATTCACAAGATCAAGGCCGCCACCGACATGGTGTTGGCCTTTCTGCCGTTCGAAAAAGCCTTCTATGATCGTTTCGACGCCCCTTGTCGCTTCATCGGCCATACCCTGGCCGATCAGATGCCCTTGGTGCCTGACACCCAGGGCGCCCGCGAGCGGCTGGGGCTCAAGCCCGACGGCCGTTACCTGGCCCTGCTGCCCGGCAGCCGTCATGCGGAAGTGACCCTGCTTAGCCCCGTGTATCTGGAAGCCTGCAAGCAGCTCAAGGTGCGCCACCCCGAGCTGGAGTTTGTGGTGCCCCTGGTCAGTGCCAAACGGCGCGAAGAATTTCTGGCCATCAAACAGCAGGTGGCACCCAATCTGGATGTGATCCTGATAGAGGGCCGGGGGCGGGAAGTAATGACAGCCGCCGACGCCATACTGCTGGCATCCGGTACCGCCACCCTGGAGGCCATGCTGGCCAAGAAACCCATGGTGGTGGGGTACAGGTTCAAGCCGGTCAGCTACTGGCTGGCCAACAAGCTGGTGCATACCGCCTATGCCTCCCTGCCCAACCTGCTGGCGGATAAAATGCTGGTGAGCGAGCTTATTCAGCACGACTGCACCCCCTGCCATATCGTGGACGAGGTCGGCAAGCTGCTGGATAACGACACCAGCGAGCTGGTGGCGCACTTTACCCAATTGCATAAACAGATCCGCTGTAATGCCGATGAGCAGGCCGCGCTGGCGGTGCTGGAACTGGCCAATAGAACATGACAGACATCGTTTATCCCCAGGGCGTGCTGGTGGCCGGCGTCGATGAGGTGGGCCGCGGCCCCCTGGTCGGCGATGTCGTCACTGCCGCCGTGATCCTGGATCCAAATAACCCCATTCCTGGTCTGGGTGACTCCAAGAAACTGAGCGAGAAAAAACGCGAACAGCTGGCGCCGCTTATTCGCGAGCGCGCCCTGGCCTGGGCCATAGGCCGCTGTTCGCCTGCCGAAATCGACGAGCTCAATATTCTGCAGGCCACCATGCTGGCCATGAGCCGGGCGGTGGCGGCGCTGTCGCTGCAACCCGGCTTCGTGTTTATCGACGGCAACCGCTGCCCCAGCCTGCCGATGCCGTCGCAGGCGGTGGTCAAGGGCGACAGTCGAGTGGCGGAGATCGGCGCCGCCTCCATTCTGGCCAAGGTGGCGCGCGATCAGGAGATGATAGCGCTGGATGCCCAGCACCCCCAGTACGGCTTTGCTCGTCACAAGGGGTATCCTACCAGGGAGCATCTGTCGGCCCTGACCGAGCATGGTGTGCTGGCGGAATACCGACGCAGCTTCAAGCCGGTGGCGGCGCTGCTTGCCTCGGCCTCCGAGGTGGCAGGCACATGAGTACGCCCTTCGTCCATCTGCGTATTCACTCTGACTTTTCCATGGTGGATGGGGTGGCCAAGATTGGCCCCATCAACAAGCGCGCCGGCGAGCTGGGCTATCCGGCGCTGGCGCTGACCGATCAGATGAACCTCTGTGGCCTGGTACGCTTCTATGGCGATGCCCACCGCAAGGGGCTCAAGCCCATCGTCGGTACCGACATCTGGGTGCAGAGCGACGAGCTGGGCGAACAGCTGTTTCGTATCACCCTGCTGGCGATGAACAACAGCGGTTACCAGAGCATTACCCGAATTATTTCAAAGGCCTACGAGCGCGGTCACGTGCAGCACAGGCCCCTGGTGGACAAGGCCTGGCTGGCCGAGTTCAGCGAGGGCATCATAGTGCTGTCCGGCGGGCGCGAGGGCGATGTGGGCATAGGGCTGCTCAAGGGCAACGAGGCATTGGTCAGCCAGTGCCTGGACTTCTACCGGCAGCATTTTCCGGATCGTTACTACCTGGAGCTGCAGCGCACCGAGCGACCGGACGAAGAAAGCTACCTGCACATGGCGGTGGCGGTGGCCGAACGCGAAAGCCTGCCGGTGGTGGCCACCAACGAGGTGGTGTTTCTCGATAAAAGCGATTTCGACGCCCACGAGATCCGGGTGGCCATTCACGATGGTTACACCCTGGACGACAAGCGCCGGCCCCGGCGTTACAGCCCCGAACAATACCTGAAAAGCCCGGCTGAAATGGCCGAGTTGTTTGCCGACATTCCCGAGGCACTGGAAAACAGCGTAGAGATCGCCAAGCGTTGCAACGTGACGGTGCGGCTGGGAGAATACTTCCTGCCCGACTTTCCCACCGGCGACATGAGCATTGAAGATTTTCTGGTCAAGTGCTCGCAAGAAGGGCTGGAAAAGCGGCTGGCGTTTCTGTTTCCCGACCCGGCCGTGCGCGCCGAAAAGCGGGGCGAATACGACGAACGACTGAAGATCGAGCTGGATGTGATCAACCAGATGGGCTTTCCCGGCTACTTCCTGATCGTGATGGAGTTTATCCAGTGGTCCAAGGATAACGGCATTCCGGTCGGTCCCGGCCGGGGCTCGGGTGCCGGCTCTCTGGTGGCCTATGCGTTGAGCATTACCGACCTGGACCCACTTGAATTTGACCTGCTGTTCGAACGCTTCCTGAACCCGGAGCGGGTGTCGATGCCCGACTTCGATATCGACTTCTGCATGGACCGACGCGACGAGGTGATCGATCACGTCGCCGAGTTGTACGGCCGGGACGCGGTAAGCCAGATCATCACCTTCGGTACCATGGCCGCCAAGGCGGTAGTGCGTGATGTAGGCCGGGTGCTGGGCCATCCTTACGGTTTTGTCGACCGCATCTCCAAGCTGATACCGCCGGATCCGGGCATGACCCTGGCCAAGGCCTTCGAGGTCGAGCCCAAGCTGCCCGAAATGTATGATCAGGACGAAGAGGTCAAGGCGCTGATCGACATGGCGCGTGCCCTTGAGGGGGTTACCCGCAACGCCGGCAAGCATGCCGGGGGCGTGGTGATAGCGCCCACCCGCATTACCGACTTCTCACCGCTGTATTGCGATGAACATGGCCGCAACCCGGTTACCCAGTTCGACAAGAACGATGTGGAAGAAGCGGGCCTGGTGAAGTTCGACTTCCTCGGGCTGCGCACCCTGACCATCATCGACTGGGCGCTGGGCATGATAAACCCCAGGCTTGAGCAGGAAGGCAAGCCACCGGTCGACATCGCCGCCATTCCCATGACGGATGCGGCCTCGTTCAAGTTACTGAAGCGCTTCGAAACCACGGCGGTATTCCAGCTCGAATCCCGCGGCATGAAGGATCTGATCAAGCGGCTGCAGCCCGACTCTTTCGAAGACATGATAGCCCTGGTGGCGTTGTTCCGGCCCGGCCCCTTACAGTCGGGCATGGTGGACAACTTCATCGATCGCAAGCACGGTCGCGAGGCGGTGTCCTACCCGGATGCCACCTGGCAGCACGAGTCGCTCAAGCCCATTCTGGAACCCACCTACGGCATCATTCTCTATCAAGAGCAGGTGATGCAAATCGCCCAGGTGCTGGCAGGCTATTCGCTCGGTGGCGCCGATCTGTTGCGTCGGGCCATGGGCAAGAAAAAGCCGGAAGAAATGGCCAAGCAGCGCGCCGGTTTCGAGGCCGGGGCGACAGAAAACGGTATCGACGGTGAGCTGGCGATCAAGATCTTCGATCTGGTGGAAAAGTTTGCCGGCTACGGCTTCAACAAATCCCACTCCGCCGCCTATGCCCTGGTGTCGTACCAGACCCTGTGGTTGAAAACCCATTATCCGGCCGAATTCATGGCGGCAGTAATGACCGCCGACATGGACAACACCGACAAGGTGGTGACCCTGGTCGACGAATGCCAGCGCATGGGGCTGACCCTGTTGCCGCCGGACGTCAATTCCGGTCGTTATCGTTTCACCGTCAACGAAGAAGGCCACATCGTCTACGGTATTGGCGCCATCAAGGGGGTGGGCGAGGCACCGATAGACTCGATTCTGGACGCGAGAGGGCAGGGCGGCTCCTTCCGGGATTTATTCGATTTCTGTAACCGGGTCGATCTGAAAAAGCTGAACAAAAGGGTGATGGAAAAGCTGATCCTGTCCGGCGCCATGGACCGCCTCGGCCCGCACCGGGCCTCGTTGATGGCGACCCTCCCCGAGGCAATGAAGGCGGCGGAGCAGCATGCCAAGGCCGAGGCGCTGGGCCAGAGCGACATGTTCGGCGTGCTGGTGGAAGAAGAGCACATAGAGCACGCCTTCGTGGATGTGCCGGCCTGGCCCGACAACGTCTGGCTGGACGGCGAACGGGACACCCTGGGGCTTTATCTTACCGGGCACCCGATCAATCAGTATGCGAAAGAGTTGCGCCACTATACCAGCGGCCGTTTGATAGAATTGCAGGCCACCAGCCGCGATAAAATCACCACCGCCGCCGGCCTGGTGATTGCCGCCCGGGTCATGACCACCAAGCGCGGCAACCGCATGGGCATTATTACCCTGGATGACAGATCCGGCCGGCTGGACGTGACCCTGTTCTCGGAAGCACTGGAACGCTATGAGTCTTTGCTGGAAAAGGATAAAATCCTGGTCATCAGCGGACAGGTCAGCTTTGATGACTTCTCCGGCGGCCTTAAAATGTCGGCACGAGAAGTGCTTGATATCAGTGATGCCCGCGAGCGTTTCGCTCGTGGTCTGGCGTTGAACATCGATAAAAGTCAGATAGACCAGGGCTTTTTTACCCAATTGCTGGACATTCTCACCCCGGTACGGGCGGGAGTCTGTCCTGTTCGAGTGACCTATTGCCGACCAGGAGCGCGGGCGCAGCTGACACTGGGAACCGAGTGGCGGGTAACCCCCACCGACCAGATGCTGGCGTCGTTAAAGCAGTTGCTGGGTCAGGATAAAGTCGAACTAATTTTTGAATAGAGGGGACTTATGAGCCACCATTTCCTGGATTTTGAACAACCGATTGCCGAGCTGCAGGCCCAGATTGAAGAACTCCGCCATGTCAGCGAAGGCGAAATGGACATCGACCTGGGTGAAGATATCAAGCGTCTGGAAGTCAAGCGCGACGAGCTTACCAAGAAGGTATTCAACAACCTGGGCCCCTGGCAGATCTCCCAGTTGGCCCGTCATCCTCGCCGTCCTTATACCCTGGACTACCTGGAGATGATGTTCGGCGAGTTCGACGAGCTGGCCGGTGATCGTGCCTATGCGGACGACAAGGCCATAGTCGGTGGTGTTGCCCGGTTCGAAGGTCGCCCCGTGATGGTGATTGGCCAGCAGAAAGGACGTGAAACCAAGGAAAAGATTCGTCGCAACTTCGGTATGCCGCGTCCCGAGGGCTACCGCAAGGCCCTGCGTCTGATGGAAATGGCCGAGCGTTTCAAGATGCCGATCCTGACCTTCATCGACACCCCCGGCGCCTATCCGGGCGTGGGGGCGGAAGAACGTGGTCAGTCCGAAGCCATCGCCCGTAACCTCAAGGTGATGGCCGGTCTCAAGACGCCCATTATCTGTACCGTGATCGGTGAAGGCGGCTCCGGCGGCGCCCTGGCCATCGGTGTGGGCGACCGGGTCAACATGCTGCAGTATTCCACCTATTCGGTGATCTCGCCCGAAGGTTGTGCCTCCATTCTGTGGAAGAGCGCCGACAAGGCCTCGTTGGCCGCCGAAGCCATGGGCATTACCGCTCAGCGGATCCACGAGCTGAAGCTGATTGACAACGTGGTGGATGAGCCCATGGGCGGTGCCCACGGCAACCCGCTGCAGATGGCCGAAAATCTGAAGGCGCGCCTGATTACCGATCTGAACGATCTGGAGCAGCTGGATACCGATACCCTGCTGGAACAGCGCTACCAGCGTCTGATGGGCTACGGTTATTGCTGAGCCGGACTCCAGTGAGGTGTAAGGAATGAAGAGGTCGTAGGGTCGAATTCATTCGACCCTGGAACAGCATCATTCGACCATACAAGGGGTCGGAGTCAATTAACTCTTAATTGACTCCGACCCCTTTTTCCTTTCTGATATTGCCACTGTGAATGTACTTATCGGGATGAACATGAAAAAAACATTGATTGCCGCCACACTGGTAACCCTTGGCCTGAGCGGTTGTGCGGCTAACGGGAACGACGCCCTGCTGGGCGCAGGGCTGACCGCGCTGCAGGGCTTTACCCTGAGCAAGAGCCAGTTGCAGGCCGAAGCCAGCCTGTCCGCCAAACAGATGGATGCAGAAAACAAGCTGGCGCCGGCCAATGATGCCTACAGCAAGCGCCTGACCAGGCTGACTCGTGGCCTGACCAGCATCGACGGCACACCGCTTAACTTTCAGGTCTATCTGGACGATGAAATCAATGCCTTTGCCATGCCAGACGGTACGGTACGCGTGTATTCCGGCTTGATGGATGTGATGGCAGACGACGAGCTGATGGCGGTGATCGGCCATGAAGTCGGTCACATCAAATTCGAGCATTCCCTCAACCGCTTCAAGACCGCCTATCTGACCAGCGCCGCTCGCCAGGCCGCCGGTGCTATGGGCGGAACCGTAGGAGCCTTGGCAGCGTCAGAATATGCGGAGATCGGCACCCAGTTTATCGGCGCCCGCTTTTCTCAAAAAGACGAGCTGGAATCCGATGCCTACGGGGTAGAAGTCTTGTGTCAGTTGAAGATGGACCCTTACGCGGCCATGCGCGCGCAGCAAAAGCTGATGCAACACGCCGGTAGCGGCGGTGGCCTTTTCTCCAGCCACCCGTCCACCGCCAAGCGGATCGAACTGGCTCGTGAAACCGCGGCCAGCTCCAGCTGCCGGTAACGGCGTTAGGGGTAAAAACACACGCCGCCTGCATGATTTTTCGTAGGGTCGAATTTATTCGACCGGTTTGGATGTGGTGCCATATCCTGGTCGATTGAAATCGACCCTGCAACCCCCGCTTTTTTCAGGGTCTGACCATGGACTTATACGCCGAATTTTGCCGACACACAGCCACGCTGGCGCCGAAACAATCGCTGCTGGTGGCCTTTAGCGGCGGGCTGGACTCAACCGCGCTACTGGCGCTGGCCGCACGTTTGGCCCGCGAACAGGGCAGAGCGGTGCGGGCGGTACACATAGCCCATGGTCTGCAGGCGGCGGCCGAGCCTTGGCCGGCTCACTGCGCCCGGGTGGCAGAGTCGTTGGGCGTTCCCTGTCAGACCATCAGGGTACAGGTAGAACTGGGGCCCAGAGTCAGCCTGGAGGCGGCGGCGCGCGAATCCCGCTATCGGGCGCTGGCCGAAGTAATGATGCCGGGCGAGATACTGCTGACCGGCCATCACCAGGATGATCAGGCCGAGACCCTGCTGCTGGCACTGAAGCGCGGTGCCGGTGTGGCGGGGCTGGCGGCCATGCCCATGAGAAAGCCGTTCGGCCCGGGCCAGCAGTGGCGGCCCTTGCTGACCTGCTCGCGACGACAGCTGGAAGCCTTTGCCCGGGAGGAGGGGGTGAGCTGGGTGGACGATCCCAGTAACGCCGACGACGACTTTGATCGCAATTTTTTGCGCAACCGCATCTTGCCGCCCCTGCTGGCGCAGTGGCCTTCTTTCAATCGTACCCTGGCGCGCAGCGCCGAGCTGTGCGCCGAGCAGATGGAGCTGGCGGCTGAACTGGTCGAAGCAGACTTGCCCGATTTGTTGAACTCCGCCGGTGGCGTGTCGATTGCCGGCTTGCAGACGTTGAGTCGGGCCCGACGCCATAATGTGCTGCGCCATTGGTTGCAGCAGCATGGCATACACAGCAGTCGCAGTCAGTTGCAGGCCATCTGGCAGGAACTGGCGCTGGCCCGCGTCGATGCGGAACCGGAAGTGCGCCTCGGGAAGCGTTGTATCCGCCGTTATCAGGACTTCCTCTATCTGCCGACCGCCGGCAGCACCCCCCGGCCTCTGGCGAATGTGAGAACAGGCGAATGGCTGCATTGTGGTGTGGGGAAACTGCGGCTCGGCCCCGTCAGCCGGGGCGCCGACCTTGTGGCCGGGTTTGATCTGGCTGAGTTGCACATTGCCTTTCAGGTTCCCGGCCTGCGCGCTCGACCGGCAGGCAGATCTGGCTCACGGCCGCTGAAAAAGCTGTGGCAGGAATACGGCATCCCCCCCTGGCAACGTCCGCAGATCCCGCTGTTGATGCAGGGCAACCAACTAGTCGCCGCCGTTGGCCTCTTCGTGTGCCAAGCTTTCAGCCCCGAGCCCGATGCGCCCGGCTGGCGACTGGAGTGGCAGCCGGGGTGATTCTTCAAGGGGCCAACGCATTGTACCGGTGACGATATTCACCCGGTTTTCTTCCACCTCGGTTCTACCGCCAGGAAGTGACAGATTTCTTCCAGTCGGGGCTGGGTGTCCTGATAGCCGAGCTCGATCAGCTCGCGGCAGTAATCCTGCTCGAACAGCAGAAAGCTGGCCAGACCGGTGGCGTCACCGGCATTAACGCCAAATAGTCGCAACAGGGCGCGAATATTGAATGGCAGCTTGTGAAAGTGCCTGTGGGTCAGATCATCCAGGTTACGGCTGGGCTTGAGTACCAGGTTGTCGATATGGCGCAGCGACAGTTGTGCCCGCTTGCGTTCCGGAACCAGCCGTATGGTGCTGTTGATTCGCTGCAGTCGTTCTATGTCCGAGGTAAGCGCGTCGGTAAACACGGTATCGAGTAAATGACCGGCAATATCCGAGCTGCTGGGGTCGCTGGGCAGGTTACCGGAGTCGGCTTCGTCCGATGCAAGGCTGACAATAAGAATGCGGCTGGCGCCCAGGTGGATGGCCGGGCTCAGCGGGTTGAGCTGGTGAATGGAGCCGTCGCCATAGTGGTGATTTTGCAGTCGGCTGGGCTGAAAGATAAAGGGCAGGGCGCTGCTGGCCAGCAGGTGTGGGGGGGTAATGATGGCCGAACGACCTGAACGGCCGGCCCGGGCCCAGGGTTGATGATAGGGCCGCCCCTGAAAAAAGGTGGTGGAGTCACCGGTGTTGTAGTTGGAGGCGGTGACAGCCAGTACTTCCAGTGCGCCGTAGAGCAGGTTGTTGTCGATGCGCTGAAAGTCGATAAGCTTTTCCAGTAACCGCTCCAGCGGGCTGTTGTCGAACAGGGGGAGAGCCATTTGGGTTGGTCGGCCGAACATGCCGGAGACCAGGCTTTTCAGGGAGTGGGTGACGATTTTGCCAACCTGCAACCGCAGCACATCTTCGGTATGCAAATGGCGCCAAACGTATTCCAGCTTGCGCACCCCCAGATGAAAACAGGAGGCATAACAGGCCAGGGCTGTGGCATTGATGGCGCCGGCCGAAGTACCACACAGAATGGGGAAGGGAATGGGCTGACCACGGGGATAACACTCGGAAATGGCCTTGAGTACACCTACCTGATAGGCCGCGCGGGCTCCGCCGCCGGTCAATACCATGGCGCAGGCGTTACTTTCTTCTTGCTCCATACATGCCCCTCCTTTTTGCTCAGTATAAGAGCTTGGTTATCAGTCCGGAAGATCGGTAACGGTGAAGTGTGAGGCGAGAGGGGGCAAATAAAAATGGTGCCGCTTTACTCCCTCCCCTTGATTCGGGATTGGCAGAACGATGGCGGGGGAGGAGTCGTGCACAAGGGGCAGAATAAAAAACGGCGCCGTATCGAACGGCGCCGCATTTTTGCTTCCAGCTTGTGACTTCGAGCTTATCCCTTGATGGCTCGGGTCAGCTGGGCTTTGATGTCGGCGATGGCGACCTCGGACTTTTCGCCGTCGCGGCGGGTCTTGTATTCCACCACGTTGTTGTCCAATCCGCGATCGCCGATGACGATGCTGTGGGGGATGCCCAGCAGCTCCATGTCGGCAAACATCACGCCCGGGCGCTCTTTGCGGTCGTCGAACAGCACTTCGATACCGGCCTCGGTCAGCTCGTTATACAACTGCTCGGCTACTTCTTTCACCCGGTAAGACTTGTGCATGTTCATGGGGATGATGGCAACCTGGAACGGCGCCAGGGCTTCCGGCCAGATGATGCCGCGCGCGTCGTGGTTCTGCTCGATGGCGGCGGCCACGATGCGCGATACGCCGATGCCGTAGCACCCCATTTCCAGTACGGTGGACTTGCCTTCTTCGTTCAGCACGGTGGCGTTCATCTTGCTGGAGTAGTTGTTACCCAGCTGGAAGATATGGCCCACTTCGATGCCGCGTTTGATTTGCAGCACACCTTTGCCACAGGGGCTGGGATCGCCTTCCTTGACGTTACGCAGATCGGCCACGTCTGGCAGCGGCAGATCCCGGCCCCAGTTGATGCCGAAGTAATGCTTGTCTTCGATGTTGGCACCGGCGCCGAAGTCGTTCATCACAGCTACGGCGCGATCCACTACCACAGGCACCGGCATGTTCATCGGGCCGAGCGAGCCGGGGCCGGCACCGACGATGGCGCGAATTTCTTCTTCGGTGGCGAAGGTCAGCGGGCTGGCAACCATCGGCAGTTTCTCGGCCTTGATCTCGTTCAGCTCGTGATCGCCACGTACCATTAGCGCTACCAGCGGGGCGTCCTGATCGTCGGCGGCCTTCACCAGCAGGGTCTTGACGGTTTTCTCGATATCCAGCCCGAATTGCTCCACCAGCGCGGCGATGGTCTTGGCGTTGGGGGTATCAACCAGGGTCAGTTCCCGAGTGGCGGAGTCGGCGGTGGCCTTGGGTGCAACGGCTTCGGCCATTTCGATGTTGGCGGCGTAATCGGACTCGGTAGAAAAAGCGATATCGTCTTCACCGCTCTGGGCCAATACATGGAACTCGTGGGAGGCACTGCCACCGATGGCGCCGGTGTCGGCCAGCACGGCGCGGAAGTCCAGCCCCATACGCTCGAAGATGCGGCTATAGGCCTGATACATATCGTCGTAGGTCTGCTCCAGACTCTGCAAGCTGGTGTGGAAGGAGTAGGCATCTTTCATGATGAACTCGCGCGAGCGCATCACGCCGAAACGGGGGCGTACCTCATCACGGAACTTGGTCTGAACCTGATACAGGTTCAGCGGCAGCTGCTTGTAGGAAGATACCTCGTTGCGCACCATGGAGGTAATCACCTCTTCATGGGTCGGGCCCAGCACAAAGCCGCGCTCGTGGCGGTCTTTAATGCGTAGCAGTTCGGGGCCGAACTTGTCCCAGCGGCCGGTTTCATGCCACAGCTCGGCGGGTTGCACCACCGGCATCAGCATTTCTACCGCACCGGCGCGGTTCATTTCTTCCCGCACTATAGCGGCGACCTTGTTCAATACCCGCAGGCCACTGGGCAGCCAGGTGTACAGGCCGGACGCCAGCCGGCGGATCATGCCCGCACGCAGCATCAGTTGATGGCTGATCACCTCGGCATCGCTCGGGGTCTCTTTGAGGGTGGAAAGCAAGTATTGAGTGGTACGCATGCGCTTAAACCTTGTTGATTTTTAAAATCCATTAAAGAAGGCGATTGTAGCAGGGGGGGGCTTCAGGCAGAAGCGCCGTTAATCCTGAGCTTCCAGCTCTATGTTCAGCACCCGAGTCAGTTGGCCCAACACTTCGTAACGCACATTGTAGTGATAAAGCCGCACCCCATACTGCTGCCAGTGCTCGTCGTGGCGCTTGTAAGCCGGGCGCGGATCCTGCACCAGTACCTCGCTAATGAACTGTTGCAGATCGGGAATATAGGAGCCTTTGCAAGCCTGTTCGGCAGCGGGGCTGAAGTGTACCTCCATGCTGATGTCCGGCGGTGCCGGTGCAAAGCCGCCGTGGGCATCGGGTACACCATCGGCCCAGGGCAGATAAGGCTTGATGTCGACGATGGGAGTGCCGTCTACCAGATCCACGCCACCCAGCTCCAGCCACACCTTGTTGCCTTCCTTGCACATGTCGTGCAGTTTCACCACGGAGAGCCCGAGTGGATTGGGCCTAAAGGTGGAGCGTGTGGCAAAGACGCCGACCCGCTCGTTTCCACCGAGGCGCGGCGGGCGTACCGTGGGGTTCCAGCCCCTGTTTTGGGTCTGGTGAAATACGAACACCAGCCACAGGTGGCTGAACTCGCCTAGGCCCCTAAAGGCACTGGGCTCGTTGTAGGGCGGCAACATCTCCAGTCGTGCCCGGGCACTGGTGACCAGGCCCGGCTGGCGGGGCACCGCAAACTTCTCCTTATAGGGCGAGCGAATGATGCCGATGGGATCCAGCGTCACGGATTGTACAGGTGGGGGCTGCAGTGGTTGCATGGGCTGCGGCATTAGTCTGCTACCTTCAGCGCCTGACCGCTGCACAGTACCTGTTCGATGCAGCCGGGCATCTCATCGAAGCGAATGCAGCGGTCCATCAAGATACCATTGGCGCCCATGTCTGCCGCCCTGCGACGCACGCTGGCGCGGGCATCTGCTTCTTTTGGCGGCGCCTCGTCGGCTTTTATCTGACAGGCTTCGCCTTCCACCGAGCCCAGGGTGACGTAATTCACGTCTTCCAGCTCAGCCTTGCTGTACAGCTGCACTCCATCGCCCTTGTAGTAGTCCTTGATGCCATCTGGTGACACATTGCTGTTGAACCCCCAGCCCGCACAACCAGACAGCGTAACCGCCAGCAGAGAAACCCCGAGAAGACGCATAAGACAAGTCCTTAATTCAGAAAAAGAAGCTGACCTTATTTTGCACAAGGCGCCGCATAAGGTCGAATGAAATCGGGGCCGCAAGTGTTCGAATGTAGCCGTAGGGTCGAATTCATTCGACCGGGGGGCTATTGGGAGCACAGAATCACAGCGGGGGCTGCGCAAGAGGATGATTGGGAGGCTACCGTCGCTCACAGGCTGTTTTAGGCTCGCAGGTATCAACTGCTTGCCGACAGCGCAAAAAGGGCTATAGTGAACTGTTCCTCTGAGCGGGCGTAGTTCAATGGTAGAACGGCAGCTTCCCAAGCTGCATGCGTGGGTTCGATTCCCATCGCCCGCTCCAACATCTTTAATGAAAAAACACCTTGTAAATGAAAGCTTTACCTTCACATTAAGCTTGGCGGTGACCTTGTGACCTTATCCCGTTCGACTGAATAAAATACAAGTATTCTTGATCCTTACCCATTTTATTAACAAGGTTTTATCCGCTAGGTAAATCCAGTAAACTGTGCGCCTTTGCTCGCAAGGCGCCAATGAATTGCAAAATGCAACTCATTGGCGCCTTTTGGGCCGAACAGGAAGATCAACGCAGAGGTACGGCCCTGGGGGAATGGCCAACAGAACCCTATGGGCGGTAGCGTGCCTGAAGCCATATCTTAAATAAAGAGCGTTGTAATAAAATTCAATAACTTACTGTAGAGGTTGAGCCATGACCCAGTCGCCACAAAAGCAGGATGCTCAGTTTAACCAGCCAGCTCCGCCATACTCTTACCATGATGATGAAATTTCCTTGATCGACCTCGCTAAAGTTATGATTAAACGTCGTAACTGGTTATTTTTTGTTTTTATTATTGGCTTGTTAGTAACCTTGCTGGTCGCCTGGTTAAAACGGCCACAGCCTGTAGAGGAAAGTACAGACAAAGCATTTACTACACTGATAGCCGTTGGCTATAAAACACCAACAGCATTTATTGAGCCGCTGTTAGGAGTGAAAACACAGCTTACGGATGCCTTTATCCCACAGGCATCAAAAAGTGACATCTTTAATACAAAAGTCATAATAGAAAACACAAGTAACCAGTCAAATATTATTAAGCTAGTCACGATGACAGATAAAAAATTTCAAGAAGAAGTTTCTGCTTATCATCAATCAATTTTAGTCCCACTATTGACTCGGCATCAGACATTGATTGAAGAAATAAAAATAAACGCAGCAGTAAATATGGAATTTCCGCCAATAGCAACAAGTGTCGCCTCTCTTTCTCAGCCTTTAGATATTTTAAATCCAAGTGTTAAAAGTAGAACGAATCTGATAGTCGCACTAGGATTAGTGTTATCGGTAATGTTGGCTATTATTGCTGTATTTCTTCGTGAGTTTGTCAGTCAAGTTTGTATTAGTTTGCGTAACGATAATAAATAATTTTTAGTAAATAGGTTTTATAATGTATAAATTAGATGAAGCTAAGGTTGCTATCATAGGGTTAGGTTATGTTGGGTTACCTTTGGCGGTAGAATTTGGTAAGACACGAGATGTAGTTGGCTTTGATATTAACCAGAAGCGTATTAATGAACTTTTGGCTGGACATGACTCTACATTAGAAGTAGACGATAAGTCATTACAATCAGCAAAAACATTAAAGTTTACTAATGATGTTGCTGATCTTACTGACTGCAATGTTTATATTGTTACTGTACCTACCCCCATAGATGATGCAAATGCTCCTGATCTTACACCATTGCGGAAAGCGTCAGCTATGCTGGCAACTGTAGTTAAAGCAGATGATATTGTCATCTATGAATCTACAGTTTATCCCGGTGCAACGGAAGAAGTGTGTATACCTATTATTGAGAAAGGTTCAGGCCTTAAGTTTAACCAGGATTTTTATGCGGGCTATAGTCCAGAGCGAATTAATCCCGGTGATAAAATTAACACCTTAACTAAAATTAAAAAAATCACCTCTGGCTCTACTCCTGAAATTGCGAAGTTTATTGACCGGCTTTATGGCTCTATTATCATTGCTGGTACCCACTTGGCTAGCTCTATAAAAGTAGCTGAGGCCGCTAAAGTCATTGAGAATACCCAACGTGATTTGAATATCGCCATTATCAATGAGTTTGCCAAGATTTTTAACCTACTTGGTATTGATACCCAAGAGGTACTGGAAGCCGCAGGAACTAAATGGAACTTCTTACCCTTTAAGCCGGGCTTGGTAGGCGGTCACTGTATTAGCGTTGATCCCTACTATTTAACCTATAAAGCAAAAGAAGAGGGTTATCAGCCTGAAGTCATCCTGGCTGGTCGTCGCATTAATGACGGCATGGGCCGTTATACGGCGACTCAGTTGGTAAAGGCAGTAGCGCGTAAAAAAATACACATAGATGAAGCACGAGTGTTGATATTAGGCTTCACCTTTAAAGGCGACTGCCCAGATGTACGTAACACTAAAATTATTGATATGGTCGATGAGCTAAAAAGCTTTAACATGCAAGTTGACGTACATGATAGCTGGGCAGATGCCAGCGAGGCGAAGCATGAGTATGGCATTGATTTAGTAAGAAATCTAATTCCTAACCAATACGATGCCATAGTGCTGGCAGTTGACCATACTGAATTTAAAGAGTGGGGCGAAGATAAAATCCGTACTTTGGGTAAAAAAAACCATGTATTGTACGACGTCAAGTATGTACTTCCCCTAGGCCACTCCGACCTACGTTTATAAGCTTTTTATGGAATAGGGAGTAAGGCCAATTTACATTATTTAACCCCCTGTATCCGATTTATTTTTTGGCAAAATAGTTTATTTTGTTAGGGATCAATTAATATTTCCAAGGTGTGAAAATGAAAAAGTTCGGTCTTGTTGGTGCTGCCGGTTATATAGCTCCTCGTCATTTGAAAGCAATTAAAGAAACCGGTCACGAGCTTGTCGTTGCTATGGATATCAATGACTCTGTCGGCATTATGGATACTCACTTTCCTGAGGCGGAATTTTTCACCGAGTTTGAAGAATTTTCTGGTTATGTTGAAGATCTTAAACAAAAAGGCGAAAAGCTGGATTACATTGCGATTTGCTCACCAAACTATCTGCACCTACCGCATATGAAGTTTGCTTTACAAAATGGCATTGATGTTATCTGCGAAAAACCGTTAGTGTTGAACACTAAAGATTTAGATACCCTTAACCGTTATCAAGAACAGTACGGTGCCAAGGTGAACTCGATTTTGCAGCTACGGTTACACCCTTCGATTATTGCTCTGCGCGATAAGGTACAAGCGGCACCGGCAGATAAAGTATTTGATGTGGATTTAACCTACTTAACCTCTCGCGGTAAGTGGTACTTAAAGTCCTGGAAAGGATTTGATGAAAAATCCGGTGGTGTAGCTACCAACATTGGTGTGCATTTTTACGACATGCTGCATTTCATCTTTGGCGACATTATCCACAATGAAGTGCACTACCGCGATGAAAAAACATCGTCTGGATTTTTAAAATACGAGCGCGCTAATGTGCGTTGGTTCTTGTCTATAGATGCTAACCACTTGCCCGATAATGCCGTACACGGTGAAAAATCAACTTACCGTAGCATTGATATTGAAGGTGAAGAGTTGGAGTTTTCCGGTGGCTTTACCGATCTGCATACACAAAGCTATCAGCGTATTTTGGCAGGGAAGGGCTACGGCGTAGAAGATAATCGCGCCGCCATCGAAACCGTAGACGTAATGCGTAAAGCCAAACTTGTCGACCATCCGGCCAATCCACACCCATTACTTAAAAAGGTGCAGCATGGCTGATTACTATCAGCATTCAAGTGCTATCGTTGATGATGGAGCACAAATAGGAGAAGGCTGCCGCGTGTGGCACTTCGTACACGTTTGCCCTGGTGCCGTTATTGGTAACGGCGTATCACTTGGGCAAAACGTATTTGTAGGTAATAAAGTCACCATAGGTGATCACTGCAAAATACAAAATAACGTCTCGGTTTACGACAACGTACACCTGGAAGAGGGCGTATTCTGCGGGCCCAGCATGGTGTTTACCAACGTCTACAATCCACGCTCTTTAATCGAACGTAAAGATCAGTACCGCAACACGCTGGTTAAAAAAGGCGCAACCCTAGGCGCCAACTGCACCATTGTTTGTGGTATTACTATTGGTGAATACGCCTTTGTAGGTGCCGGTGCAGTAATTAATAAAGACGTACCTGCCTACGCACTGATGGTGGGAGTACCGGCCAAACAAATTGGCTGGATGAGTGAATTTGGCGAGCAGTTAGACTTACCACTACAAGGCGAAGCCACTACCAGCTGCGAACACACAGGCGCTACTTATACTTTAAGCGGCCGCACAGTAACCAAGGGTTAGGCCGTGTCGAGTGTTAAGTTATAAATGTTGCATTAAGTAAATTACTCGACGCTTAACACTCATAAATCAACATTAGTCAGCTTTCGTGGCAAAAATTTTTCGTCATTAAAAAGGTAAAACATGCAGTTCATTGACTTAGCTGCCCAGCAGGCGCGTATTAAAGAAAAGATAGACGCTGGTATACAAAACGTACTCGCTCATGGTCAGTACATCCTTGGGCCTGAAGTGTCAGCATTAGAAGAGGAGCTGGCAGCCTTTACCGGTGCCAGGTACTGCATCACCTGTGCCAATGGAACCGATGCCCTGCAAATAGCCCAGATGGCGTTTGGCATCGGGCATGGTGATGAAATTATTACCCCTGGCTTTACCTACATAGCCACTGCCGAAACTGTCGCCTTGCTTGGTGCAAAGCCCATTTACGTGGACGTATGCCCCAAAACCTACAATCTAGACCCAACCAAGCTAGAAGCCGCGATCACCCCACGTACTAAAGCCATTATTCCTGTGTCGCTTTACGGCCAGTGCGCAGACTTTGATGCCATTAACGCTATTGCTGACAAGTACGGTATACCGGTAATAGAAGATGCCGCCCAAAGCTTTGGTGCTACCTACAAAGACAAAAAGTCTTGTAACTTAAGTACGGTTGCTACTACGAGCTTTTTCCCAAGCAAGCCTCTCGGCTGCTACGGTGACGGCGGCGCTATCTTTACCAACGATGACGAATTAGCCAAAGTGCTGCGCCAAATAGCTCGTCACGGTCAAGATCGTCGTTATCACCACATACGTGTAGGTGTGAACAGCCGTTTAGACACCCTGCAGGCGGCGATTTTGCTACCCAAACTGGAAATATTTGCAGAAGAAATCAGCCTGCGCCAACAAGTAGCAGCACAGTACGATCAGCTGCTCAACCAAGCTGGCATCACTAGCACGCCCTTTGTTGAAGTACACAACACCAGTGTTTACGCGCAATACACCATCCAGGTCGATAACCGTGAGCAGGTACAAGCCAGGCTTAAAGAAGCAGGTATTCCAACAGCAGTGCATTACCCCATACCACTCAACAAGCAGCCAGCAGTGGTTGATGCTGATGTACAGTTATCAATTGGTGACGCAGTTGCTGAAAAGGTAATGAGCTTGCCGATGCATCCGTATATGAGTGAAGAAGATCAGTTGAACGTTGTTAAGGCATTAACCGAGTGAGTAACACCGCTTACCGCCAAGATATTCAAGGTTTAAGAGCCATTGCAGTATTGGCTGTAATGACTTTCCACCTTAATCCCGTTTGGCTGCCAGGCGGTTTTGTTGGTGTGGATATCTTCCTGGTTATTTCAGGTTTTTTAATCAGCAGCATCTTGCTGCACAAAAACGCAAAACCTGAATATCAATTATTATCTACCTTAAATTACTTCTACAGCAGCCGCCTCAAGCGTATCGCACCTGCATATTTCACTGTGCTGATAGTAGTGACCCTGCTAGCTGCGGTACTTTTTTTACCAGCTGACTTTGCAACGTACAGAGGAGGCTTAAAAAAATCCGCATGGTTCAACAGCAATAGCTATTTTGCCACTTTTGGTGATTACTTTGCACCCGCTAACCACGAACAGCCCTTGCTGCACACTTGGTCACTAGCAATAGAAATACAGTTTTACCTTATTGCGCCATTTGTTTTTTTACTGTTACCCAAACGTATGCTGAACTGGCTGCTTCCCTCGACAATAGTTTTTCTCACTATCTATGCAGAATATCGCTTACAGCAAGGCATAGAACAAGCAACCTATTACAGCCTTATTGCTCGCTTACCCGCTTTCTTTTTAGGAGCATGGGCCGCTTTGCTGATAGGTAAAAGCAACTGGATTGCTGGGGGGGGGGCAAAAGCTATGGTTGACTGGACTAGCAGCAAGCTTAATCGCTTTTGCATTAATTCAACCCAGGTTCACAGGCCTCTTTCCTGGCATAGCCGGGCTGCTGCCCACGGTTGGGGCAGCGTTGATTGTTTTGCTAAACACTAACAACCGCTTAACCCAACTACTCGCCAGCAAACCCCTCGTCTGGATAGGCGCATTATCCTATTCGCTTTACCTTTGGCACTGGCCAGTGCTGGCTTTTATGCGCTACTACACAGGTGCAGAAATACTCAACTGGCAATACAACTTGGCTTTTATAGCGCTAACGTTAGCGTTGGCAACAGCCAGTTTTTACTGGATAGAAACACCATTAAGATCAAAACGCAGCAAAATACAACTGCTAGGTTACGCCAGCCTAACTCTACTGCTAGTTATAACAGTTGTAGGAATGAAAAAAATCAATGCCTATTACACACCAGAGCCCTTGTCTGTGGAATACACTCGCTACGGTGATGATTCCATAAATTGCCATGGTCACCTGGTCGGAGACTGCCTAAGGGGTGATTTAAAAAGCAATAAAGAAGTATTGGTGTTAGGCGACTCTCACGCCGCTATGCTCAACCACTTTTTCGATTACGTTGGTAAAGAGCTTGGCTTTAAGGCACGAATAATCACTGCCAGTAGCTGTGTTACTATTCCAGAGTTTAACTACCAGCGCATAGCTGAATGGGCACACGAATCCTGCCTAAGTCAAATAGAAGAAGTTAAGAAACACCTAGATAAAGCAGAAACTATATTTATAGCCGCATCGTGGAATTGGCACATGCAAAGCCAAGAATTTAACCAGGCCCTTACTAACTTCCTAAAAAAAGAAGCACTACAAGCGCATAAGTACCTTGTTAGCCAAGAGCCACTACTCAACCGCCATCCATTACGTAACCAAAGATTCACTCACTTAGGTATCGGTATAAGAGGTGGGCTTAACCAAGACTACCTACGAACAAATCAACTCTTACGAGAGCTTACTGATAAAGCCACCTATTTAGCATTAGATAAACTCGACCTTTTTAAATATGCACCCATTTGGGAAAAGCATCTAATTTACTATGATGAACACCATTTAAATGAGATTGGTGTAATTGAATACGCAAAACAAGCCCTGCCTACAATTAAACAAGAAGTAATGAATGCTAACTAAGCTTTTAAAGAATAATGAATTTGCTAAAAGCGTACTTACCTTAATGACGGGGGCAGTATTAGCACAAGCTGTACCCATTGCGATTATTCCTATACTAACCCGGATTTTCACACCCGAAGACTTTGGGGTGTTAGCTTTATACGGTGCTTTTGTTTCCATACTAGGTGTGGTAGCAACAGGGCGTTATGAGATAGCCATTATGCTTCCAAAAGAAAATGAGGAAGCACGTGTTTTGCTACAGGTATCAGCTCTAGTTGCTTTATGTATATCTATAATTATCAGTATTCCTATTGTTATATGGAATGTTGAAATCGCAAAGTTTTTAGGTAATGAAGCCATTGCATCCTGGTTATACCTAGTGCCAATTTCAGTGCTGTTAACAGGAGTATATCAAGCGTTAACCTATTGGAATAACAGACAGAAAAAGTTTAAAAATACAGCAGTTTCTCGCGTTAACCAAAGCCTATTTCAAGGAATAAGCCAAACTGGACTGGGGTTTTTACAGCTAGGTGGTGGGCTCATTTGGGGGCAGTTTATTGGAATTATTTCCTCAATAACCTACTTACTTAGAAAAGATCGCAATTACCAAAAAATAGTGAAAAAAACAGAAGTGAGTACCCTAAAGCTACAAATGAAAAAATATCATAAATTCCCTAAGTACGGAATTGTGGGTGGCTTATGTGATGCTGGTGCTATACAAATGCCCGTCTTAATGCTTACAAAATTTTATTCAAGTACAATTGCCGGTATGTTTAGTTTAACATTTCGCGTGCTCAATATGCCGACTGCCATAATTTCATCGGCCATAGCACAGGTACTTTTTCAAAAGGTGGTAGAAATAAGCCACACAGCGCCAGAAAAGCTAAGGAGCTACATTCTAAAAATATTTTTCTTACTGTTTTTACTTTACCTGCCGGCAGTACCTATCTTATTTATTTGGGGTGATGGACTATTTTCCTTTGTTTTTGGTGCGGAATGGGGGCGCGCAGGTGTCTATGCTGGTTATCTAGTAATAGCAGTAGCCATACGTTTTGCAGTTAGCCCATTAAGTGCAGTACTCGGCTTAGAAAAAAATATAAAAAAAGGCGTGTTTTGGCAGGTGCTTTACTTATGCACCATCACACCAACCCTATACTTTTGTTCATCTCTAACAGTAGAGAAATTTTTTTTAGCTTTTGTTATACATGAAGTCATTTTATACAGTGTTTATTTGGTGCTTATTTTAAAGGGCACCGAAGAAATTGTTTAATTTAAAAATCAATTAATTATCTAAGGCTTTTTATGTGCGGAATCGCAGGTTATATTGCTAACCAAGTAGCAGACCAATCACCTTTAAAAAATATGACCGATGCCATTATTCACCGTGGGCCTGATGGTGAAGGACATTATTACGCCCCAGACTTCGCGCTAGGGCACAGGCGTTTAGCCATAATCGATTTAAGTGAAGCCGCTACACAGCCCATGCACTACCTAGACCGTTACGTCATTACCTACAACGGCGAAGTGTATAACCACCCAGAGCTTAGAGAAGAACTAAAAAGTTACGGCTACAGCTTCAACAGCGAATCAGACACCGAAGTTATACTCGCCAGCTACGATTTTTGGGGCGTAGACTGCCTAAACAAATTCAACGGCATGTGGGCTTTTATACTTTACGACACACAAGACCAACAATTCTTTATCGCCCGTGACCGCTTTGGAAAAAAACCGCTCTATTACACCCACACAGCAGACCACTTTGTATTTTGTAGCGAAGTCAAAGGCATCTACGCCAGCGGCCTAGTAGAAAAAGCACCCAACAAAAGCTACCTAAAAAAATACCTAGAAAACGGGCCCAAGGAATACGAAGCCGAAACCGCCTTTGCCAATGTCTATCGCTTTCCCTTTGCTCACTACTTTTTAGGCAGTAAAGAACAACTACTAAACCAACCAAATTTCACCCGCTACTGGGAACTAACCAGCAACACCAGCAAAGAACGCTTCTGCCCGAATAAAGCAAAAGAATATGCGCAGCAGTACTACGACCTGCTGGCAGATGCTGTAAAGCTGCGTTTAAGAGCAGACGTAAAAATAGGCTCCGCACTCTCCGGCGGATTAGACAGCAGTTCCATCGTTTACTTGGTTAATCAACAACTAAAAGCTCAAGGCAAAGCGGAGCTTCAAGAAACGTTTTCATCAGTTTATAAGTCAGACGGCACGCAAGACTGTGATGAGAGTGAGTTTATAGACCTGCTGGCAAAAGAACTCAACGTCAACTCCAACCAAATAGAACCCCAAGAACAAGATGTATCTGCAGAACACCAAAAAGTAATTTGGGCAATGGAAACCCCACCAGAAAGCACTTGCATGTCTGGTTGGCATACTTTTATGAAAGTGAAACAAATCGGTGTAAAGGTAACTCTGGATGGCCAAGGCGCGGATGAACAACTGGCAGGCTACTTTCCATACATTGCTAGTTACCTAACCTCTATTTCTTTGCTAGACCTTTACAAGGAGTTTTTTTACTTCCTAAAAATACCTAGAGCTAAAAAAACGCTGCTACTTAGCTTTTTAATGGCTAATTTTAAATTTATCTTTGGCAATAAAGCCTACCAAGTTGTATTCAAAAAATTAAAAGGCCGCCAACCGCCCGATGTATTGAATTTGGAGTTAATGTCATCTATAAATAAGGGGTTGATTACGTTAATCCACTATTCCGATCATGTGTCGATGGGGCACAGCATAGAATCCAGAATGCCTTTTATGGATTATCGTTTGGTAGAGTTTTTAGCCCAAGTTCCCGCCTGCTATAAAATGCACAATGGTTGGACTAAATATCTAGCTCGCCTAGCCTTCGATAAAAAACTACCCGATGAAATAACCTGGCGGAAAGACAAAATGGGCTGGCCAATTCCAGAAGGGCACTGGTTTAAAGGCAACCTAAAAGACTGGTTTATAAATATCACAGAACAATCCTGTCTGCTAAAAGAACTAAGCCCGAATGGCAATATAACACAAGAGCTAGAAAGCAAAGAAACAATTACCAAGGTTATTAGAAAGTTAAACATCGCAAAGTTTGATGAACTTTTTTTTACTAGCCGCAGTAGGGTAAGTTAAAATACAATGCTGGCACATGTAAGTGCACTCTGACGATAAAAATTTTGCAATCGAAAAGCTCACACAATTTTACAGCATAATAAAGTTATCGGTGTAGGCCAATGAGTGAATGGGGAGGGTTTCATTGATGACTTTAACAACTGCACGAAAGTGAGTTATATTGTCACCATAAAAATCGGCAAGCTGTTAATTGCATCAGTTTAAATAGTAGGCGGTGCTTATCTAGTTATCAATGATGAAACAGATGTGGGTTGGATAGAATATGGAAGACCAATTAGAGTTTTAGATTAGGAGCTTGATAATACAGATTTTCTTGCCTGTGTGGTATTTTAATAATGTGCTCGAGTGAAACAGCGGAAGCTACTAAAGTAATTAAATCTTGGCATGAGAAAATAGAGAAATCCCTAAATAGCCGCCGTTCACCCTTAACAGTTTAGATTTTAAAGTAGAGGTTAAAGGCAGAATGATAGCTTTAAAAATAGTTCTTATAACACAAGGTGTGTCTAGAGTAGTTCAGCCTTTACTAAATAGTAAGCACGATTTAGTAGGTGTAATTGAGTCTGCAACAAGAGATGCAATAAAAAGGAAAGAACCCAACTATCTTTATAAAATTGCAAGGCAACTCTACTCACTGGTTAAGAAACAAGAAAAAACTTTAAAATCCTTATCTGATGATAAGAAAATTCCTTATAGATACATGCTGTCTAGTAGTGATGAGGGGCTTGAACAATGGCTTAAAAGCCTACAGCCAGATTTGATTGTT
This sequence comes from Oceanisphaera submarina, assembly GCF_046521305.1. Taxonomy (NCBI): domain Bacteria; kingdom Pseudomonadati; phylum Pseudomonadota; class Gammaproteobacteria; order Aeromonadales; family Aeromonadaceae; genus Oceanisphaera; species Oceanisphaera submarina. The sequence goes on along the minus strand of NZ_JBKGFN010000016.1, from coordinate 16,999 downwards.
GTTTTTAGTATGTCTCAGCTTTTAAAAGAAAATATATTTACAATTCCAAGGCTGGGTACAGTAAACATGCATGCAGCTATGTTGCCTGATTATCGTGGCCCTAATCCAGATGTATGGCAGTATATTAACTTAGAAATGAACCCAGGTGTAACTATCCACTATATTGATAAGGGAGAAGATACGGGTGATATTCTTAATCAAGAACGAGTAAATATTCCATTGGGCACAAAGTCATCAGATCGACTTAATAAGCTTATTGGAAAGGTTGGCGTTAGAAACCTGCTTAAAACTATAGATGAATTAGCGGGTAATATAGCCAATCCAATTAAGCAGCCCCAGCAAAGCCCAACTAAAAGAGCAAGAAAAATAAATCCAGAAGAGCATAAAAAAATTATAGATTGGCAAAATTGGGAAACCAGTCATATTTGGCACGTTTTACGTGGCACGGAACTTTGGCTTAATGCGCTAGAGCAGCCTAAAGGATTTTATAAAGGGCAGCGCTGGAGTGTTGGTAATTATAAAATACTGGATGAGCAAACTAAACCGCTAGAGACTATTTATAAAAATGGTAAAAATTATGCGGTTGCGACTAAAGATGGCTATATAGAGTTAAATTTAAATTTTTCAATAAAAAAATTACTGTTGGCAGTCATCAAGTAAATGAACCCTCTAACACTTTTTAAACTTATCTATCCACATTTAGGTCCAGGGAAAAATCCTTGATGACTAAAATTAAAAGCTCATGCGTTTGTTCTGTTGTTGTGTAATATGTAAAGCAGATAAAAATTAGTTTTTTAGGTTAAATTGATATATTTATATTTTGGTGGGCCATGAAAGAAATAAATACAATTCTTGACAACACACGGTTTGAAAATATAAGATATTTTGACGGCCAGTCTGAGCTTGATAGTAAGGATGTTGATAACTGCACCTTAAATTTATTAGCTCACCTTGCTCCACGCGCACAGCGTATTCAGCAGGGTATATGTATTTTGATGGAGCGCAGCGCTCATTATATAACCACAGTAATGGCTGCTTGGAAAGCAGGTTTGTATGTAATACCACTCAATACAGCTTGGCCGCTACAAAAAAACTTAGATATTATTAATAGAATTAAGCCTGCTGCTGTTGTAGTCGATGCCGAAAATAACGAAGCAGTGAATGTAGAGTTTAAAACACTTTGCAGTACGGAATTGTTTTGTGAACCTATTAACGCAAGCACTTTGAAGGATGAGTCATCAGGTCTGCGCCCGGCAGATGTTGCTTATATCATCTTTACTTCAGGCTCTACTGGCGAACCTAAAGGTGTTGTGATCTCTGCTGCATCCTTTCGTAGTTATATTGATTGGACAAAACGTTATTTTTTTGAATATTCGCAGTCAAAACGTTTGCTATTGACGTCCGAATTGACCTTTGATATTACCATGGGTGATCTAGCCTTCGCCTTAGCATTTGGTACTAGTATTGGCGTTGCACGTCACAATACAAATATTCCAAGTGTTTTGGCAATGATAATGAAGTATCAAGTTGATGTGCTTTATTCAGTACCAACCACCCACTTAGCATTAACAGCTTTTGCCAAACAAAAGCGCGGTGCAGACATTTCTTCGATTAACTTACTTCTATCTGGCGGTGATCGGTTTCCTTGGCAGTTGGTAAGTGACTACACTAAGCTTACTCAAGGCGCACATTTTTATAATGTGTATGGCCCAACTGAGATAACGATTAACTGCTTTGCCGTGCGTCTTGACAATAAAGAGCAATTAGCTGCTGACGAGAAGCCCGTTCCTATTGGTGAGTGCTTTGATTCTTTAGACTTTGTACTTTTAAACGATGATGGAGAACCTGATGTAGAGGGCGAGTTATGTGTGTGTGGTCCACAATTACTTATGGGTTATTACGCTGATGATGAGTTGACTCAAGCGACTTTAACTAAAGATCCAAGAGCTAGTTTTGTTAACCGTCCTTTATATAAAACAGGCGATCTTGCTTATATGGATAATGGTCTAGTGTATTTGAAAGGGCGCATTGACGGACTAGTTAAAATTCGTGGCTATCGTATTCATCCTGATGAAGTTTCTAAAGTTATCGATAACATTTCCGGTGTAGACGTGAGCGCGGTGGTTACATTTGGTGATCAATCTGATGCAGCATTAGCCGCTTTTGTTAGACTGAATAAAAATTGTGTACTGACAGAAGACGATATTAATTTACAAATAGAAGCTGCTCTACCAAGCTATATGATCCCTACACATTATGAATTTGTAACTGATTTCCCGCTGAACCAAAGTGGTAAAATTGATAAAAAAGCATTAGTCAAGAGGTTATAATGAGATTAGTTAATGAAGTAATTGATGTAGTTGCCCGTTGTTTGAAAGTAGATAGAAGTGAAGTCAATATAAGCTCAGGTTTAGGAATCACTCACAAATGGGACTCTTTGAATCATACGAACTTAGTATTAGAGCTTGAAGAAGTGTTTGATGTAGATTTTGATTTTGATGAGTTAGAACAAGTAATTACTGTTCAAGCTATCGTTAACTCGCTGGAGAGCAAAGGAATAGCAGCATGAAAAATACTTTCAGACGTGCTCTGAAAGTCCCTAATTATTTGGCTGCACGAATTTCTGCATACATGCATGAGCGTTACTGGACATCGCCTGATGTGCAGACACCATCCAATGTAACGCTCGATGATATTCAGGGCTTCTTAGCTAAAGCTGGAATAAAGCCCGGTGCTACAGTTATGTTGCATTCTGCTTGGGAACCGCTGAATAGTGGTAATTTCAGTGCAGCAGAGTTAGTAAAATCGCTTATTAGTTATTTAGGAGAAGAGGGCACATTGGCTATGCCTGCTTTTCCTCATGGTGATAAGCAAGTGAACGGCGCGGTATTTAATGTTAAGCGTGAGCCATCCGCAGGTGGCATGCTTACGGAAGTATTCCGTCGTTTTCCTAATGTTATACGCAGTGTTAACTTGAACCACTCGGTGTGTGCGCTAGGCCCTAATGCTGAGTTTTTAACAAGTGAGCATCATAAAAGTGAAACGTCTTGGGATGATAAATCACCGTATTACCGATTGCGTGAGCTTGAAAACTCATGGGTTGTTGGTTTTGGTGTAGGGCATAGACTTAAAATAGCAACAGCTGTACATTGTGTTGAAGCCGCACTCTGGAAAAAAAACGCGTATTTTAAAAAGCTTTTCAAAGTCACTACTTGCTATACCTACAAAGACGCGGATGGTGAAACAGGCGAACATTGTTATAGAGAAAGAACAGGCCAAATCTATACACAAAAACTCGCTAAGTATTTTACCGCTGATGAGCTGATAGAAGAAACTAAATCTGGTTTAGAGCTTTATGCGATTCAGTCGCGCACTCTTATTGATAAATCAATAGCGCTAGGGCGTAAAGGAAAAACAATGTACATATGGCCAATACCATGGCCTTGGTATTTTAGGCGTTAAGTACTTCGACTTTGAAGGCTCCATTCAAGAACCTGTAGAACACTTTTTTAGAGCTTTTGATGCAGTGCAAACCCCTTACTTCGCGATCAGCAAAACCAATTCTAAATTATTGAAAATTTATCACTTTCTACAAGAAATACGAAAATGATTTCAGCCACAGAAAATAGGGCAGTGATTCGGAATCAGGGAGTAGAAGTTACCAATTCCCATTCCCTAATCCCTGCTTTTTGTGTGTTTTCATGTTATTCTGTGGCAAATAATGATTTTGAATCTTTCGTGTTTTTTCGTGGCAAAAGTTGCCCTTTTCTGATTTGTAAGGTTTTAAATTTCTATGGCTCAATACACCCCTGCAGCGCTTAGCTGGCTATGTCTTATCTTACAAGAGCGCTTCGGCCACAGCTTCTTACTTGAGCAATCCACCGCTGGCTTTAAGCTTTCCCTAGTCAATACTCCACAAGGTTATATTGCATTCCCCAAGCTTGAGGATGATTTTCATCAACCTCATTCAGACCTACCTTGCAGTCAGTGGAATGCTGAGGCAGAGGGCTGGCAGAGTGCCTTAAATCAATCTTTACCTGCGCCGGGTGTTAGCCAGTTACCAGAACCTTTAATTCAGCAACAGGTCGACCACCATATAATTCACTACGACATCTTAGGGCTCACCTACTGGATGCTGAATCGCGTAGAAGAAATCGACCGTACCGACCTAGATAACCACGGGCGCTTTCCTGCCATTCACAGCCATGCTTATCAACACGGCTATTTAGATCGCCCAATCGTAGACGAATGGCTGCAAGTACTCGGACAAGTAATTCAAAAACAATGGCCGCAGCTAGAACTGAAACAACACCAATTCAGCATGAAAGTAAGCCACGACGTAGACAGCCCCAGCCTGTATGCCTTCAAATCCTGGAAAACCATTATCCGCATGATGGCAGGGCATCTACTCAAACGCCGCGACCTAAAAGCCACACTACAAGCCCCTTGGTTAAAACTTATGGGCGGCAAGCGCATACCCGCACAAGACCCATACAATACTTTTAGCTGGTTAATGGACGTATCCGAAGCCAACAACTTAACCAGTGCGTTTTACTTTATTTGTGGCACCACCAGCAATATGGACGCCGACTACCAGCCTGAAGACCCACGTATTATAAAGTTGATGGAACAAATGCATCGGCGCGGTCACGAAATTGGTTTACATCCCAGTTACGGCACCTACCAGCGCCCAGAACTTATTAAACAAGAAGCCGATCGCTTGCGCCAAACCTTACAACAAGCAGGCATACAACAAACCGAAATCGGCGGACGAATGCACTACCTACGCTGGCAACACCCAACCACACTACAAGCCTGGAACGACGCCGGCATGGCCTACGACACCACCCTAAGTTACGCTGACCGCCCCGGCTTTAGATGTGGCACTTGTTTTGAATATCCGGCGTTTAATCCAGTAACCCAGCAACAACATAAAGTGCGTATCCGACCCCTGATTGCCATGGAGTGCTCGGTGATAGATGATATTTATCTTGGTTTAGGAAATACGTTTGAGGCAGAGAAAATTTTTTTGGAATTGAAAAAAAAATGTCGTAAGCTCGGCGGCTGTTTTACCACCCTGTGGCATAATTCTTATTTTTTTAATGGTGCAGAGCTTAAAGAAATGTATCGACGGATAATCGAAGGATAAAACCACATGCTTGATGTTTTATTTTGGTTTTTCTTTTTGTTAACTCCACTGGTGATTTGGTTTTTATTGAAGTTTGCGGGCGAAAAAGTAAATGAGATAAGTGTAATGAATATAACTACTGTGTCCATTTACGTTTTTTCAGTATTAGGACTTTTTCCATTATTTTACCAGCTTGATCAATATCGAGTAGATACAGGTGTTACTAATTCAAAACTGGTTTTTGTTGTGCTTCTATGCTGTTTTACTGCGATGTTGTTTTTCTTGTTAGGTGCAATTTTTGTTCGTCTAGCAATAGGCTTGAGGCCTTACCCAATAATTTCTTCAGAGATTCAACCTTTAAAAAAACTGAATAGAGCTGCTTTGGTATTGGCGTTCGGTGTGGTTGTAGCTGTTCTCGCATTGTATTTATGTAAGGTGGGGCAGCCCGCTATTTTTGTTGCTTTAAAAGAAGGTGCTGCAGCGGCAGCAGTAGCGCGAAGCAATATGGGGAATGATTTCGCAAAGTATCATCGCTATAGTTTAATCATGCATGACTTGGGTACACTTGTTACTTTGTCTTTTTTTGCTTTGTGGTTGCTTGAGAAAACCTTTATACGCTTAGTTTTGTTTTTGGCTGCTTTTTTTGTTTCAAGTTTTGTGGCTGTTATGGCAACTGAAAAAGCGCCTTTTGTAGGACTTTTAATGGCACTCTTTATGGTTTACTACCTGGTTCGAAAAAATGGATTTGTGCCTAAAAAAGATATAGTTTTATTAGGTGTTACTGTTGTGGTTGTTCTTATGGTTTTTTATATTTATTTCATGGGAAGTGACAGCCCTATATCTGCTTTAATGTCAGTGTTTTCACGTGCTTTTGCAGGTAGTATTGCACCAGCTTATTTTTATTTGGAGTATGTTCCACATATTCAGGATTTTTACTGGTTTAAAACCTTTCCAAATCCTGGACATATCTTACCTTTTGAGCCAGTTCGTTATACTGTTGATATCATGAATTGGAAGTTTCCCAACCTTGTTGAGCAAGGGATGGTTGGCTCTATGCCAACTGTTTTTTGGGGGGAGGCTTATTTAAACTTTGGATATTTAGGTGTTCCAATTGTGGCCTTCATTATGGGGGGCTTTGTTGCTGTAGTAAGTTATTTTATTTCAAGGCTTCAAGTTAATGCAGTTTCTATAGCTTTCACTGTATGGATGATATTTCATCTGAAAACCCTTGCCTTTACTGGGTTTAGTGGGTTTTTATATGATTTTTATATTGTGGGCGTTGGTCTTATGGTTCTGATGATTTTAACTGCCACTACAAAATTGAAGTTGAGAAAGTTTTAAAGATGATACTTTTTCGTGTGGTTTTTTAGGCTTTGCAGTAAATGTATTTTTCAATACTAGGGAAGTAATAGGTGAAAAACCTTCATGTCTCTCTCACTGAGTTTAGAAACGAAAGTCGTGTTATTAAACAAGTTAACAGTCTTTCAAGTGCGAAAGTTTTTAAAAGTATTTATATCGCCTCTTTACATGGTGATGATCTTAAAGAATGCGAAAGTTATGCGGGTGATATAAATCTAAAACGCTTTAAGCTAACCACTCGAAAACTGCCTAAAAACTTTGTTGTGCAAGTTTTTAAGTTTATTGAATACTGTTTCAGAGTGTTTTTTTTCTATAGAAAAAAAAGCATCGATGTGGTTAACGTCCATGCTCTTAGTTTGTTGCCCTTAGGCCTAGTTCTAAAGAAATTGTATAAAGCCAAGTTGGTATATGATGCCCATGAGTTAGAAACAGAAACCAATGGCTTGTGGGGTTTTAGAAAAAGAGTCAGTAAATTTCTTGAGGGAAAAATTATCAAGCATGTTGATATGACCTTGGTGGTAAGTGAAAACATTGCTGACTGGTACGCAGACGAATACACAATCAAACGCCCGCCGGTAGTTTTGAATGCACCTAATAGACGTGAGTTAAAAGCCAATAATCACTTTCGGGAACAGATTGGGATTAGAAATGACCAAGTTATTTTATTGTATCAAGGTGGTTTGGCTGCCGGTCGTGGAGTTCACCTTATTTTAGAGGCTTTTAAGGCCCGTAAAGATGACAAACTCGTTGCTGTTTTTATGGGGTATGGACAGTTAGAGGCGGATATAAAAGCTGCCGCCGAACACCACTCAAACATCTACTTTTTTCCTGCCGTGCCGCCACAAGTGGTGTTGGAATATACCTCGTCTGCAGATGCAGGTATTTCATTGATTGAAAATACTTGTTTGTCTTACTATTACTGTATGCCTAATAAGTTGTTTGAGTATGCCATGGCTGGCTTGCCAATAGTGGTTTCAAATATGAAGGATATGTCGGACTTAGTAACGAAAAACAACATGGGAGCGGTTATTAGTGAATTTAGCCCTGCTGGTATCAATCACGCTTTAGATGCATTTTTGCAAAAAGATTTAACCCAAATGAAAGTTAGTGCTTATCGAGTAGCCTGCGAAAATTCCTGGGAGATGCAAGAAAAAAAAATGCTTGAAGGCTATCAAAGGATGTTGAATAGATGATTAAAATTCTCGATTATGGCATGGGTAACTGCGGCTCTATTAAGAACATGCTACGCTACCTCGGCACTGATGCTGAGATTGTCAATCAACCTGTTAGTCTTGAAGGTGCTAAAGGTATTATTCTTCCGGGTGTGGGTTCTTACGATCATGGTATTAAACATCTTGAGCCTTTCAAGGCGGTGTTAGAAGAAAAAGTATTGAATGAGCAAATTCCTTTTTTAGGAATCTGTCTTGGCATGCAACTGCTTCTTGAAAAAAGCGAAGAGGGCCAGTTGCCTGGCTTGAGTTGGATTGAGGGCGAGGTCAAGCGTTTTGACTTCTCAGCGTTAAGTGGTAATGAGCATCTTGTCGTACCCCATATGGGGTGGAATGAAGTGCGCCCTACGAACTCACCTGCACTTTTGCAGCCGGTTGAGCAGGATCAGCAGGATCGATTTTATTTTGTTCATTCATTCCATGCTGACAGTGTACCTAGCGAAAATCAAATGGCAGTTTCTCACTATGGCTATGATTTTACCTGTGCAATCCACGATAAAAATATCTATGGAGTACAGTTTCATCCTGAGAAAAGTCATAAGTTCGGTAAGCAGCTCTTCAAACGGTTTATTGAGTTATTATAATGTTAAAGAAACGTGTTATTCCTGTTCTGTTATTACAAAATGGTGGCTTGGCTAAAGGGGAAAAGTTTAAAAATCACAAATATGTTGGTGACCCTATCAATGCCGTGCGCATTTTCAATGAGAAAGAAGTGGATGAGTTAGCATTTGTTGATATCTCTGTTGGTATTGATAAAAAAGAGCCTGATTATGCACTGATTGAGGATATGGCTTCCGAGGCCTTTATGCCGATTGCTTATGGCGGTGGTGTTCGGCGTGTTGAGCAGGCTGAGAAGTTGTTTCGCCTTGGGGTTGAGAAAGTAATTGTAAACAGTGAGTTTCACAATAATCCTGCTCTGATCAAAGAGTGCAGCCAAGTGGCAGGCTCCCAAAGTATTGTTGTAGCAATTGATGTTAAGAAAACTATATTGGGTCGCTATGAAGTTTATATTCATAATGGCACTAAAAAAACAGATATGCACCCTGTTGAGCATGCAAAAAAAGCTGAAGCCTATGGAGCAGGTGAGATATTGCTGACTTCAATTGATCGTGAAGGAGCGGGAAGGGGGCTGGATCTTGATTTGATCCAACAGGTGACCGCTGCGGTTGATATTCCGGTGATTGCACAAGGCGGCGTGGGAGACTTAGCACATATTAAGCAAGCAGTGAAAGCGTCTGGTGCATCCGCTGTTGCTGTAGGATCATTCTTTACTTTTCATGGTAAGCACAAAGCAGTGTTGCTAACATATCCAGCTTACCACGAATTGGAAAATTTATTTGTAGATTGAGGTTTAGATGACAGAGCGTGCTCATCAGGTATGTACCCGTTGTGTAATGGATACAACAGATCCAGAGATTACATTTGACGAACAAGGTGTCTGTAATCACTGTCACCAGTTTGATACTGAAACCAGTAAACGCTGGTTTCCGAATGAAGAAGGTAAGCGACAGCTAGAACAGATATTTAATAAAATAAAGGAGGAGCGCAAAAGTTATGAGTATGACTGCATCCTTGGTTTAAGTGGCGGTCTGGATAGTTCGTACTTGGCGCTAGTGATGAAAGAGTACGGAATACGCCCGCTTGTTGTTCATGTGGATGCTGGCTGGAACAGTGAACTGGCTGTTTACAATATTGAAAAGGTCGTTAAGTACTGCGGTTACGATTTGCATACCCATGTGATGAACTGGCCAGAGGTGCGTGATTTACAACTGGCATACCTTAAGGCCGGTGTCGCTAACCAAGATGTGGTTCAGGACCATGCCTTTTTTGCATCACTTTATCACTTTGCAATAGATAATAATATTAATTACGTGATTAGTGGTGGAAACATTGCTACTGAAGCCGTTTTTCCTAAAAATTGGCATCATGCTGCAATGGATGCAATTAATTTAAAGGCGATTCATAAGCAGTTTGGAGTGCTTTCATTAAAAGAATATAAAACAATCAGTTTTTTACAGTATTACCTATATTATCCTTTTATCAAAAAGATGAAAGCGATTCGCCCCCTCAATTACCTGCCATACAGCAAAGAAGCAGCCTTGGCTGAGCTTATAGATAAGGTGGGGTACAAGCCTTATGGCCGTAAGCACGGTGAATCGCGCTTTACCAAATTTTTCCAGAATTATTATTTGCCAACCAAGTTTAATATGGACAAGCGTAAACCCCATTTTTCCAGTATGGTACTGTCTGGATTAATGAGTCGTGAACAGGCCTTGGAAGAGTTGGCGATGCCTCTGTATGATAAAAATGAGCTTCGCGAAGATAAGCATTATCTTGCTAAGAAGCTTGGCATTAGCGTCGAGCAGCTTGATGAATATGTTTCCTCTCTTGGACATGATTACTCTGAGTATCCTAATTGGAACTCACGATATATTTTTATAAAACGTGTTCAGTCTTTTGTATCCAAAGTGTTAGGCCGTAATGTCAAAAATTACTCATAAAGTTGCCCACCTCACCTCCGCCCATCCTCGTTTCGATACCCGTATTTTCCTTAAGGAATGTACTTCGCTTGCTAACAATGGATACACAGTCTCTTTAGTCGTTGCAGATGGCAAGGGCGATGAAACGAAAAATAATGTTGCTATTTATGACGTATTTGCCTCCAAAGGGCGCCTGGATCGTATTCGCAACGCTCCTGGTCGTGTGCTAACCAAAGCGCTGGAACTGGATGCTGATATTTACCACTTACATGATCCCGAGCTGATTCCCATTGGCTTAAAGCTGAAAAAGCATGGCAAAAAGGTGATCTTCGATGCTCATGAGGATGTACCCAAACAGCTGCTGGGTAAGCCCTATCTGAATAAGCCTGCCAAGTGGCTATTGTCTAAAACCTTTGCAGTATATGAACGCTGGGCCTGCCGCAAGCTGGATGCGGTGGTCACGGCAACACCCTATATACTTGACAAGTTTGCAGCTATGGGTGTGCGATCAATTGATATCAATAATTATCCACTACTGGGAGAGCTGTCTACAGGGGAAGTGGGTTGGTCGAAAAAGAAGCTACAGGTTGGGTATGTTGGGGGCATTGGTCAGATTCGTGGCATTTCACAGGTTATACAGGCAATGGGATTGGTTCAGTCTGATGCACGTCTTCAACTTGCTGGAAAGTTTAATGAACCAGCAGTCGAACAAGCAGCACATGCTGATAAAGGTTGGCAACACGTTGATGCGCTGGGATTTGTAGGCCGTGAGGAAGTGCGTGACTTACTATCTCACTGCGTTGGTGGTTTGGTTACTTTTTTACCTTCACCCAACCACATAGATGCACAGCCTAATAAAATGTTTGAGTATATGAGTGCAGGTGTACCTGTTATCAGTTCTCACTTTCCCCTCTGGAAAAAAATTATCGAAAGCAACCATTGCGGCTTGTGCGTCGATCCCCTGGATCCCCAAGCCATTGCAGGTGCCATTGATTACCTGGTTTCTCATCCTATTGAGGCTGAGCAGATGGGGCGTAATGGCCAAAGAGTAGTTCAGGAAAAGTATAACTGGAGTATAGAAGAGCAGAAACTGCTTAATTTTTATAAATATCTATGAGTCAAAATCATGATAAAAATACTCACTATTATCGGCGCGCGGCCACAGTTTATTAAAGCCAGTGTGGTATCCCGCGCCATTAAGAATACCGATGGCATTGAAGAGATTATGCTGCATACCGGACAGCATTTTGATGCCAATATGTCGGATGTGTTTTTTAATCAGCTTGGCATTCCGCAGCCACATATTCAGCTGGATATTCATGGCGGCAGCCATGGCGAAATGACTGGTCGCATGCTGGCCGACATTGAGCAGGCCGTTATTGAGCACAAACCTGATCGCGTGCTGGTATATGGCGATACCAACTCTACACTGGCAGGTGCTCTGGCAGCGGCCAAGCTGCATGTGCCGGTGGCGCATGTTGAAGCGGGGCTACGTAGCTTTAATATGCGTATGCCGGAAGAAATTAATCGTATTCTTACTGATCAGATAAGCGACCTGCTGTTTTGCCCAACCGATACAGCGGTAAACCATCTGCAGCAAGAAGGCTTTGCTGCAAAGCCAGTAAAGGTGTTGCAAGTCGGCGATGTAATGCAGGATGCCGCTCTGTTCTTTGCCAACCATGCGCTGGCACCGGCAGGATTTGATGTGAAGCCCGGCTTTATTCTGGCTACCTTGCATCGTGCCGAAAACACTGATGCTCCTGAGCGTCTTGCCAGCATAGTCGACGCACTTAATCACTTGCATACCGAGGTAGCACCTGTTGTGTTACCGCTGCATCCGCGTACCCGCAATGTAGTAGCAAAACTTGGCCTGTTGCTGAATGTGCACTTAATTGACCCTGTTGGTTATTTTGAAATGGTCTGGCTGCTTGACCACGCCGGTCTGGTGCTTACCGACAGTGGTGGCGTGCAAAAAGAGGCTTTCTTCTTTGGTAAAGCTTGTGTCACCATGCGCGATCAGACTGAGTGGGTTGAATTGATTGATGCAGGTGCCAATGAGTTGGTGGGGGCGAATGGTCAAAAGATTATTGATGCAGTCACTCGTAATTTGGGTAGAAAGGTGCAAGATACGCAGCAGTTGTATGGTGGCGGAAAGGCGGCGGAAAGGATTGTGAGCGAGTTGATGAGCAGGGGCATTAATGGATTTTAAGAATGTATTAGTTTTGGCACCTCACACAGACGATGGGGAGTTAGGCGCAGGTGGCTTTATAGCGAAATTGATTGAGCAGGGGGCGAAAGTTACTTATGTTGCTTTCTCCACAGCTGAAGAATCTGTGCCTGATCATCTGCCAAAAGATATCCTTAAAACAGAAGTAAAGGCTGCAACAGCAAAACTGGGTATTGCCGCAGGTAACCTGATTATATTCAATTATCAAGTGCGTAAGTTGAACTATGTGCGGCAGGAAATTCTGGAAGAATTAATAAAAATAAGAAAATATAAAAAATATGATTTGGTCTTAATGCCATCACTGAAGGATATACATCAAGATCATACAACAATTGCCCAAGAAGGTATGAGGGCTTTCAAGAATACTACTATTCTAGGATATGAACTGATTTGGAATAATTTGTCTTTTGATACTACCTGTTTTGTCAAACTCAATCATTCGCATGTTGAATCTAAGTTTCTAGCACTTCAGTGTTATGAGTCACAGTCAGGTAGAGAATACATGGGGATGGATTTTATTTTCTCTCTTGCCAAGACCCGAGGTGTTCAAATAGGTGCTGAATATGCTGAAAGTTTTGAGGTGGTTAGATGGGTTATAAATTAAAAAAACCGGTACAGCTGTCTTATCTTGCATCGAGGTTGTCGCTTCAATGGACTGGGTTTGATGTTTTGATTGAAGGTGTCGCAGCATCAAGTAATGTTGAAAGTTCAGAAATAACCTTCTCTAAAAATATGCCAGATAAAATTCACGGTGCAGTTGTTATAACACCAATGCAGCCTAATTATGATAAGGCAGATAGTAATGGGTTTATAATAGCGGAAAATTCTAGGCTGGCATTTATTAAAGCACTAACCTTTTTGGGAAATGAGATAGGGTTTTCTACATGGGATGCGCCAGCCGAAATCGATCCTAGTGCTAAAATTGGTCAGAATGTTGTTATTGAGAATGGCTGTGTTATAGGTGCTAACTCAATTATTGAGCATAATGTTGTTCTGCATGTTGGTACACGTATCGGAAAAAATAGCCGTATACGTTCATGTTCGTCCATCGGTGGTGATGGTTTTGGATTTGAAAGGCTGGATGATGGCACGCCTTTACGCTTCCCGCATTTAGGAGGTGTGTTAATAGGTGATGCTGTGGAAATTGGTGCACTTAATTCTATTGCTAGAGGAACACTATCAGACACAATAATTCGTGATCATGTTAAAACGGATAACTTGGTGCATATAGCTCACAATTGCTTTATTGACGACGGTACTTTGGTTGCTGCATGTGCTGAATTAAGTGGCGGAGTAAGGCTTGGAAAAAGAGTATGGATTGGGCCTAATGTTGCTATGATGCAAAAAATTACAGTTGGTGATGATGCTCTTATAGGCCTGGGTGCAGTAGTAACTAAAAATGTACCGAAAAGTACTGTGGTTGCTGGTAATCCGGCTAAAAAAATTAGAGAGTTAATGTGAAAACTGTTTGGATTATAAACCAGTATGCTTCTACGCCTGAATATGGTTATGCAGGGCGTCATTACTATTTAGGAAAAGAGCTTTCAAGAAAAGGCTATAATGTATATTTAATTGCATCAGCCAAACACCATCTTCTTCGTGAAAAGGTGATAATGAAGTCAGGTTTTAAAATTGAAAATCATAATGGATTGAAAATGGTTTGGATTAATATGCCCGAGTATGTGGACGCCCATAGTAAACAGCGTGTACTTAACTGGTTTATTTTTTGTATAAAGTTGTTGCAGGTTTCAAAAGTAATTTCTGATAAGCCTGATTCTGTAGTTTGCTCATCACCTTCCCTTGTGTCTTTTCTGGCTACCCAAAAAATTGCAAGTAAGTTCGGTGCAAGATTAGTTTTCGATGTTCGTGATATTTGGCCATTAACCTTGACAGATATAGGTGGCTATTCGGTTAAACATCCTTTTATCAGATTTCTGCAATGGGTAGAAAATAAAGCTTACCGCGAATCTGATGTTGTTGTATCAAATCTAAAAAATGCTGTTGAGCATATGGCTGAACATGGCTTAAGTCGAGAAAAATATAGATGGATACCTAATGGTTTTGCAAAAGATGAAGTGACCAATAGTAAGCCATTACCTTTTGATCTAGAAGGTAAAATACCTAAGGGGAAATTTATTGTAGGTTATACAGGTACATTTGGGCTAGCAAATGACTTGTATACGGTGCTAGCTGCTGCAAAGAGACTAGAAAAATATTCTGATGTGTTGTTTTTTTTAGTTGGTGGTGGAAAGGAAGAAGCTGATTTGAAAGGTTATGTAAAAGAAAATAAACTCAATAATGTTACGTTTTTAGGCTTTGTAGAAAAACAGAGAGTACAGAGTGTCTTGGCTCGCTTTGATACATTGGTTGTAGGTGCAAAAAAAGAGCCAATGTATCGTTTTGGTGTTTCACCTAATAAACTTTTTGATTATTTAATTTCAGGCAAACCGATCGTTTACCATATTGACTCAGGTGATTATCACCCAATCAAAGATGCAGGGTGTGGGTTTGAAATTGAGCCAGGTAGAGCAGATGAGCTGGCTGAGGCTATATTGAAACTATATCAAATGCCTGCCCATGAAAGAGAAGCATTGGGTGAGAATGGTCGCAAGGCTGCTTTGGAGCAATACGAGTATGGGCAGTTAGCCGAGCATCTGGCTCAGGTGCTTTTCGATAACTGAGTGGCTGTATCTATGAAGCTATTATTAACAGGTGCCACCGGCTTTCTAGGCAGTCGACTTGCAACAGACTTACAGACCAAACCGGCTGTAAATTTGACCGCTGCCGTGCGTCGTTGTGTTGAAATACCCGCTGCTCACATTGTGGAAGTGCCGAACCTCGATGCTGACACTTACTGGTCAACCGCCCTGATCGATCAACAAGTCATCATTCATGCCGCTGCCCGTGCTCACATTATGAAAGATGTTATGGCGGATCCGTTGGCTGAATATCGGAAGATTAATGTAGACGGCACTCTCAACCTTGCCCGTCAGGCGGCTGAAGCAGGCGTAAAACGTTTTATCTTTATCAGCTCCATTAAAGTGAACGGTGAACAAACTGTTTTGGGGAAGCCTTTCAGAGCGGATGATATGCCCGCACCTGAAGACGCTTGCGGTATTTCCAAGTGGGAAGCCGAACAAGGCTTGCTGCAACAGGCCGCTGAAACGGGGATGGAGGTGGTGATTATTCGCCCGCCGCTGGTTTATGGATTGGGTGTTAAGGGCAATTTTGCCAGCATGATCAAGCTGGTTGAAAAGGGCTTGCCTTTGCCACTGGGTGCCATTCACAACCGGCGTTCGCTGGTGGCACTGGATAATCTGGTTGACCTCATTATCACCTGCGTTGATCATCCAGCGGCGGCGAATCAGGTGTTTTTGGCTGGCGATGGTGAAGATATATCTACCAGCGAGCTGCTGCGTGGGGTGGCCAAGGCGGCGGGGAAGCCGTGCCGATTGATGCCGGTGCCTGCCGGAGTACTACAATTTGGAGCCACTATGCTGGGTAAAAAGGCTATGGCGCAGCGCCTGCTAGGATCATTGCAGGTGGATATTTCTAAGGCGCGTGAACTGCTGGGCTGGAACCCGCCGCTGACGGTGGATCAAGGATTAAAAAGGTGTTTTGATGATTCGGTTTTTTGATATGGTATTTTCGCTGCTGGGGCTGATTTGCGGCTTCCCGGTGCTGGTGTTGCTTACTGTTATCGGCCTCTTTGATACCGGCTCTCCCATTTTTCGTCAGGTGCGGGTAGGGCGACACCAAAAGCCGTTCACATTGGTCAAGTTTCGCACCATGAAGGTGGATACCGCCTCTGTGGCTTCTCACTTGGCAAGCGCATCTTCCATTACTCCTTTTGGCCATTTTTTGCGTCGTACAAAGTTAGATGAGTTGCCGCAATTGTGGAATGTGTTTAAAGGTGAAATGAGCCTGGTGGGGCCACGGCCTGGGCTGTTTAATCAGAAAGAGCTCACTGCCGCACGTGCTGCGCACGGCGTGTATGATGTGCGCCCCGGTATTACTGGCTTGGCGCAGGTGAATGAAATAGACATGTCTACTCCCGAGCTGCTTGCAGAGACCGACCAAAAAATGATCCAATCTCTGTCGGTGAAGGACTATTTTCGTTATATATTGCTTACCGTGTCCGGTAAAGGCAGTGGCGATCGCGTCTCTTGAGTTTTGAGTGATTAGTGTTGAATGTTTAGTGTTAAAAATAAAAACTAAGCATTCATAACTAAACACTAATGAAGCTCACCACTAGGAGTAGAGCATGGAAGCCAAAGTGAACAATGTGCTTGATAAGTCTTTTGGTTTTGCTGTGCGCATTGTTAAGTTGTATCAGTATTTATCAAAAGATCAGCGAGAGTATGTACTTTCCAAGCAGCTGTTACGCTCAGGTACTTCTATTGGCGCTAATATTAATGAGCCTCAAGCTGGTCAGTCTAAAGCTGACTTTACTTCTAAAATGAGCATTGCTAGCAAAGAAGCTAGAGAAAAAAATACTGGCTAGAACTACTTTGCGCAACAGTGTAGTGGTTCAATGATCCCGGACACCATTTAAGGTGGTACAGTCACCACCGTA
>NZ_JBKGFN010000015.1:0-109845 GCF_046521305.1 Oceanisphaera submarina | reverse complement strand
AGGTCACTGCCAGGCACCCAATTAAAAAGCCCGACTCGAAAGAGTCGGGCTTTTTGTTTTTCCGCTTCCGGCAGAACATCAAGCTCGCCCGGCGTGCTCATCGGATCAGGGGTCGGCCGACAACCCGCTGCAGGCGAGTGACACTCACCGTTTCAGCCGCTGCAAATATCCGATGAATGCTTGCGGTGAAACAACGAATGTCCTATCCCGTAGCGCCTCGAGGGAGGCGACTGTATTGCCTCTGCTGCCAGAATCCAATATCTGGGCAGATACTTAATGGATTGTATTACTTGACGCTGGTCAGCATGTCACCCGGGGTGATACTGATCTGACGGGCGATACCATCGGCCGGTGTCAACAGGCTGTAATCGGTGTGGCTTTGTTGCACTACAAACTGGCTTGTGGATGAGGTTTCGCTGTAGTAGCCGGGCTGAAGCTGGCGACGATGAATAAGGGTAAAACGATCGCCGGGTTGTATACCGGCCTGACGGCCCAGATCCATCAGGATACCCTCTTCAGACTGCTGCAATATATGTCCGATGGCCTTCATGCACGACTGGGCGTTAGTCACATCGCGGGCGATGCGCTGCAGTAATTTATCTGCCGACTGGCCGTAAGCCGATTGCCAGAAACCCTGCTCATGTACCTTAACCTTGGTGTGTTTACTGAAAGACCAGGGCGATATGGTCTGATAGTGCTGTTGCAGTAAACGCTCGCCGGTCAGGCTGTCTTCCAGTGTAACCGATAGGCCAAACTGACGTGGCATATCGGTGAAACGCCATTTAACCCAGTTGCCCTCGTCCATGCTGATATCGTCAATCACTCCGCTTAGCAGCAGTCGGGATTGTTGCTTCTGGACCAACACATCACTGCCCTGGCGCAGTCCGGGGCTGCGAGGCAGGCGCGTATCAGTGAGCAGCTGGTGAGGCAGTTGTGTCATCAAATTGACGTCTGGTGTCAGATGTTGTGCCAATCTGGCGGTCACGGCGGTGCCCAGTTCAAAAATTTGGCCGATCCTGCCCTGCTCGGGGCGTAGCAGCGGAAAACTGCTCAGGGTCAGGCCTGGACGATAACGACCGGCACACTGAGGCTGTACATTATCATTGGGCCAGATATCGGCCCTCAGTGTAAGCTTCAAATGCCCCTGTGAACGCCGTTCGTCGAGAATAACGTAGTCCATCAGCTCACCCCGAGCGGCAATATCCAGCTGCTGACTCGACAGAGCACCGTTGGTGACCGATTGCACTGTGGTCAGCGAGGCGCCTGCCTGTAATAGGGCGTCGGCCAACGCCTGCTCCAGAGCCTGCTGGCGGGCGGCCTCAGTACCCAGGCTGAGTGGCGCCGACCCTTCGGCTTGATACCAGTCGGCTTGAGCTGCAAGAGGCAGCAGCAGAAATAATGAAGGTAAAACGGTTTTTATCGACACTGGGGTATCCTGTGTGAAAACGGCTGCCAGATAAAATCACGGCGGCGGTCAATCATTGGCAAGGATTATGCAAAAATCTTGCCTGACACGTTGTAGAACCGTTAAAAGAGCGAGTACGTCAATACGGGTCTTGCGTTTCTCAGGCATATCATATGGTTGTTTTGCTGTTGGCAGGGTAAAGTCTGCCGATCTCTGGCCGATAACATCTTGGATTTCATTTAATTTAGCGGGAGTCACTGCATGAGTAGACCCTTTTTCCTTGTTGCCGTGCTGGGTCTCACAGCCTGTTCGGGAACGAGGGAGTCGCAGTTTGATGATCAACATCATTACCTGCCCCATGATCATGCGTCCCACTACATCAATCACGAGCCGCTGGGACCCTTAGCGCAGCCGCAGGCTTCTCCCCGGCACAGTCAGGACGGGGTGCCGATGCGTATGAGTGCCGGCACCCGCAGTGCCTATCTGCCTGCTGCCGGACCATCATTGGTGGGTGGCCAGACTCAGCTGCAGCAGCATATATCGGCGCTGGCCTATCGGCTGGTGTCCAGCGCGCACCAGCTGAACGACCGAGCCGGCATTGCCGTCAGTGGCTTCGTCGATCAACAGGACTATCGTACCCAGGACGATTTTGGCCGGCTGTTGTCGGAAACCATGATGTTTCAGCTCAATCAGTATGGGCTGCGCGTGGTCGACTTCAAGACCTTGCCTTTTATTCGCATCACCCCGGATGGAGATGTCAGCACCAGCCGGGATTATCGTCAGCTCAGTTCACGTATCGGTGCCCGCTATTTGTTGCATGGCACCGTCAGTGAAACCACGGGCGGTCGTTTGATCAATGCGCGGTTGGTATCGATGGGGGACAACAGCCTGGTGGCCAGTGCCCAGCAGTTTATTCCTGAATACCTGGTGGCCAGTGCTATCAGGGCGCGAGGGCCCCAACCCCGTATGGTGATGACGCCGGAGCAAAGGAGCCGTTATGCGAAATAATCTCTGTGCCCTGTTGTTGCTGGTACTGTCTGGTTGCAGCGTACAGCCGGCCAGAAATCATATTTATGCGGTGGGGTATGCCCCCATCAGCCTGCAGCAGCCGGCCGAACATCAACAAAAGCTGCTGCATGCCATGCGTGCATCCAAGATGGATGCCTATCGCGAACTGACCGAGCAGCTGAGTGGTGTCATGACGTCGAGCTCCAGCCGGATGAATAGCCAGATATTGCAGGATGGCACGGTTAGCAACAGCAGTCGTGGTGTAGTACGGGGCGCACGGGTGGTGAACAGCTATCCGGATGGTGACATGTATGTGACCGAGCTTGAATTGGATCTGGCGGTTTACGAGAAGCTGCGGCGCGGCATCTGAGCGGAGGCCGCAGGGATAGCCATAACGTGATGAGGCAAGGCGATGTGTTAATTACCACCTTCTTTTAAACCTTGAAACCAATGCCTTTGTTGATGCCTTTGGTGTGACCTTTTTGATCATAGGTCATGCTTTGCCGTTCATGCAGCCGGCTCAGAATATTGGTTAGCTGGCGAATACCATTGAGGGATTGCTCCAGCAGTTGCTCGGCCACCTGGTTTTGTTCCTGGCATTGCTGTAACAGTGCACGCAGCTCTGTTACCCGGTCGTGATAGTCGCTGTTCAGGCGTTCCCGATCGGGATGGCTGGCAAGCTGGCTATCGGTCGTCTGGATCTCGATCAGCAACGCCTGCTTGCGCTCGGTCAGCGGGGGCAGTTCGAGGGCCTGGCGTTTAACGATCAACTCAAGTTCCTGATGGGTAATGTCCAGCAGCAGCTCGAGTTGTGATTTCTGATGGTTCAGCAGCGCATCAAGGGACATGTCAGAGGCCTTCTAAATCCTGTTCAAAGCGAGAAATATTGGCCGCCAGCCGTTCGCTGTCTACCTGATAACTGCCTTCGTTGATCGCTTTTTTCAGCGCATCCAGCCGGGCACTGTTGTCGGGAGCGGGCGTCGTTGCCAGTGTTTGCTGCATCTGACTGAGCCGCTTTGCCTGAGGTGTCAGGGTGACCTCATCCTGTCGGATTGGGGCTGCACCACCATCGGGCTGTGTACCTGTGGTGGTTGATGCCTTGTACTTCTGATGGCCTGTCAACGGTGTGGTATTACCGAGGCCGGGGGGTAGTTTATCGATAGCCATGATATTCAAGTCCTGATATTGCTGCTGCGTAAACGGGGTATCGACTTCTGCGGCCATAACTTTAGCAGAATTTACAGTTTGACTTGCACCTGGCCTGCGGCCATGACCCGGGCGGTAATTTCTCGACCCGAGTTGATGTTACGTACACGAATGCTGTCATTGAAAGCCCCGTCTTCCTGAGCCATGCCGTCGGTTTTAAGCATCAATCCCCCTGCCTGTGCGAAAATGCCGACCTTGTCACCTTTGCACACCACACACAGCTGGCTGCTGCGAATGGGTTGACCCGGGCGAAGATCCCGCTTGCTGCGGGAGCCGATCAGATCACGGGGATCGTTGAATACATCACCGCGCAGTAACACCTCGTCCTGATAATCTACCGTCAGGTGCTGGGCTTGTAACAATGTATTGCGGGCAACGGGGTCGGCGGCGGTGACCACCGGCTTGAGTATCTTTACCCGCACAGGTACAAACAGCTCCCAACCTGGCTGCTCATGGCATTGCAGGTAAACGTGGGTATTACGGCGCACCTCACCCGCTCCGCGAATATCGGCCGTCAGTTTACCCAGGCACTCGGTCAAGGCTAATCGGGTATCGATGCTGGCGGCATTGACCTCCAGCCGATTGCCGGGCTGTAACGGAACCATGTCGCGCACATAACCTTCGGCATAGTGGCGAAGAGTATCATGTACCGACGCATGAGCCGAAGTTGGCCACAACGGGGCGGCAAGCAACAAGCAAAGCAGCTTGCCCGACTTTGCCAGTGACGCTTTGCGCACCAAGATGTTAAAAATCGGAAAAATTTTCTTAAGCATTACTACCTCATGGCCGATAGAACACGGTAGGCTGGCCTCAATTGGTGTCTGCCCTGGGTGGTGTTAAGCTAACGCCGTCTGACTCAAGCACAATAATCATAAAACAAGCATAGAACATGCCATGATCTTGAAACGAGTCGTGGCATAGACGGAGATACTGTAATGGCGGGGATACTCGACTCGGTAAACCAAAGAACACAACTCGTCGGTCAGAACAGACTGGAATTACTGTTGTTCAAGCTGAATGGACGTCAAAGATTTGGCATTAACGTGTTCAAGGTGAAAGAAGTCTTGCAGTGCCCCAGGCTCACCGCCTTGCCGCAGCGCAACCCAGTGATCAAGGGGGTGGCCAATATTCGTGGGAAAACCATTTCCATTATCGATCTCAGCAAGTCCATGGGCGGCCGGCCGATAGAGCAGACCGAAAACAGCTTTGTCATCATCTCCGAATATAACCGTTCGGTGCAGGGCTTTCTGGTTAACTCGGTTGAACGCATCATCAACGTTAACTGGGAGTCGATATTGCCGCCTCCGAGGGGCGCGGGTCGCTTCAATTACATGACGGCGGTGACCGAAATTGACGGTGAGCTGGTAGAAATTCTGGATGTGGAAAAAATTCTCTACGAAATAGCACCGGTCAATGGCGCCGTGAACGCCGAGATCCTTGAGCAGGTTTCTCATTTAAATACGGCAGAGCAAAAGCCGATACTGATTGCCGATGATTCCTCCGTCGCCCGCCGCCAGATCCAGAAAACCCTCGAGGCGCTGGGATTGAAATGTATCGTTGCCGAAAACGGCAAGCTCGCGCTGAACAAGCTTCGGGAAATCGCCGCCATCGGCCCCGTTAACGAGCAGTTGTCTATGGTGATATCCGATGTGGAAATGCCGGAGATGGATGGCTATACCCTGACCGCTGAAATCCGCAATGACCCGGCACTGAAAGACTTGCATGTGATCCTGCATACCTCCCTGAGTGGAGTCTTCAATCAGGCGTTGATTGAAAAGGTCGGGGCGGATAATTTTATCGCCAAATTCAACCCCGACGAGCTGGCATCGACGGTCAAGAACGCACTCTGATAAAAGTGTAAAGGAAAGGGATGAAGAACTTTACCGACGAACAATACAGGACATTCTGCCAGTTTCTTGAAGCCGGTACCGGCATAGTGCTGGGTGACAACAAGCAGTATCTGGTAAAAAGCCGGCTGTCTCCGCTGTTGTCCCGTTTTCAGATAGAGTCACTCGGCGAGCTGATAAACAAATCCATGTCGATACGCGAGCGAGAGCTGAAAACGGCGGTCATCGACGCCATGACCACCAACGAAACCCTGTGGTTTCGTGATGGTTACCCCTTTACCCTGCTCACGGACAAGTTGTTTCCGGAACTGGTCAAACCGGGGAAACCGTTGAAAGTCTGGTCTGCCGCCAGTTCTTCCGGTCAGGAACCCTATTCCATCGCCATGACGGCGCTGGAATATCAGGCCCGGCGGCCGGGCGGTTTGCCGGGGCTGCAAATTGTTGCCACCGACATCTCCACCGGCATGCTGGAACAGTGCAAGAGCGGCATTTACGACAGCCTGTCACTGGCGAGAGGCTTGTCACCCGAACGTCGAAAGCAGTTTTTTACCCCACTGGCTGACGGCAAGATGCAGCTGCAGGCAAAAGTAAGAAACATGGTCAGCTTTCGTCCCTTCAATTTGCTGGACAACTATGGCTCTCTGGGTAAGTTCGATCTTATTTTCTGCCGTAACGTATTGATTTATTTCTCTCCTAAGAATAAATCCAAAATTCTCAACCAGTTTGCCAACAGTTTGAACCCCGGCGGCTACCTGCTGCTGGGCGCCTCCGAGTCGCTCACCGGCCTGTCGGATAAATTCGAGATGATCCGCTGCAGTCCGGGCATTATCTATCGCCTCAGGTGATATCTGGCATACCTTTTGCTTTATTTTAACCGTGAACTTTAGCCATAAATTAACGGCGTCAACATAACGCAAGAGGTGCCAGGTGACGATTTCTTTCGACAAAGCCTTTGGTATTCATCAACACGCCCTGGTGGCCCGTTCCGAGCGGGCCGAATTGCTGGCCGGTAACCTGGCCAATGCAGACACCCCCGGTTATAAAGCCAAAGACATGGACTTTCAGTCTGCCCTGAGCCAGGCGCAGACTAATCAGGGCTTCTCGCTGAGTCGCACTAGCCAACAACACTTTGCCGTAGAGCTGTCTCCCCCCGGGACGGTGCAGTTTCGCGTACCTAATCAACCGGATACCGGTGACGGTAATACGGTGGACGTGCAGACCGAACGTAACAACTACATGGAAAACGCCCTGCAGTATCAGGCCTCGCTGGAATTCCTGAACGGCAAGATCAGCGGCCTGCTGAAGGCAATCAAAGGAGATTCAATGTGAGCCTGTTTAAGGTATTTGATATTTCCGGTAGCGCCATGAGCGCCCAGTCGGTGCGGCTCAATACCACCGCCAGTAATCTGGCCAATGCCGACAGTGTCAGCTCCAGCATCGACGAAACCTACCGTGCCCGCAAACCGGTGTTTGCCGCCGATCTGAACCAGGCGCTGTCTGACCGTCAGGAAAGCGTCGGCGTCAAGGTAATGGGTATCGTCGAAACCGACAAGCCGTTGCTGAAAGAATTCCGGCCCGATCACCCGATGGCGGACAAAGACGGCTTTATTTACAAGCCCAACGTCAACGTGGTGGAAGAGATGACCGATATGCTCAGCGCATCGCGCAACTACCAGACCAACGTGCAGGTGGCCGATGCCGCCAAACAGATGCTGCAGCAGACCCTGCGGCTGGGTAAGGGGTAATAACGCATGCAAGTAAATAACGATTATCTTAACGGTCTGCAATGGCCCGGAGAGCAAAGCCCGGCCGAAAAAGCCGAAGATCCCAGCCGGGCCCAGTTGGGGCAGGAAGACTTTTTTGCATTGATGACCCAGCAACTGGCCTATCAGGATCCGTTCAAGCCGGCGGATAATTCCCAGATGATTGCCCAGATGACGTCCTTCACCACCGCCGACGGCATCAATCAGATGAGCGAAAAACTGTCGAGCCTAAGTGACGTCATGACCTCCAGCCAGGCGCTGCAGGCCTCCAGCCTGGTCGGGCAAAAAGTCTTGCTGCCCAGCAACCTGGCCTATTGGGATCAGTCTGAAGCGGTAGACGGCATCGCCGTAACCGGCGAGGGAGCTGATAACGTATTGATCAGAATAGAAAATGAAAAGGGTGAACTGGTGCGAACCATGTCACTGGACGGCCCGCAAAAAGGCAACGTGCCCTTTACCTGGGACGGCCTGAACGACAATGGCGAGCCGGCGCCCGAGGGCCGTTACAAAATCAAGGTCAGCGGCCTGATTGATAATCAACGTGAAGATCTTAATGCCCTGGCCTTTGGCAGGGTCGACAGCGTCACCCTGGGCAGTGCCACCAGCCCGACTCTGGTGAACCTTGCTGGTCTGGGGGGCATTCCTCTGAATCAGGTACTCGAAATAGCCGGCCGTAAAGCGGCATAAGGAGAACATTAATGTCTTTTAATATTGCCCTGAGCGGCGTTAACGCGGCCCAGAAAGATCTGGACGTAACCGCCAACAACATTGCCAACGTCAACACCCTCGGCTTTAAAGAGTCGCGGGCCGAATTTGCCGACGTGTATGCCAACTCCATTTTTTCCAACGCCAAGACCAGTACCGGCAGCGGTGTTCAAACCGCCTCCGTGTCCCAGCAGTTCCATCAGGGCGCCTTGCAGTTCACCAACAACTCGCTGGACATGGCCATCAACGGCAGCGGCTTTTTTGTAATGTCCAACGAGCAAGGCTCTCTGGATCGCACCTTTACCCGGGCCGGCGCCTTTCGACTCAATGATCAGGGTTTTATCACCAACTCCCAGGGACACTATTTACAGACCTACCAGGCCAATGCCGACGGCACCCCTGCCGGTCTGGGCCTGAACAGCACCCAGGCGCTGAAAATTCCCGACAAGGCCGGTGAACCCCAGGCAACTACAGAGGTCAATACCGGTATCAATTTGCCCGCCAAGGCCGGAGCCCTGGATCCGGCAAATTTCGACCCGGGTAATTCCGCCACTTATACGTCATCTACTTCATTGACCGTATACGACTCCTTGGGTGACACCCACACCATGACCCAGTATTTCGTCAAGGACAGTAATGCTGCGGCGGGCACTAACGAATGGCAGATGTATGTCTATGTTGATGGTCAAGAAGCGCTAGGTGGTCCGCAGCAATTGACCTTTGACAGCAGCGGTGTTTTGACGGCACCTCTGCCAACCGAGTTCACGACGAATGCTCTGGGCTTTACCAATGGCTCAGATCCGACTCAAACCTTAACCGTTAAAATCGACTCTGCCAGTCTTAATTCCGGTCCGTTCGAGGTGACCTCTTCCAGCCAGAATGGTACCACTGTCGGTCGACTGACCAAGGTGGATGTCGGCCCCGATGGCTTGGTGCAGGCCACCTACAGCAACGGTACTTCAGAAAACCTGGGCATAGTGGCCATGGCGCGCTTCCCCAACGATCAGGGCCTGACTCAGGTTGGCGATACCCAATGGCGGCAATCGCTGCTGTCGGGTGAAGCCGTGACCGGTCAGCCCAATACCGGCGTATTCGGTAAGGTCAGCGTGGCGGCGCTGGAGAGCTCAAACACCAACCTGACCAGCGAGTTGGTGGATTTGATCACCGCCCAGCGTAATTTTCAGGCCAACTCCCGGGCACTGGAAGTGAACAGCACCCTGCAGCAGACCATATTGCAAATCCGGTAAGAAATAGCCGTAGGCAATAAGCTTGAAGTCGAAAGAAATACACCGTTCCCCAAAGAGCGGTGTTTTATTATGTTCGGTGTTTTCAGTGGTGTCCGTCATCCTGACGACAGTCAGGATCTCGCTTTGATTTTTTGTTTATTCATGACTAACAGCTTTGTCTAATGGCACTAATCTTGCAGATGATTATGCAATCTAGTTTGTGCAATAGCTGACGTTCAGCATCACTCAGTACTTATTCGGCAACAACGTCGACGGAGCTGAAATGGATCATTTGCTTTATATCGCCATGTCTGGCGCCAAAGAAAACATGCACAGCGTGGCCCTGCGTGCCAACAATCTGGCCAACGCCAACACCACCGGCTTCAAGGCCGATATGGAGCAGGCCCGGGCCATGCAGGCCTTTGGTGAAGGCTTGCCCAGCCGGGTGTTTGCCATGGCCGAGCGGCCGGGGCAAAGTTTTGCCTCCGGTCCCATTCAGACCACGGGTCGGGATCTTGACGTTGCCGTGGCCGGCGACGGCTGGCTGGCGGTGGAGTCCAAGGACGGCTCCGAGGCTTACACCCGGTTCGGCAGCCTGCAGCTCACTCCCGAGGGCGTGCTGCAAACCAGCAACGGCCTCAACGTGCTGGACGACAACGGCGGGCCCATTTTTTTGCCGTTGCCGCTGGAAAAAATGGAAATCAACAAAGACGGCACCATCTTTGCGAGGTTGGAAGGCGAGCCCGCCAACGGCGGTGCAGAGCTGCAACGCATCAAGACGGTGTTGCCCGATAACGGTGACATCGAAAAAGGACTGGATGGTCTCTTCCGTCGTAAAGACGGTCAGCCCGAGGCACCTTCGGCGCAGGTGCAGCTGATTGCGGGCGCTCTGGAAGGCAGCAACGTCAACCCGGTGGCCGAAATGACCCACCTGATCGACTTGCAGCGCCGTTTCGAAACCCAGCTGAAGATGATGAGTCACGCCGAAGAGAATGACAAAGCCCATGCACAGCTGCTGCGTATCTAAAGGAGATTGCGATGAACCCCGCATTATGGATTAGTAAAACCGGCCTCGATGCCCAGCAGACCAATATTTCGGTCACCTCCAACAACCTGGCCAACGCCAGCACCGTCGGCTTCAAGAAAGGCCGGGCCATCTTCGAAGACCTGCTGTATCAGAACATTCACCAGCCCGGTGGCCGGGCGACCGCCGACACCAATCTGCCATCCGGCCTCATGCTGGGGGCGGGCAGCAAGGTGGTGGCCACCCAGAAAACCTTTACCCAGGGCAGCGTGCAAACCACCGATAACGCCCTGGATGTGATGATTGACGGCCGTGGCTTTCTTGAAGTCATGTTGCCCGACGGCACCACCGGCTACACCCGTAACGGTCAGTTTGCCCTCAATGAAGAAGGCATCATCGTTACCCCCGGCAACGGCTATCCGTTGCAGCCGGAAATGCAGATCCCCGCCAATGCCCAGAGCATCAGCGTGGGCACCAACGGCGAGGTATCGGTGCAACTGGCCGGTCAGGCCGAATCCCAGGTGATTGGCCAGTTGATCCTGACCGACTTCGCCAACCCGGCCGGTCTGCAACCCAAGGGTGAAAACCTCTATCTGGAAACCCAGTCGAGCGGTGCGGCACTGCAGGGCATTGCCGGGGCCGACGGCTACGGCACCATCAAGCAGGGTATGCTGGAAACCTCCAACGTCAACGTCACCGAAGAGCTGGTTAACCTGATCCAGGCCCAGAGGGTGTACGAAATGAACTCCAAGGTGATCTCGTCGGTTGATGAAATGATGGCTTACGTCAACCAGCAGCTGTAACGGGTCTTTAAACAGGGTGAGTGTAATGCGTAGCATAATGACGGCATTGGTTCTGGGGCTTGGCGGACTGGCGGGCTGCACCAGCACCCCCTATACCCCCAAACCGGATGATCCCGCCTTTGCGCCGGTGATCCCCAGCCTGAGCGAACAGCAGCTGGAACCCAACGGCGGTATTTTCAGGGACAACTACGCCAACAGCCTGTATTCCGACATCAAGGCGCACCGGGTTGGCGACATCATTACCGTCGATTTGGCCGAGTCTACCCGTGCCCAGAAGCGCGCCACTACCCAGCAGGGAAAAGACTCCAGTCTGAACATCAACCCGCTCAGTCTCGGGGGGGCGCCGGTCAACATCGGCGGTTACCCACTACAGGCTTCCATGTCGAGCAACAACGAATTCGACGGTCAGGCCAACACCAACCAGAGCAACAGCCTGCAGGGCAGCATTACCGTCAGCGTGGCCCAGGTGCTGGCCAACGGTAACCTGCTGGTGCAGGGCGAAAAGTGGATAATGCTGAATACCGGCGAAGAATACGTGCGCATCAGCGGCATGATACGGCCGCAGGATATCGGTGCCGACAACAGGGTAGAGTCGACCCGGGTTGCCAATGCCCGCATCTATTACGGCGGCACCGGTGACTTTGCCAACACCCAGACCCGAGGCTGGCTGGCCAAGTTCTTCAACAGCCCCTGGCTGCCGTTTTAATGTCGCTTTTTGCAGGGTCGAATTCATTCGACCAAAGGAGTTAATAAATGAAACGGCTCGCCGCCTGTTTTTTGAGCATCTTGTTATTACCGGTATTCACCATGCAGGCTCAGGCTGCCCGCATCAAAGACATCAGCTCGGTGGCCGGCGTTCGTGCCAACCAGCTGGTCGGTTATGGTCTGGTGGTGGGCCTGCCCGGTACCGGCGAGCGTAACAACGCCTTTGCCGCCCAGACCTTTCGTACCATGCTCAACAACTTTGGCATTACCGTGCCCGACAACCTGCGGCCCAAGATGAACGACGTGGCACCGGTGGCGGTGCATGCCGAGCTGCCGGCCTTTGCCAAGCCGGGCCAGACCATCGACATTACCGTGTCTGCCATCGGCGAGGCCAAGAGCCTGCGCGGCGGCACCCTGCTGCAAACCTTCTTGAAAGGGGTGGATGGCCGGGTTTATGCCCTGGCTCAGGGCAGCCTGGTGGTGGGTGGCCTGGGAGCAGAGGGCGCCGATGGCTCTTCCATCATGATCAATATTCCCACCGTCGGCCGCATTCCCGGTGGCGCCATGGTCGAGCGCGAAGTAGAAAGCTCGTTCGGTCGCGGCGACACCATCACCTTTAACCTGCACCGCTCCGATTTTACCACCGCCAAACGCATGGCCGAGGCCATCAACGATCTGGTGGGCCCCAACAACGCCCAGGCACTGGATGCCACCTCGGTGCAGGTGTATGCGCCGCGTGATCCGGGTCAGCGGGTCAGTTATCTGTCGACGCTGGAAAACCTGACCGTGGACGTGGCCGACGAAGCCGCCAAAATCATCATCAACTCGCGCACCGGTACCGTGGTGATTGGCCAGCAGGTGCAGTTGAAACCGGCGGCCATTACCCACGGCGGCTTGACCATTACCATTTCCGAAAACCCCCAGGTGTCTCAGCCCAATGCGCTGGCCGGTGGCGAAACCGTGGTGGTGCCAAACAGCAACATCAACGTAGAACAGCAAGACGGCCGCATGTTCAAGCTGGACACCGGCACCACCCTGGATGACCTGGTGCGGGCAGTCAATCAGGTTGGAGTGGCACCCGGTGATCTGGTCGCCATACTCGAAGCCCTGCGTCAGGCCGGTGCCATACAGGGCGAATTGGTGATTATTTAAAGAAAGCGCCAAGCACCTGGCTATATAAAAGTCGGCGTGTTTTGTAGGGGCGAATTTATTCGACCAAGCGGGTGAAGGGGCCTAAAAACGGTCGAATGAAATCGGCTTTTGTTTTGTATTTTTGCCGTCATCCTGGTGACCATCAGGATCTCGGTTTCAGGCTCTGGTTTTACTTACAGCTGACAGCTTAAAGTTGACAGCCTTGTTTCAGGAGTAACGGCATGACACCCACCGACTCATACAACAACAGCCTGCTGGCCAACGACATTCAGGGGCTGGACAAGCTGCGCCAGCAGGGCTTTGAGCAAGACCGCGGCAAGGCGCTGGACGAAGCGGCGCGCCAGTTCGAGAGCCTGTTCACCCAGCAGTTGTTCAAGTCGATGCGTGCCGCCAACAAGGTGTTCGAGTCTAACAGCCCCATGAACAGCCGTTACACCCAGTATTATCAGGACATGCATGATCAGCAGATGTCGGCCGAACTCAGCCGCCAGGGCAGCCTGGGGCTGGCCGATCTGGTTGCTCGGCAACTGGGTGGCGAGCAAGACAAGGCAGAGCCGGCGGCCCGGCACTTCGAACTGACCGGTGTACGCCGGGTATCCGGCAAGGTGGTTCGGCCGATAGATGTGATGGCCGATGCGGCAGGCTCCGGGGCCGCTCAGGCAGACAAGCGAGCGCGGCCTCCCTTGCAAGCCGCCACCAACGGCAAAGAGTCGGTTACCTATAACGCCAGCGAGCCGTTCCGTTCCCCGGAGGACTTTGTACGCCGGCTCATGCCCGCGGCCGTGGCGGCAGGAAAGCGTCTGGGCCTGCCACCCGAGGCCATGCTGGCCCAGGCGGCACTGGAAACCGGCTGGGGCAAAAAGATCATCGGCCCAAAAAATGGTGACTCCAGCCATAATCTTTTCGGCATCAAGGCCGATAACAGCTGGAAGCAGGCAAAAACCTGGGTCAATACCCTGGAATACGAGCAGGGCATCGCCGTTAAGGTGCAGGCGCCGTTTCGTTCATACGGTTCCTTCAACGACAGCTTCAACGATTATGTGGACTTTTTGCACGATAACCCACGTTATGGCGATGCGTTGCAGCAAACCGACTCACCCCGGCAGTATTTCAAGGCATTGCAAGAGGCCGGTTATGCCACCGACCCCAAATATGCCGACAAGCTGAGTTCCATTTTCAATACCGTAACCCGACTGGTATCACAAGCATAAGGACACAAGATGGCTGTTGATATGTATCAAACCGGTGTCAGTGGCCTGCTGGCAGCGCAAAGTCAGCTGGCGACCACCGGCCATAACATCGCCAACGTCAATACCGAAGGCTTCAGTCGTCAGAGAGTGGAGCAGATGACCACGCTGCAGATGTATTCGGGTGGCCAGTTCTACGGCACCGGTACTCGAGTCACCGACGTGACCCGAATGTATCAGGAATACGCCTTCAAAGACGTACTTATTAATAATACCGAGCTGGCGGGCGCAGAAGCCCTGTATAACCACCTCAGCTTTCTCGATAAAGGCCTGACCAGCGTCAATCAGGGCATTGCCGCCAGTCTGGATGATTTATACGGTGCCATTAACGCCGTGGCAGACAACCCAGGTAACCTGGGTAACCGCGAGTTGATGCTGGCTAACGCCAACGATATTGCCAACCATTTCAACGAGTATTACAGTGCGCTCGAGCAGGAAATGACGATCAAGAATCGGGATATCGAATCCCGCGCCGAGCACGTTACGTCTATCACCGCCGGTATTGCCGAGCTTAACCAACAGATTTTTAATGCCGGCCTTAACGGCACGCCCAATGACCTGCTCGATCAGCGTGACAGGCTGATCCAGGAACTGGGGCAGGAAGTACAAATTACTACCATCAAAGACAAAAACGGCATGATATCGGTGATGCTGGGTGGCCGTGAGCCGTTAGTCAGTGGTAACCAGGCGTACGGGATGGAAGTGAGGCCCGGCTCGCCGGATCCGCAACAAACCGAGTTGTATCTGACCAGCCCCAATAACCCGGATCAGGCTACCCGCCTCAAGGGTAGCCAGGCCCTGGGTGGCGAAATAGGGGCCCTGTTTCATTATCGGGATCAAATACTCGGCCCCAACCTGAGCGACATGGGTAAAACCGCCATCGCCATTGCCGATGCCTTTAATCGGGTGCAGGCGCAGGGGGTGGATTTGAATGGTATAGCGGGAGAAAATTTCTTTAACGACATCAACGATCCCGACGCCCAGGCTCGCCGTTTTATCGGGAACAACCCCGCCATCAGCGGGGGAGTTGAGATTACCGATACCGGCAAGCTGACCGGCGGTGAATATACGCTTGAATATCAGGCTAATGGAGATTATCTGTTAACCGATGTCACCACCGGTGAGTCTGTGGGCATTGACGCCGCGGACGTCGTCGTTGGCCCCGGTACCAAGCAAACCATTAACCTGCCGGATCTGGGTTTCAGTTTTTCGTTAAGTGATGTACCCAGTACCGGTGATGAAATGCAGCTAAGGCCCACCCGCCAGGGTGGAAACGATCTGGAAGTGAACCTGAACACCGGCGATCAGATTGCCGCCTCCGGCTCGGTGATGGTTAGCCCCAACGGCGATAATACCGGTACCGCCAAGGTGGGGATCACACTGAATGAGGTAGTGCCTCCTGCCACGGCCATCCCCGAGGCCGACTACCCGCTGAGTATGAAGATAGAAGATGACGGAGCTGGAGGGCTTGTGTATAACGTGCTCGATAAAAATGGCGCCAGCCTGTTCAGTGGCGTACCCGATGCCAATGGCAAGATTGCCTTCAATGATGTGGAGTTGAACGTCAAGGGAGATGCCAAGGAGTTTGACCAGTTTGAGATCAAGCAGGCGGGTGGTTCGGGCAATAACACCAATGCCCTGGCTTTTGCCGAGCTGCAAAACAAAAAATGGCTCAACAACGGCAAGTCGACCGTGACCGACAGCCTCAATAAAACCACGGTAGAAATAGGCGGCCTCACCAAAAACCAGCGGATAAAAGCACTGGCTGCCGAAGCGGCCTATAACCAGTCTTACGATCGCATGCTGTCTACCTCCGGGGTCAACCTGGATGAAGAAGCCGCCAACCTGCTGCGTTTTCAGCAGTCGTACATGGCCTCGGCCCGGGTGGTGACCGTGGCCTCCGAGACCATGAATACCCTCTTGCAGATACGCTAAGGAATCACGATGCGAGTAGCCAGTTTTCAGTTTATTCAGCGTAACCTGGACAATATCAGTGGCCGCACCTCCGAGGCCAACCGGCAGCTGGGGCAAATGTCCTCCGGCAAGCGGGTAGAATACGCCAGTGATGACCCGGTCGCCGCCAACGGTATTCTCAACTACAAGCAGGAACTGCGTAAGCTCGACCAGTACCAGAACAACATCAACCTGGCCGAAAACCGGCTGCGGCGTGAAGAAACGGGGCTAGTTAGCGGCGAAAACATCACCCAGCAGGTGAAAGAAATCATGCTGGGCGCCAACAACCCGGCCATTACCCAGCGGGAACGAGACGCCTACAAGGCTGAACTGCAGAGCCGCATCGACGAAATGCTCGATATCGCCAATACCAAAGACGAATTCGGGCAGGCCATTTTCGGCGGTTTTCAAACCGATACCGACCCATTTACCCGTCAACCAGACGGTAGTGTGAGCTATAGCGGCGACAGTGGCCAGAGAGAGATGATGATTGGTGACAGCGTCAAAGTGGGTATCAACCACGACGGCGAATTGGTCTTTGGCGGCGTATCCAATCCACGCGGCGACTTTACCGTGAAGTACCATCTGGGCACAGAGCCCAGAGAAGAGCAGGTGCGGGTAGAAAGTGCCAACATCGCTGACAAAGCCGGTTTTACCGATGCGCACCCCTACACCATAGAGTTTATGGACAGTAGTCCGATTTCCGGTGACATCTCTTATCGGGTTACCGACAACAATGGTGTGAGCATGCCGGCGCCTCCGGCCGATCCGGCTGCCTATACCTCGGGTGACAAGATCACCGTCGACGGCGTTGAAATCGTCATCAAGGGTGAAGCCCGGATCGGTGATAAGGTCACCTTGTCATCGGCAGTGCAAGACGGCACCGGTCAGGATGAGCGCGGCGTATTCGACATTCTAAACCGCGCTAAGAGTTGGCTGGAAAGTGACGGCCACAACCCCAGCGGACAGAGTGAAATGATCGACATCCTCGATGAACTGGATGCCATGGGTAGCCACTTTACCCAGGTGCGTGCCGACACCGGAAACCGCATGCAGCGGCTGGACAACCAGAAAGAGACCCACGCCGACATGACGCTGACGCTGGAAAAACTGCGTAGCGGTATGGAAGATCTGGACTACGCCAAGGCCACCGGCGAGTTCGGTCAGACCATGGTCGCTCTGCAAGCCACCCAGACCATGTTCGGCAAGGTACAGAACATGAGTTTGTTTAATTACATTTAACTTGGCCCAGATAGAGAGGTAAGGCGTGAATGGTCGGGGTCACCCCATCGTTCACGCCTCACGCCTCACAATTTCTCCTAAAGCTTCCCACCGTCACGCCGATACTCATATGTAACCAGGCAAGAACATGTACCGATAATTTAGCGCGTAAAAAACCTTAAAGTCGTTACTTTTCTTGCCGATAACCCGGGTAAGAACAACAGATAGAACGCAACACCGGCATGGCGCCGGAAAGAACCTCAACGGAGAGTTTATTATGGCGATTACAGTCAACACCAACGTTACCGGCATGACCGCACAGCGTAACCTGAACCAGTCCAGCAGCGCGCTGGCCACCTCCATGGAGCGTCTGGCAACCGGTAGCCGCATCAACTCCGCCAAAGACGATGCCGCCGGTCTGCAAATTTCCAACCGCCTCAACTC
Source organism: Oceanisphaera submarina (assembly GCF_046521305.1). Classification (NCBI taxonomy): domain Bacteria; kingdom Pseudomonadati; phylum Pseudomonadota; class Gammaproteobacteria; order Aeromonadales; family Aeromonadaceae; genus Oceanisphaera; species Oceanisphaera submarina. The sequence continues at coordinate 92,136 of NZ_JBKGFN010000015.1, read as the reverse complement.
TCAGGTGCGTGGTTTGGGTGTAGCGATGAAAAACGCCAGTGACGGTATCTCCATCGCGCAAACCGCAGAAGGTGCGATGAACGAGTCCACCAACATACTGCAGCGTATGCGTGACCTGTCATTGCAGTCTGCTAACGGAACCAACTCGGCTGACGATCGCAAGGCGATTCAGAAAGAAGTGAGTGCGTTACAGTCTGAACTGACCCGGATCGCCGAAACTACCTCTTTCGGCGGGCAAAATTTGATTGATGGCTCATTTGGCAGCCGTACACTACAAGTGGGTGCAAACTCTAACGAGACCATTGATCTTACCCTTAAAAATGTATCTGCGGATTCTATAGGTTCAAATCGTTTTACTCTAGCCGGTAGTGCGTTAGGCCAAGCAACACTTACAGCTGCGAACGGAGTAACGGCTTCCGCTGGTTTTACCATTAAAGGTACAGGGGATGATGTTGGTGTAGCTATTGGAGCTGGTCAGTCAGCTAGCACCATAGCTTCCAATATTAATAAAGAGTCTGCAAATACCGGTGTTTCCGCAGAAGCTTCGACCCAAGCCGAACTTTCAGGTTTAGCTGTGAAAGGCAAGATAGATTTTGATCTAAATGGTTCTTCGATTTCTGCAAATATCAGCGACCCGGGTGACTTGTCTGCTCTTGCAGATGCTATTAATGCTAAGGCTACCGATACCGGTGTTCAAGCATCAGTTGATGGTGGCACTCTAACTCTGACTGATAAGTCAGGTGCAGATATTGGTATATCTGGATATGTAGGTGGAGATATTGATTTAACTGGTGTTGATATTGATGGTAATAAAGGTACAGGGGTAACGCTTGTTGCGGGTGCTACAGCTACTGATACTGCTAATATAACTGGTTCGGTACGTCTGAGTTCCAACGAAGCCTTTTCTATCGATGCTGGTGGAGCGAATGCTACTATTGGTGCATCCGCTACTGCCGATTTCTCAGATTTATCATCGGTAGCTGATATTAATTTGTCTACTCAAGCTGGAGCACAGTCCGCGGTTTCCATTCTTGACGGTGCCATTGGTATGATTGATGCCCAGCGTTCCGACCTGGGTGCCATGCAAAACCGTTTGAACAGCACCATCAACAACCTGGCCAACACTCGTGAAAACGCGGCGGCTGGCATGTCTCGCATCAAGGATGTGGATTTTGCCCAGGAAACCGTGAATCTGACCAAGCAGCAGATCCTGCAGCAGGCCGGTACTTCCATCCTGGCTCAAGCCAAGCAAATCCCGCAGGCGGCTCTTTCACTGTTGGGCTAAGACCTTAATATTAGTAACCGGGGGCTTGGCCCCCGTTTTTTCAGTTGATTTAAGTTGATTTAACTTAAGTTACTTTAACTTAAGTCTCCTCTAATGCGAGGCTGTTTAGTTTAAGGTTGTTGGTGCTGAGTGCTTATTGTTAGTACCAAAGCCTTACCGCATTAAGCTAAGCAGCGTTTTCATTTATTAGTCTGTATAGCATAAGCTTGAGGATGCAATGATGGACACTCTTCCTTTATCCCCCAAAGCCCCTGTTTTAGCTTCTGATATGGGCACAATACAGCAGGCAACCACCACGAAACCCGTAGGCCGTGAAGCTACACAAACGGTGCAGGCCGTGCAGGCGCTGGATAAAACAGATGCGAATAGCGCCTCGGTGACCGAACAAACAGCACAAAATCTGACCGCCGAACAGCTGGCCGACATGGCCGAGCAGATGGACAAGTTTGTGGGTAGCTTTACTCATGAGCTTAAATTTCGCGTAGACGAAGACTCGGGCCGCAATGTAGTGACAGTGATTGATAGTCAAAGTGGTGATACTATTCGCCAGATTCCTACCGAAGAGCTGTTAGACGTGATCGCTCGCTTGGCCGAAGCCAGTGGTGGCTTGATTGACGTTAAGGCTTAAATCTTTGGCCAACGCAGAGGAGACTACATTATGAGCGGTTTGAAATTACCCGGCGTTGGCTCGGGTTTTCCAATTCAACAGTTTGTGGATGCAACCGTGTCCGCCGAGCGGGCACCTAAAGAAAAAATGCTAGCTCGTCAAGCTAATGACATTAACGTGCAGCTGTCTTCTTATGGCTCACTAAAAAGCGTGCTGAGTGAGTTTAAAGACTCGCTTAAAGCCTTGGGTGAGGAAGAGGCCTTTCAAAAGCGTTCTACCAGCTTTAATAACAGCGGTTTTACTAGTGCCAAAGCAGATAAAGACGCGGTAGCCGGTAGTTATACGCTAGTGGTTAAGCAGTTGGCACAAGCCCATAAAGTGGGTTCTGATGCCATTCCTAAGGCGGATGCCGAAAAAACGCTAGGCTCGGGTACTTTGACCCTAGGTGTAGGTGACGAGTCATTTAGCGTGGCGATAGATAAAGAGAAAAGCACCTTGGCAGAGGTGGCGGCAGCAGTAAACAACGCTGAAGAAAACAAAGGGGTACGCGCTACTGTCGTGACAGATGACACCGGATCTCGGTTGGTGTTTTTTGCTGAAAAAACCGGTACCGAAAATGAAGTGACCGTTTCTGCTACCGGTGATGGTAATGGAGAGGGCCCTAGCCTGGCTACACTGGGTTCCGTTACCGAGATCCAACCGGCTAAAGACGCACAAGTGACCATAGATGGTGCATTAGTTACCAGCCAAAGCAACGAGATTAAAGATGCGATTCAAGGGGTGACGCTGGATCTTAAAAAAGTGAATGACCCAGAAACTTCTGATAAAACTGACGCCAAGAAAGAAACGATTTTAACCATCGGTTATGATAAAAGTACGGTAGAGAAAAATTTAAAAGGCTTTGTTGACTCCTTTAATAAGGTGATGAGTGCCATCAATCAGCTGACGTCTTATGATCCCGACACCGAGCGAGCCGGCCCACTGAATGGCGATAGCAGTACCCGTAGTTTAACATCGCAAATTCGTAACATGCTGAGCGAATCGGTAGAAGGCGCGGTAGCCCCAATTAAAAACCTGACTGACCTGGGTATTACCAGTAAAAAAGACGGCACCATAGAGCTGGATGAGGATATTCTTAAAAAGCAGGTAGAAGACAACTTCGAGCGCATTGGCCACTTGTTTGCGTCTGAAAAAGGGGTGTCGAACAAGCTGGATGAGATGCTGGAAAGTTTCGTCGGTAAAGAAGGGGTTTTAACCGAGCGTGATAAGTCACTAAACGAGAAAATGGCAAAGCTCGATAAAGAAGCGGTCGACTTCGAGCTTTATATGGAGAAGTTTGAAGAGCGTACTTATAAGCAATTTACCAGTATGGATATTATGATTGCACAATTAAATCAGCAGCTGAGTTCAGTCACGGCAGCCTTTGCCAATATGCCTGACTTTAGCGGTAGTAAGTCATGAGCTCTCTCACGCAGCTAACCGAGTTGGATATTAAACTGTTTGCCGAGCTGGCTAAGGCGGATGAGTTTGATGAAGAATATTTTGCCGAACAGCTGGCAGTAAGAGCCGATTTTTTGGCGCAAGTGATTAGCGAAGGTGACATAAGTGCTGCCGAATCGAGCGAGCTGATTGTTCGCTCGCGCCAATTAAAAGAAGCCGCCGAACAGCTACAGTTACAGCTGGGCGAGCAACTTAAAAAAATGCATAAAGGTCGCCGTTCGGTGCAGGCTTATCAAACCGTTAAACGTAATTAGACGTAATGTAGGAGTAAGTAGCAATGCGTGGCTCAATGAAAGCCTATAAATCTGTGGCGTTGGACAGTCAAAAAACCGTAGCCAGTCCCTATAAAGTAGTACAAATGTTATTGGCCGGTGCCCTAGAACGGCTGGCCAAGGCTCGAGTTGCCATAGAGCAGGAAAAGCCGGACCAGCGTGGTGAATTGCTGGGGGCCACCATGATGATCGTCGCCGAACTGCGTATGGCCTTGGATCATGACACCGGCGGCGAGATAGCGGCCAATCTCGATAACCTCTATGAGTTCATCATGGCCGAGCTGGTACTGGCCAATACCGAAAACAGTATCGATAAGCTGGAAGCCATTAGTGGTTTGCTGCGTGATATCAAGGAAAGCTGGGATGCCATTCCCGCTGGCCAGCAACAGGTGCCAGCCTGACCCTATGTCATCGGCGCCAATACCGGCGCCGCTTGATTTGAGTGTTGTCTTTTCGTCAGGTCGCTATGCGCGTTTATCCTCTTGTTTACCCTCCATTTATCAATAAATATCCAATACCCAGAGCAGAACCCTTATCTTTTGAAACCTTCCGAAAAAAGTGACGGCTCAGTTTGTCTCGTCGATTATCGTTTTTTATCCATCGGTGTCAGAAATTTGCCAGCTCCTCGGCTGATAAATGGGTTTTGATTGAAAAATAGACAGCCTCAAGTGGGGATTTGATCTTGATCAATGATCATGGACTTTATGCGACCTTATCTGTCGAGTTATTTTGACGCCTGTGTCAGAATTACGACTAATGGGTTCATATTGGCACCATCATGATGCTATGCTATGACCGATTCGGGATAATCATCGAGTAAGCACTCATAATAACTAATTGAATAGCAAGGATATTTACCCTATGGGCTTTAACGGCTTCGTCCTGATTATGGACCACAACCAGGAGCGACGGTCAAGGCTTGAAGCCATCCTTTCCTTCATGCAAGTGAAGTGGCGCAGTGGCAGTCGGGCTGAAGATCAGACCTGGTTGCAGAGTCAGCCGCAGAATGTGACGGTGCTGGTGGGCGATACGGATATCTCTTTACCTCAGTTGCTGAATACCTTTCCGCATCATGCCTTTATCAGTCTGAAGAATACCGGCTGCCGGGCCGGTAATTTACTGGGCACCCTGAGCGAGCTGACTTATGACGAGCTGACTTCGTTGCTGACCCAGGCGCAATACTGGCAGCCGGTGCGGCCGTCCAACGAGCAGGATGCGGGTCTGCAACAGTTACTGATTGGCGCCAGTGCCTCCATGAAAGAGGTGAAGAACCTGATCCGTCAGGTGGCGGGCAAACCGGCCAATGTGCTGCTGCTGGGTGAGTCTGGTACCGGCAAGGAAGTGATCGCCCGCGCCATTCATGCCTTGTCGTTGCAGGCAGAGGGGCCTTTCGTGCCCATCAACTGCGGTGCCATTCCGGCCGAGCTGCTGGAAAGCGAGCTGTTCGGCCACGAAAAAGGCGCCTTCACCGGTGCGGTGTCGGCGCGCAAGGGGCGTTTCGAGTTGGCCGAGGGCGGTACCCTGTTTCTGGACGAGATAGGCGACATGCCGTTGCCGATGCAGGTTAAACTGTTGCGGGTATTGCAGGAGCGCACCTTCGAACGGGTCGGTGGTACCCGGCCGATCGAGGCCAAGGTGCGAGTGATTGCGGCGACGCACCGCGATCTTGAGCAGATGATTTATGAACAGCGTTTTCGGGAAGATCTTTATTATCGGTTGAATGTCTTTCCGATTGAGGCTCCCCCCTTGCGCCAACGCCAGGACGATATTCCTCTGTTGTTGAATGAACTGATTGCTCGTCATCGGCTTACTCACGGTGCCGACCTGTCTTTTTCGGCGGATGCTATTGCCTCGCTGCAATCCTGGCACTGGCCGGGTAACGTGCGCGAGTTGTCCAACCTGGTGGAGCGGATGTTTATTCTGTGTCCAAACCTGGTGGTGCAGCCGGAAGACCTGCCGGCGAAATACCGTTTTTTGAGTGACGAGCAGCTGGTCGTGCGGTCTTTCGATGAACTGGACGAACGAGATGCGCTGTCTGCGATGTTTCAGTCCGGTGATGAGCAGGCCGAAGACGAGGCCGATTTCTTCGATTTTCAGCCGGTTGACGATATGGAGCTTGAACAGCCGGAACCGGTCGCCCCCTCGCTGTCGCCTGAGGGCGTCAACCTCAAGAAAATGCTGGCCAATATCGAGATGGACATGATTGGTCAGGCGCTGGAAGTCAACGACGGCGTGGTGGCGCGAGCCGCCGAGCACCTGGGCATGCGCCGCACCACCCTGGTCGAGAAAATGAAGAAATACGGTATTAACCGTGACATGTGAGGGCGTGAGGCGGAAAAAAGCGTTAAGCCGTAAGCCGTCAGAGAAACAGCCGGTGGATGTGGTATCAGTTTATGCCTGTCAGTTCCTATTCTCTGGCGGCTGCGGCGCATCAATGGGCGCCTACGATAAGCGGTCTCACGCCTCATGTTTCCGGCTTTGGCATGCTTATTGAATAATCCGATAACTACTTCCTCAATCGTCGCCACCTTATGTTCAGTGATCCTGCCCTATTGCTAAAAGCGTCGTCAGGTACGCCCTTGAATATGGAGTTATTGCTGAATGCCATGCCCAGCGGTGTGGTCTGGCTGGATGGCCGGGGGCGGGTGGCGCTGGCCAACCCGGCGGCTCGGGCGATACTGGGCGAGCCTTTGCTGGCAGAGCGCTGGCCCGGGGTGATTGAACGGGTGTTTGCGCCGCAGCCGGATGACGGGCTGCAGGTGTCGTTGAAAGACGGCCGGCGCATACAGCTGGCCATCGCGCACGTAGAAGGACAACCCGGCCAGCTGATCCAGTTGACCGACATGACGCCCACCCGTACCTGGGTTGAGCAGCAAAGCCATGCCCAGCGTCTGGCGGCGCTGGGGCAAATGGCGGCTATCCTGGCCCATCAAATACGTACACCTCTTTCTGCCGCCATCTTGTACGGCGCGAATTTATCTGCTTCCACCCTGAGTGATACGCAACGGGCGCAGTTTCAGCAGCGGCTGATGGCGCGGCTGAACGACATAGAGCGTCAAATAAGCGACATTTTGCTGTTTGCCCGGCCCGAGCAGAGCTCGATAGCCGAGGAATTGGAGTTGAGTGAGCTGGTGCGCCAATACGCCGAGGCGGCCGCTTCCTTGCTGGTGGCCAAAGGTGCCACCCTGAAGGTTTCTTCGGCGGAGCCGGTGCTGGTACTAGGCAACGCCCATGCCCTCAAAGGCATTCTGCTGAATTTACTGGAGAATGCGACAGAAGCGGGGGCGACCCGGATCGAGCTGACGGTAATGTCGGCCCCGAATGATGAAGTCGAGATACGAGTACGGGATAACGGCAAAGGCATGGACACCAGCCTGCTCAATCGGATCTTCACCCCGTTTTTTACTACCCGAAGTCAGGGTACCGGTCTTGGCTTGGCGGCGGTAACGGCGGTGATGCGCGCCCATCAGGGCCGAGTCACGGTGCAGTCGACACAGGGGCTGGGCAGTTGCTTCAGCCTGTGGCTGCCTAAGAAGTGAGGGGGAAAGCGGAATATCGAGCCTGCGCAGATAGTCTGTTTCCTCCAGCTATTAGGGTTTAGTGACCTTTTTCGGTTGAATTTCGTCCGAGTTAAACGCGTTTGGCCGAGCACGCAGGGCAGCGCTTGTGGCGTCTTTTTACTGCGTTGTCATTCCCGGGAAGGTGGGAGTCCAGAACTGGTGGCGCAGAACGGTCAGACGGCGGTTTGTCTGCAAAGGTCCTGTACCCCCGCCTTCGCGAGGGTGACGAGAAAGGCAAACCAGCCCCAGAGTCCACATCAGTTATAGGACATGGCGTAAATAGGTTAAGGAGGCATCTTCATGACTAATGATGTACAGCCCGATGTTGTTGATATGCTCATCGTCGAAGACGATCCGGGGTTGCAGCAAGCGTTGCAGGATACCCTGCTGCTGGCAGGTTTTTCTTGCGAGGCGGTCAACAGTGCCGAGTCGGCCATCGTCTGGTTGCAGAAGCAAACGGTGCGGCTGGTGATCACCGATGTGCAGATGGCCGGTATGGACGGCCTGGAGTTGCTCGACTGGATCAACCGTCGTGTTCCGGGCCTGCCGGTGCTGGTGATCACCGCTTACGCCCAGGTGGCGGGCGCGGTGGCCGCCATGCGTGCCGGCGCGGTGGATTATCTGGCCAAGCCGTTTGCGCCAGAAGCCCTGCTGGCGGTCGTATCGCGCCATGTGTCACAAGACGTGGCGGACAGCGGCGATCCTGTGGTGGGGGACGCCGGTAGCATACAACTGCTGCAACTGGCGACAAAGGTGGCCGAGTCGGGGGCGAGCGTGATGATAAGCGGCCCCAGCGGCACCGGCAAAGAGGTGCTGGCGCGTTTTATTCATCAACGCTCCGAGCGGGCCGGGGGTCCCTTTGTGGCCATCAACTGTGCCGCCATTCCCGATAACATGCTGGAAGCCACCCTGTTCGGTTACGAAAAAGGTGCCTTCACCGGGGCGGTTCTGGCCTGCCCTGGCAAATTCGAACAGGCCCATGGCGGCACCCTGCTGCTGGATGAAATTACCGAAATGGATCTCAACCTGCAGGCCAAGTTGCTGCGGGTGTTGCAAGAGCGGGAAGTGGAACGCCTGGGCGGGCGCAAGACAATAGCGTTGGATGTGCGGGTGCTGGCGACCAGCAATCGGGATCTGCACCATGCCGTTGCGGAAAAACATTTCCGGGAAGATCTGTTCTACCGGCTTAATGTGTTTCCGTTGCACTGGCCGGCACTGGTCGAACGGCCCGGCGACATAATGCCACTGGCGGAATATCTGTTGCAGCGCCACGGGCGCGATCAGGGACGAGGAAGGCTGGTACTGAGTGACGAGGCCAGGGTCAAATTGCAGGCCTGGCACTGGCCGGGTAACGTGCGTGAGCTGGGTAACGTGATACAGCGGGCGCTGATACTGGCGCATGGTGCTGTGATTGAAGCGACCGATATTCTGCTGGACGCCTCGGCGCCAGCGGCACAGCCGTCATTCTCTGCCCCCTCAACCGACCCGGTACAGATGATCGCGGAAGAACAGGGCAGTGATCTGGGCAAAGAGCTGGCCACGCAGGAACATCTGATTATCTTGCAGGCATTGCAAACCTGCGCCGGCAGCCGCCAGCAGGTAGCGGAAAAGCTCGGCATCAGCCCGCGCACCCTGCGTTATAAACTGGCCCGCATGCGAGATGCCGGGATCAGCGTGCCGGCCTGAAATGGCCCGGCATGATCGGATACAAGACGAAGGAACAGATAAAGATAGACTGGCCCGTCGTTTGCATTATGATCTTCACGCTACTTAATCTGACAGAGGGAGTGACTGGAATGGACATTACCGCCGCTGCATTGTTATCGGACATGCAAGCCGTCAAAGGCGAGCTGCAACCGCTGACCCCGGCCAATGGTATGGCGCCGCAACAGGATTTTTCCGCCCTGCTGACTCAGGCGGTAAATAACGTGAATGGCTTGCAGCAAAATACCGGTGATCTGCGTAACCGCTTCGAGCTGGGAGATGAATCGGTCAGCCTGGAGCAGGTCATGATCTCGGCGCAAAAGTCGAGTATCGCCTTCGATGCCACCGTGCAGGTGCGCAACAAGGTGGTTGAGGCCTACAAAACCATTATGAACATGCCGGTATGAGGACTTGATTGGTGGCTGATAATCCGTTGGTGAATACCGACAAATCTGCACTTGCCACCAGCGAGGCCAATTCACTGGAAGCAGAAGAGCAGAAAAGCACACCGTTCGCCCTGCTGGGCAACACCGATATCTTGCGCCAGGTCATTATCGTGCTGGCGCTGGCCATTTGTCTGGCGATGGCGGTATTTATCCTGCTGTGGGGAAAAGAGCCCCAGATGCGGCCGCTGGGCGTGTACAGCAATCAGGAACTGATTGAAACTCTCGATTTTCTCGATGCGCAAAAAGTCGAATACTCCATCGACGGCAGCACTGTGCTGGTGCGGGCCGATAAATTTGCCGACATTCAGCTCAACCTGCGCCGATCCGGCCTGAACCAGAGTGCCCCCCAGGGCGATGCCATCTTGTTGTCCGACCCCGGTTTCGGCATCAGTCAGCGCCTGGAGCGGGAGCGGCTTAACCTGAGCCGCGAACGGCAACTGGCGCGGGTGATAGAGCAATTTAACAGCGTGGCTCAGGCCCAGGTATTGCTGGCCATTCCTCGCGAAAACGTCTTTGTACGCGACAAGCGCCAGCCCAGCGCCACCGTGGTGTTGAACTTGCGCCGGGGCGGCACCCTGCGTCAGGAAGAAGTGGATGCCATCGTGGATACGGTGGCCTCGGCGGTGTCGGACATGACGCCGGGCCGGGTTACGGTGACCGATCAGAACGGTCGATTACTCAATTCCGGCTCACAGGATCCGCTGTCGGCCCGCACTCGTCGTGAATTTGAACAGCAGCAAAAGCAGGAAGCCGAGTATCGTCAGAAGATTGACGCCATTCTGAGTCCGGTGCTGGGGCTCGGAAATTACACAGCCGAAGTCGATGTGCGGCTCGATTTCAGCCGCAAAGAGCAGACCATCAAGTCGTTTAACCCCGATCTGCCGGCGGTACGATCGGAAATGGTGATGGAAGACAACACCTCGGGTCTGGGGGCCATCGGCATTCCGGGCGCGCTCACCAATCAGCCGCCGGCCGAGTCTGATATCCCCGAAGAGGCCGCCGGGCTGGCGCAGGAAAAACGGACCAACGAGCGCTCCCGTCGGGAGGCAACCCGCAATTTCGAGCTGGATACCACCATCAGTCATACCCAGAGTTCGACCGGTGATATTCGTCGGCTGACGGTATCGGTGGCGGTGGATCACAAGACCGTCAGTAACGCCGATGGCACCACAGAGCGGGTAGCGCTCACGCCGGAAGAGCTGACGCGCATCGATCGGCTGTTGCGGGGCGGCCTGGGCTTCGATGTGAGCCGGGGCGATGCCATCGAAGTGGTGTCGGTGGCGTTCAACCGACCCCAGCTTGACGATATTGCCGGCGTGCCTTTTTATCAACAGCCCTGGTTCTGGCATCTGGCCCGGATCCTCGGTGCCGTTCTGGTGCTGATTGTGTTGTTGCTGACTCTGGTGCGGCCCATGGTGCGGCGTCTGCTGGGCAGCGACGAAAAAATGCCGGAAGAGGTGGATCTGGACGGTCAGAATGCACTGTTGGGCAATGACAGTCTGTCGTTGTTGGCTCAGCAGGCCGAGCAGGATGACGGCATGTTCGGTATTCGCGAGGGTCGTTTGCAACTGCCGGATCTGAATAAAGATGAAGATGTGTTGTCGGCTATTCGGGCCCTGGTGGCCAACGAACCGGATCTGGCGGCACAGGTAGTGAGAGATTGGGTGAGAGCCGATGACTGATACTCAGCAACTGATGATTACCGACGAGCAGCGTCAGTTGCTCGACAAGATGACCGGTACCGAAAGGGCCGCGCTCCTGATGTTGAGCCTGCGGGAAGAGGATGCGGCCCAGATTTTTCGTCATCTCGACCCCAAGCAGGTACAGCGACTGGGAATGAAAATGGCCTCGGTCGGCGATTTTGGCCCCGACCGGGTGGGGGCTGTGCATCGTCTCTTTATCGAAGATATTCAGCGTTTCACCAAAATCGGCGTGGGCAGCCAGGACTTCGTGCGCAACGCCCTGGTGTCGGCCCTGGGTGAAGACAAGGCCGGACGCCTGGTGGACCAGATTTCGGCCGGTGCCGGTTCACGCGGCCTGGACTCGCTTAAATGGATGGATGCGCGCCAGGTGGCGGGTATTATTCTCAACGAACATCCGCAAATTCAGACCATAGTGCTGTCTTATCTCGAGCCGGAGCAGGCCGCCGAAATTCTGCAGCAGTTTGCCGAGCCGGTGCGCCTGGATCTGGTAATGCGTATCGCCGAGCTGGAAGAAGTACAGCCGGCGGCGCTGCAAGAGCTGAACGACATCATGGAAAAACAGTTTGCCGGCCAGAGTGGTGCCAAGGCCGCCAAGATGGGGGGCCTGAAAGCCGCGGCCAATATCATGAACTACCTGGATACCTCGATCGAAGGCACCCTGATGGAAGCCATTCGTGATGAAGACGAAGAGATGAGCATGAAGATCCAGGATCTGATGTTCGTGTTTGAAAATCTGATTGATGTGGACGATCGCGGCATACAGTTGCTGCTGCGCGAGGTGAATGGCGAGCTGTTGCAGCGGGCCTTGAAAGGGGCGGACGATCAGCTCAAGGACAAGTTCCTGAACAACATGTCCAAGCGGGCCGCCGAGATGATGCAGGACGATCTGGATGCCATGGGCCCGGTGCGGGTAAGCGATGTTGAGCTGGCCCAGAAGGAAATACTGGGCATCGCCCGTCGTCTGGCAGACAGTGGTGAGCTGATGCTGGCCAAAGGCGGTGGAGATGACTTCGTATGAGTCGTAATGCCTATTCCTCTGGTCATGGTCATCCGCCCCGTGATGAAAACGCGGACGCCGAACACTGGTCCTGGCCGGACATGGCGCAGCCCCGGGTTGCCTCCAAAGAGCGGGCGCTTAATATCAAGCGCCGGGTCGAGGTGGCGACGCCCGAGCCGGTGTTTGAGCCGGATCCCGAGCCCCTGACTGCCGAAGCTCTGGAAGCCATTCGACAGGCCGCCTATGAGGAAGGCTTTGAACAGGGAAAACAAGAGGGCCAGGCTGCCGGGCAGGAAGAAGGTCGGCTCACCGGGCTGCAGCAGGGGCACGAAGCCGGCTTGCAACAGGGGCTGGAGCAGGGCCTGGCCGAAGGGCAGGAACAAATCGAGCAGTTGCGCCGACAATGGCAGCAACTGCTCGAGGGTTTGCAGGCGCCATTGGCCCAGATAGATCGGGTAGTGGAGCAAAGTCTGGTCACCCTGGCCCAGGAGCTGGCCCGTAACCTGCTGAAGACCGAAGTCAGCACCTCGCCCCAGTTATTGCTGGCCACGGTACGTGAAGCGCTGGCGGCCTTGCCGGGCCATGAGGGCGGCGTCACCCTGTTTTTGCATCCGGACGACCTGGCCATCATCGAACAGCATTTCGACGAAAAAAATCGCCGGCAGAGAGGCTGGGAACTGGTAAGCGAGCCCGGCCAGGGCCGCGGCGATCTGCGAGTAAAAACCGCCTTGTCCGAGCTGGATGTCAGCCTGGCCTTGCGTATAGACGAGCTGATGGCCAACTTCCTCAAGGCGAACTGGAATCGCTTCCATGACTCTCCCTGAGCGGCTTGCTGCCTATCAGACCAGGGGATTAATGCCGGCCATGGCGGCCAGCGGCAAGTTGACCCGGGTGGTGGGGCTGACGTTGGAGGCGGTGGGGTGTACCGCCGCCGTGGGCAGTCAGTGCAAAATCCAGACGATGTTTGGTGATATGGACGCCGAGGTGGTCGGTTTTGCCGACGATCGGCTGTTTTTAATGCCCAGCGAGTCGCTCAAGGGGGTGATCCCCGGCGCCCGGGTGACGCCGGTAGGCCAGGGAGCCGGGGTGCCGGTGGGCATGGAATTGCTGGGGCGGGTGATTGACGGTATCGGCCAGCCGCTGGATGGCCTGGGCCCCATCGTCACCAGTACCACCGCCGACTTTACCGCCCAGCGACTGAACCCGATGGCACGCAAGCCGATTGAAACGCCGATGGATGTGGGCGTACGGGCCATCAATGCGCTGCTGACGGTAGGGCAGGGCCAGCGCATGGGGCTCTTTGCCGGCTCAGGGGTCGGCAAGAGTGTACTGCTGGGCATGATGACCCGGGGTGCCAAGGCCGATGTGGTGATCGTGGGACTGATTGGCGAGCGTGGCCGTGAAGTAAAAGAATTTATCGACGTCATTCTCGGCGAAGAAGGTCGGGCTCGCGCCGTGGTGGTGGCGGCTCCGGCCGATGCCTCACCCCTGATGCGCCTCAAGGGCTGCGAAACGGCACTGACCCTGGCGGAATACTTTCGGGATCAGGGACTCAGCGTGTTGCTGCTGATGGATTCGCTGACCCGTTACGCCCAGGCCCAGCGTGAAATCGCGCTGGCGGTGGGGGAGCCTCCGGCCAGCAAGGGGTATCCGCCCTCGGTGTTTGCCCGGCTGCCGGCATTGGTTGAGCGGGCCGGTAACGGCGCCGAAGGCCAGGGCAGCATTACCGCCTTTTTCACCGTGCTGACCGAAGGTGACGACCTGCAGGATCCCATCGCCGATGCGGCTCGCGCCATTCTCGATGGTCACATAGTGCTGTCGCGGCAACTGGCCGACAGCGGCCACTATCCGGCCATCGACATCGAAAAGTCGATCAGTCGGGTAATGACGGCGGTCACGACCGATACGCACCAGCAACAGGCCCGCGCCGTCAAACAGGCTTATGCCCTCTATCAGCAAAATCACGATCTGATCAACCTGGGTGCCTATCAGTCCGGTGCCGATCCCCGGCTGGACATGGCCATTCATATCCGCCCTCGGCTGGATCACTTCCTGACCCAGAGCATGACGGATGTGGTGGAGCTCCCCATGTGCCTGAACGATCTCGACATCATTAGTAAACCGCTGTTGAGAGCCGGTTGATGAGTCGGGCACTGCAGCTGTTGCTGGAACAACTCGATGGTCAGGAACGCAAGGCGGCGGCAGAGCTTGGCGCCGCACGGCTGCAACTGCAACAGCTGGAGCAGCAGCAGCAGACACTGAGCCAGTACCAGCGTAATTACAGTCAGGAATTTCACAACCGGGGTCAACAGGGACTTAGCGCTCATCAGTTCGGTCATTTTCAGGGTTTTATAGACAAGCTGGAAGTGGCTCAGCAGCAGCAGCAAGACGGTTTGCTGCAGGCCAGACGGATGCTGGAGCAAAGCCGCATCGCCTGGATGGCGATACGTACCCGCAAGCAGGCCATCGAAAAATTGTTGGAGCGAGAGGCCGAACGGCAACGGCTCGACAGCAGCCGGCAGGAGCAGAAAATGCTCGATAACCTGGCTATCTACCGGTTTCACAAGAAAAGACGCTAGCCTCCGGGGAAGAAACGGAGACTAACTGAACGGAATAGATTTATGGTGTGGTTATTGCATGGTTTATGTGTCGATGCAATGACTGACGGCGCGGCCGCAGGATTTACGGGGATCACTTCATCATGACCATGAACATCATGTCTATGCGGGTTCAGGCCGGTCAGGAAATGGCCGCCAGAATGACTGATGCCGACAACACTGGCGGTGCCGGGCGGTTTGCCGAGGTGCTGACGCGGCAGTCATCACCTGGGGAGGGCGAGCTTGGTGCCCAGCCCGATACCGAAATCCAGGCCGGGGTTGCCTCGTCTGGTTCGATCTCTTCCGAGCCGCCTCCGGCCGCATCGACCGATGGCGATTTCCGGAGCGGTGTGCAAGAGAGCCATCTCGAGGCTCCGGCGTCTGCTTCAGCCGAGGGGGAAAGCGAGCGGTCGGCAGAAACGTTGTCAGCCGGCGATACGGCGGGCCAGGAGTTGACGGCGAACAAGCCGACGGATCCGGCCAGAGCCACCGCCCTCTCGGCAGCAGCTACTTTTGTCTCCCCCGCCATCGACTCAGGGTCTGAAACCGGGACAGGGTCGGCAATGCGGACGACGACGGCAGCCGCTTCGGGTGAGGTGCTCACGCAAGATGCGCCAGGTGGTGCCCGGTCGGCTGCGGTGACACCGGAAAGCCGGATGGCAGGCTCGGTGCCTTCCGGCACATCTGAGCGGCAAGGCGGCATTCCATTGCCACCGACGGGCACCATCGATAAGCCCGACATTGATAACACCGCAGTTGATAAGACCACCGTCGAGACAGCGGGAGCGGAGAAATTCGTAGCGGAAAAATACGCCGCCGGTAAATACGAAATGGATAAGCCGGTCGACGCGGCCGCCGGTAAGGAAACAACTGGCGTCACAGGGGCCGGTTTTTTATCCGCCTCGGTCGGCACCGGCTCATCACAGACTAAGGATGCAATGGCGGGCCAGAAGGCAAAGAGTGACTCGAGCTCGGCACAGGATGCGAGCATAGAGGCCGACGAGTCGCCCCCGATGCCCAGGAGTATGTCAAAGCCAGAGGCTCCTTCGGGTGGACAGGTTGGCGCGCAGTCAAGCGATATTCGTCGTGAGCCGATGGTGATGATGTCAAACGCGACCACCGAGCCCACGGCGGAGTTTGACCGGCAGATACGTCAGGTAATGGCCTGGTCGTCAACTGAGGCTATCTCGTCCTCGGCTCCCGCGGCAGCCGCGAATGAAGGCCGGGCACCGGAATGGCTGGCACAAATTGAACATGGTCGTCGCTGGTCACAACCAGGCTTGCAGCCCGGTGCCCGGCCGGATCCCGGCACCGACGGCAAAGAGTTGCCATCGGTCGCGCTGGCGGAGGAGGAAGGCGAGGGCGAAAGCAAGGCGGAGCGCGTATTCGAACGGGAGGTGATGGGCTCGATCGAATCCGCATTGCTGTCAGGTCAAACGGGTGCTGAATGGTCATCGGTGACGAATCACCCCCCTGTCGCTCAGGATGTCGGCATTATAATGGCGGGCCGGGATGGTATACAGACAGCGGCCACACCAGAGCGTCCAGCGTTGCCGGATCGGGTGTTAACGTTGCAGGGCACTCCGGAACAAAGCGCAAAGCAGCTGGCACAACAGGTACAGATAATGGTGAGCCAGAATCTGGAGGAGGCGGATATTCGCCTTAATCCGTCGGAACTTGGCGGTCTCAGGATCCAGGTGAAAATGGAGCAGGGGGAAGTCCAGGTCCAGTTTCTGGCCAGTCATCCACAGGCCAGGGAATTGCTTGATCAGGCCTTGCCGCGCTTGAGAGAGATGATGAGCCAGCAGGGGTTGAACCTGAGCCCAGGTCAGGGTCAGTTAGCCGGTCAGCAGGGGGGCTTCAATCAGAATGCGCAGCAAGAAGCCCGACAAGAAGCTCAATCGTCGGGGGAAAGCTCCCGTGATAGCTCGCGCGGCACCGTCGATGGTGATGAATATCAAGCGTCGGGAGAGGAAACTCGAACGTCGCGCTTTGGTCGCGATGCCGGCAGAATTGATTTTTTTGCGTGATTTAAAAAAGTGAGCAACTTACTTCTCGTCAAGGATAAATAAACAACATGGCCGATGAACTCATCATGCCCAAGGTGGCATGGTACAAACGTAAACTTGTCTGGATCATCGTCTTGTTGCTGGTGTGTGCCGGCGGCGGTGCCGCCTGGTGGCTGATCCCCTCGTCCGACAGTGTCGAGGCGGCACCGGTGGTTGACAATCGGGCGCTGTATGTCGGCTTGTCCCGACCTTTTGTCTTTTCGGTGTCAGCCGGACGGCGGGAACGACTGGTACAGGTAGAACTGCAATTGATGGTTAGGGGGGAGGCCGGGGAAACGAAGGCCAAGCGCCACCTGCCGTTGCTGGAAAGTATCCTGCTGACGGTGTTGAGCCGTCAAAGTGCCGATAATTATCTGTCTGCCGAAGGCAAGCAAGGGGTTCGTCAGGAAGCGCTGAACGAGTTGAATACGGTGTTGACGGAAGAGCTGGGAGCACCCCTGATAGAAAAGGTGCTCTTTACCGGTATCGTAATGCAATAGGTGATTCGTGAGCGATCTGTTATCTCAGGATGAAATTGATGCCCTGTTACACGGGGTGGACGATGTAGAAGAAGAAGAGGCCAATGATGGAAACGGCGTTTCCATGTTCGATTTCTCTTCTCAGGATCGCATCGTCCGTGGGCGTATGCCGACGCTGGAAATGGTCAATGAGCGCTTCGCCCGACATATGCGCATCAGCCTGTTCAACATGATGCGGCGCACCGCCGAGGTGTCCGTCAACGGGGTACAGATGATCAAGTTCGGCGAATATGTACATTCGCTGTTCTTGCCCACCAGCCTGAATATGGTCCGTTTTCGCCCGCTCAAGGGGATAGGTCTGGTCACCATGGAAGCCCGTCTGGTGTTTATTCTGGTGGACAATTTCTTCGGTGGTGATGGTCGCCATGCCAAGATTGAAGGTCGAGAATTTACTCCCACCGAACGCCGGGTGATCCAGCTGTTGTTGAAGCTGGTGTTCGAGGATTACAAGGAAGCCTGGGCGCCGGTGATGGACGTGGGCTTTGAATATCTGGACTCGGAAGTGAACCCCACCATGGCCAATATCGTCAGTCCGACCGAGGTGGTCGTGGTCAGCTCTTTTCATATCGAGCTGGACGGCGGTGGCGGTGACTTTCACGTCACCCTGCCTTACGGCATGCTGGAGCCGATCCGCGAGCTGCTGGATGCGGGGGTGCAAAGCGACAAGGGTGAAAATGACTTGCGCTGGGGCAAGGCGCTGCGCGACGAAATTCTCGATGTGGGGGTAGACCTGTCGGTGAGACTACTGGAAAAAGAGCTGAGCCTGCGCGGCATCATGGAGCTGCAGGCCGGAGATATCATTCCGGTAGACATGCCCGAGCACCTGCTGATTTCGGTCGAGGGATTACCCAGCTTCCGCGGCCAGCTGGGGCGGTCCGGTGAAAAGATGGCGATGCGTATCACCGAAAAAATCAAGAAACCGGAAACGGTGAAGACAGAGTTGAGCCACGTTACCCGCCGTGGCGTGCGTATCGACGGTGAGGCCGAGCTGGAAGAACTGGAAAGAACCATTGAGGATGCATCATGAGTGATGAACAGAATGAGCTGGATGATGTCTGGGGCGAGGCCATGGCCGAACAGGTGTCTCAGGAAGGCAAAAAAGCAGAGACCTCATCGGCAAAGCGGGCCGAGCTGGATGACTTTAGTGGCGGCGATGCGCCGCCGCTATCCGGTGAAGAACGACGGAAACTTGACGCCATTCTGGATATTCCGGTCACCATTTCGATGGAAGTGGGCCGTACCCAGATCAGTATCCGTAATTTGCTGCAGCTGAACCAGGGATCGGTAGTGGAACTGGACCGGCTGGCCGGCGAGCCGCTGGATGTGATGGTAAACGGCACCCTGATCGCCCACGGTGAGGTGGTGGTGGTGAATGACAAGTTCGGGATCCGGCTGACCGATGTGATCAGCCAGACCGAACGTATCAAAAAGCTGAAATAATGCGTCTGTTATCGATATTGCTGTTGCTGCCGGCCACCGTACTGGCACAGGGACCGGAAGTTCGCTGGGATTCGTGGGCGCTGTCTTCGATGCTGGTGATCGGCGTTATCCTGCTGCTGGGCTGGGTGCTGCGCCGGTTGCGGGGGGCTTCGCTGCTGGGCGGCAGCCGCCAGCTCAAGATAGTGACTTCGCTGGCGCTGGGGCAGCGAGAACGCCTGCTGGTGGTGCAGGTGGGAGAAGAGCAGCGACTGCTTGGGGTGACCGCACAGCAGATCTCCGATCTGGGCAAGCTGGAACAACCGCTGGCGCCGGAGCAGGCGGGTGCTTTACTGGCGAGGCGGAGTGAAAGGAGCGGCCATGAGTCGTCTTAGTCGCTGCCTGCCCCTGTTGCTGTTACTGGCCGGGCCGGCCATGGCCCAGCAGGGCCTGTCGGCGGTAACGGTGACCACCAATGCGGATGGCAGCCAGGAATACAGCCTGACCCTGCAGGTGCTGGCGCTGATGACGGCGCTGTCTTTTTTGCCGGCCATCGTCATCATGATGACCTCGTTCACCCGCATCATCATAGTGCTGTCGATTCTGCGTCAGGCGCTGGGTCTGCAGCAAAGTCCCAATAACCAGGTGCTGATCGGCATCAGCCTGTTTCTGTCCTTTTTTATCATGTCACCGGTGCTGGACAGGGTGAATGTGGATGCCCTTCAGCCCTATCTGGCGGAAGAAATCGGTTCCAGGGAAGCCCTGGCCCGGGCCGAGCTGCCGGTGCGGGATTTCATGATGGCCCAGACCCGGGTCAAGGATCTCGACACCTTTCTCGACATCGCCGATATCAAGGTCGACAGCGAAGCCGACGTGCCGCTGCGGGTGCTGATACCGGCCTTTGTCACCAGCGAGCTGAAAACCGCCTTTCAGATAGGCTTCATGCTGTTTTTGCCCTTTCTGGTCATCGATTTGGTGGTGGCCAGTATTCTGATGGCGATGGGTATGATGATGCTGTCGCCGATGCTGATTTCGCTGCCATTCAAGCTGATGCTGTTTGTGCTGGTGGACGGCTGGAACCTGATCATGGGCACCCTGGCCAACAGCTTTGGCCTGGGAGCAGGATAGTGAGCCCGGAAACCTTCGTCGACATATTTCGCAGTGCGCTCTGGCTGGTGACGGTGCTGGTATCGGCGGTGATCTTGCCGAGTCTGGCCATCGGTCTGGTGGTGGCGGTGTTTCAGGCGGCCACGTCCATCAACGAGCAGACCCTGAGCTTCTTGCCTCGCTTGCTGGTGACCCTGGGCGCGCTGGCGGTGGGAGCTCACTGGGGCTTCGATATGCTGATGGATTTCTTTTACGAGATGATTTACCAGATCCCGCAGGTGATTGGTTAACACAAGGCTTAAAGCCGCCGGCTTTAAGCGAGCCGAGTATTTTGTAGGCGCCAGTTTATTCGGCGCAAACGGTCATACCCATCGGAATAGACAGGCGGAACGCAAATCTCCCGGCCACCGATGGTTTGTCTTAAAGCTTACGGCTACGGCTTACTGCCTTGTTTTCGGGAGATGATGTTTGAACTACAGCACCGAACAGATCCTGATGTGGCTGGCCAGCTACCTGTGGCCGCTGTGCCGCATCGCCGGCATGATGATGACCATGGTGATGTTTGGTGCCCAGCTGACGCCCGTCTATAACCGCTTGCTGTTGGCGGTTGCCACCACACTGGCGGTGGCGCCTGTGCTGCCAGTCATGCCCGATGTGGCGCTGTTTTCTGTTGGTGGCTTTCTGATCACCGGTCAGCAGGTACTGATTGGCGCCGTAATCGGCCTGCTGTCCCAGTTTCTGTTACAAACTTTCGTGACCGCCGGCCAGATCATCGCCATGCAGACCAGCCTGGGCTTTGCCTCCATGGTCGATCCGCTCAACGGCCAGTCTACTCCCGTGGTGGGCCAGTTGTATCTGATGCTGGGCACCTTGTTGTTTCTGGCCCTGAATGGTCATCTGGTGATGATTGAAGCCATAGTACTGAGCTTCGATACCCTGCCGGTGGCGATGAATGGCCTGTCGGTGACCAGTTGGGAAAACCTTGCCGGATTGCTGAGTCTGCTGTTCCAGGCGGCGGTGGCCATGTCACTGTCGGCCATCGTTGCCATGCTGTTGATCAACCTGACCTTCGGGGTCATGACTCGAGCCGCCCCCCAGCTCAATATCTTCAGCGTCGGCTTTGCGGTCAGCATGGTGTGCGGCCTCTTTATTTTGTGGCTGACCCTGGGCGGATTTCTGGGACATTTCGAAAACCAGTGGTTACGGCTGCAGACGGTGATGTGCGATACCCTTAACCTGATCTGTGAAGGAGGCTGAATGGCGGAGTCGGACGGTCAGGAAAAAACAGAACAGCCCACGGAACAACGCCTTCGCCAGGCACGAGAAAAAGGCCAGATCCCCCGTTCCAAAGAGCTGGGTACTGCCGCCGTGCTGTTGAGTGCGGCCCTGGGACTCATGATGGTCGGCGATGCGCTGGGCCTGGCCATGTCGCGGGTGTTTGAGCACAACTTTCGGATCGACCGGGAGGCCCTGTTCGATCCCGAGGCCATGATGCCGGCGCTGCGTGATTCCTTGCTGGGGTTGATGTGGCCCTTGTTTGGTTTCTTTGCCATCGTGCTGGTGGCGGCGCTGGTGGGCAACAGCCTGCTCGGGGGCGTTAATTTCAGTAGTCAGGCGATGCTGCCCAAGCTCGATCGCATGAGCCCGATGAAAGGCTTCAAGCGGATGTTCGGTATGCAGGCACTGGTGGAGCTGCTCAAGTCCATTGCCAAGGTGGTGTTTATCGCCACCCTGGCCATCTGGCTGTTGTGGGGCCAGTTTGACAATATTCTGCGCCTGAGCGATGAAACCCTGCCCGCCGCCATGGTCGGCTCGCTGGAATTGTTACTGCGCATGGGCTTGCTGTTGTGCATGGCGTTGCTGCCGATCGTCGCCATCGATGTGCCCTTTCAAATATGGAATCACACCCGCCAGCTGAAGATGACGCTGCAGGAAATCAAGGACGAATACAAGAACACCGAGGGCAAGCCCGAGGTGAAGGGCCGTATTCGCCGTTTGCAGCAGGAAATGGCCAACCGCCGCATGATGGGCGAAGTTCCCACCGCCGACGTGGTAGTAGTCAACCCGACTCATTACTCGGTGGCCTTGCGTTATGACAAGGACAAGCCCGGCGCCGCCCCCGTGGTGGTAGCCAAGGGCCTGGATGAAATAGCGCTCAAGATCCGGGAGATTGCCCGGGAATACGAGGTGCCGGTCATATCGTCTCCCGCCCTGGCACGGGCGGTATACCACTCCACCAAGCTCGATCGCGAAATCCCCGACGGCCTCTTCGTGGCTGTGGCCCAGATACTGGCCTATGTCTTCCAGCTGAACGCCTGGCGCAAGGGACAAGGCAACAAGCCGATTCCGCTGAAGGAAGAGCTGCCGATACCGGAAGAATATCGCACATAAGTTCGTTCAGGCTGAAATGGTTCATCACGACGAGACACGCTCGCCCCATCTAAACTCGGGCATGTCATCAGATCGCCGGGGATGGTGGCGATGCCAGCATAGCAGGATTATTTGTTGGCCTGCTTGTTGCATATGAAAGCCATCAATCATCGGCAACACAGCAGCGGTAATGGCATTCAAGGATAAGCTTTTACAGGCAGGACCCTGGTCCTCGTGGTTTCATAAGGGGTTGGGGACTCCCCTGCTGGTGCTGGCGGCACTGGGCATGGTGGTGTTGCCGGTTCCCGCCCTGCTGCTGGACGTGCTGTTCTCC
The DNA here is from genome assembly GCF_046521305.1 of Oceanisphaera submarina. Classification (NCBI taxonomy): domain Bacteria; kingdom Pseudomonadati; phylum Pseudomonadota; class Gammaproteobacteria; order Aeromonadales; family Aeromonadaceae; genus Oceanisphaera; species Oceanisphaera submarina. Next base: position 69,651 of record NZ_JBKGFN010000015.1, on the reverse strand, counting down.
TTCAATATCTCCCTGGCGCTGGTGATCCTGCTGGTGGCGGTATACAGCCAGCGGCCGCTGGACTTTGCCGCCTTTCCGACCGTGCTGCTGGTGGCCACCCTGCTGCGGCTGGCGCTGAACGTGGCCTCGACCCGAGTAGTGTTGCTGGAAGGGCACGAGGGCGGCAATGCGGCCGGTAACGTGATCGAGGCCTTTGGCTCCGTGGTGATCGGCGGCAACTACGCCGTCGGTCTTATCGTATTTCTGATCCTGATGATCATCAACTTCGCGGTGGTCACCAAGGGGGCCGGCCGTATTTCGGAAGTCAGTGCCCGCTTTACCCTGGACGCCATGCCCGGCAAGCAGATGGCCATCGATGCGGATCTGAATGCCGGTCTTATCAATCAGGACGAGGCGCGGCTGCGTCGGGATGAAGTGACCCGGGAGGCCGACTTCTACGGCTCCATGGACGGTGCCTCCAAGTTCGTGAAGGGCGATGCCATCGCCGGCATCATGATACTGTTCATCAATATCATCGGCGGTTTCATCATCGGCATGGCCCAGCACGGGCTGCCATTCGGCGAGGCGGCCGAGATCTATACCCTGCTGACCATCGGCGACGGCCTGGTGGCGCAAATTCCTTCCCTGCTGTTGTCGATTGCCGCCGCCATCATCGTTACCCGTCAGAATACCCGGGAAGACATGGGCCAGGCGATGCTGGGTCAGCTGTTCGATAATCCCAAGTCGCTGACCATTGCCGCCGGCATTCTGATCACCATGGGTCTGGTGCCGGGTATGCCCCATTTTGCCTTTCTGCTGCTGGGGGGACTGGCGGCTTTCGCCGCCTGGTGGACCGTGAAACGCAACAAGCGAACACAGCAAGAGGCGGTGGAGCAAGAGCAGGCACCGGCGGTACAGAGCACCGAGATGAAAGAGCTGAGCTGGGAGGATGTGGCACAGGTCGATACCATAGGCCTTGAAGTCGGTTATCGGTTGATAAGTCTGGTCGATCAGGCCCAGGGCGGCGAATTGCTCAGCCGGATCAAGGGGGTGCGCAAGAAGCTCTCGCAAGAGTTGGGTTTTTTGATCCCCGCCGTGCATATTCGTGACAACCTGGAACTGGGCCCCAATCAGTATCAGATCACCCTGATGGGGGTGAGCTCGGGGGCGGCCGATATTTATCCGGACAGGGAACTGGCCATCAACCCAGGCCAGGTCTTCGGGCCCTTGCAGGGTATCGACACCCGCGATCCCGCCTTCGACCTGGAGGCCACCTGGATTGCCAAAGACCAGATTGAACAGGCCCAGAGTCTGGGTTACACAGTGGTGGATGCCTCCACCGTGGTGGCGACCCACCTCAGCCAGCTGTTGACCAATCATGCGTCCGTGTTGCTGGGTCATGAGGAAGTGCAGAATCTGATCGATCAGATAGGCCGTAGTCAGCCCAAGCTGGTAGAAGGGCTGGTGCCCAGCGCCATGAGCCTGGCCCTGGTGACCAAGGTGCTGCAGAGCCTGTTGCATGAAGGGGTGACCATCCGTGACATGCGTACCATTTTACAGACCCTGACCGAGTATTCGACCAAGAGCCAGGATCCGGAAGTGCTGACCGCAGCCTGTCGTATCGCCCTGCGTCGTTTTATGGTGCAGGAGATAGCGGGCACCGAGCGCGAGCTGCCGGTGATTACCCTGGCACCAGAACTGGAACAGATATTGCAGAACTCTTTACAGTCCGGTGGTGCTCAGGGCAGCGGCATCGAGCCTGGCCTGGCCGAGCGCATGCAGCAATCACTGGCACAGGCGGCGGCTAACCAGGAAATGGAGGGACAGGCGGCTATTTTGCTGACCTCCGGCATGTTGCGCACCACCTTGGCGCGCTTTGTAAAACACACGATTCCCAGCCTGCGGGTCTTGTCTTATCAGGAGGTACCTGATGACCGTCAAATCCGCATCGTGGCGTCTGTTGGCCAGCAGTAGCAGGGTGGTAGTTTAAATGAAGATAAAACGATTTTTTGCCAAGGACATGAGAGCCGCTCTGGCCGAAGTGAAGGATGTGCTCGGCGCGGACGCGGTCATCATGTCCAATAAAAAAGTCTCGGGCGGCATCGAGATAGTGGCGGCGGTGGATGACGACGAAATTCCAGTCACGCCGGTGCAGCGGCCGCTGCGGGATGACAATGTCAAAATTTCGGCGCAGGCTCGTCAATTTATTTCCCCGCTGGATGAAAAACAGCAGTCCGAAACCCTGCAGTCGCTGTTGCTGCGCGGCCGCAGCGAAGCGTCTCCCAAAACCCTGGCCGAGCAGGAAAGCTGGGCCGAACCCGGCCTGAAAGAGTCGCACAAGGATCAACGTCAGGAGCCTAGACTGGGAGCAAGAGAGCCGCTGGCACAGCCTCAGTTGCATGACAGTCGAGAGAATAAACGCAAGGAAGGGGCCAAGGACAAGGAGCTGAATGCCATGCGCCAGGAAATTGCCAGTATCCGGCAGTTGCTGGAGCATCAGGTGTCGGGTCTTATGTGGCAGGAGGTGGAGCGCCGCGAGCCGGTACGCGCCATGGTGATCAAGCAACTGAACGGACTGGGATTCAGCGACGGTTTTGCCGATCAGCTGGCGATGCGGGTGAATGACAAGGCTCAGCCCCACGAAGCCTGGAGCCAGATTGAAGCGGCCCTGAGTCAGCAACTGATGACCGGTGAAGACGAAATATTGCGCCAGGGGGGGGCGGTGGCGCTGCTGGGCCCCACCGGCGTCGGCAAAACCACCACCATCGCCAAGCTGGCTGCCCGCTTCTCCTCCCGCTACGGGGCCGACCAAATCGCCCTGGTGACCACAGACCATTACCGGATTGGCGCTCATGAGCAACTGCAAACCTATGGCCGCATCATGGGGGTGGTGGTCAAGCAGGCTCGCACCTATCAGGAGTTGGCGCAGGCGTTGTATCAGCTGCGTCATCGGCGGCTGGTGTTGATCGATACCGCCGGCATGGGGCAGCGGGATCTGCGGCTCAACGAGCAGCTCGACACCCTGGTCGGGGATAAAAAAATCAAGATTCGCAACTATCTGGTGTTGCCGGCTACGGCCCAGCGCCGGGTGCTACAGGAAGCGGTGGATCACTTTCGCCGCATCCCCCTGGCCGGTTGCATTCTCACCAAGCTGGATGAAAGTCTGTCGCTGGGTGATGTGCTGGATATCAGTATTCAGAACAGCCTGCCTATCAGCTATATCACCGACGGGCAACGAGTACCGGAAGACCTGCGGCTGGCGAATGCCCTCGAGCTGGTCAAACAGGCGCTGGGCAGCGTAGAGCAGCGTCGGGAGGATCCTTATTACTGGGAATCCTCGGAGTTTGATGAAGAGGATGCGCGTTTTTATGAATAATTGGTTTCAGGACCAGGCGAGTGGGCTGCGGCTTATGCAAAAAACAAGCAGAGTACAGGTTATTTCGATTACCGGCGGCAAGGGCGGTGTTGGTAAAACCAACATTACCCTGAACATGGCCTCGGCCATGGCGGCGCAGGGCAAGAGAGTGATGGTACTGGATGCGGATCTGGGGCTGGCCAACGTCGATGTCTTGCTGGGTATCCGGGTCACGCGCAATCTTTCCCATGTATTGCGGGGCGAATGCACCCTGGACGAGGTGTTGGTGGATGGGCCTCAGGGGATCAAGATTATCCCGGCTACGTCCGGCAACAAGTCGATGACCGAATTGTCACCGCTGGAGCACGTGAGCCTGATCCGTGCTTTCAGCGAAATGCTGACGCCGATTGATATCCTGCTGGTGGATACGGCCGCCGGCATCTCCGACATGGTGCTCAGTTTCTCCCGGGCTGCGCAAGAGGTGGTAGTGGTGGTCTGTGACGAACCCACCTCCATCACCGACGCCTATGCACTGATCAAGATACTGTCTCGCGACTACGGCGTGTTTCGTTTCAAAATAGTGGCCAACATGGTCCGTAGTCAGCGTGAAGGACAGGAATTGTTCGCCAAACTGACCCGGGTCACCGACCGTTTTCTTGACGCGGCACTGGAACTGGTGGCCTGCGTGCCCTTCGACGGCAACCTGCGTCTGGCGGTACGCCGTCAGGCGCTGGTGGTCAATCAGTACCCCACGTCACCTTCTGCCATGGCGATCAAGCTGCTGGCGGTCAAGGCCCTGAGTTGGCCGGCGCCCCAGCGAGCAGGCGGCCATTTGCAGTTCTTTATCGAAAATCTGTTAACCCCGCCGGTGGTCGAGTCCGATGTCCGGGGTGAATAAGGCGCTGGTGTATACCAGACAGCAGGGCAACCAGTTGGTGGAGCGTCATGCGGGGCTGGTGCGCCGCATCGCGCATCACCTGCTGGCGCGATTACCGGACAGCGTGCTGCTGGACGATCTTATCCAGTCGGGCATGGTGGGTTTGCTGGAAGCCGCCCGTAATTTTGACGCCGGCAAGGGCGCCAGCTTCGAGACCTTTGCCGGTATTCGCATTCGCGGCGCCATGCTCGATGAAATTCGTCGAGGAGACTGGGTGCCGCGCTCGGTGCATAAAAACAGCCGTCAGATTTCCGCCGCCCTCGTCGCCGTACAGCGCCGGGAAGGGCGTAATGCGAACGACAGAGAAGTGGCCGAAGAGCTGGGTGTGAGTCTGGATAACTACTACGGCATGCTGCGAGATACCAGTAACGGCAAGATTCTGGAAATGGACGAATTTGAAACCGGTGTCGACCATCATGCGGAGGAGGGGAGCCATGCCTCCGGTCCGTTCGAAGACATGGCCAGGCAGCGCTTCTTGAGCGCACTATCGAGCCATATCAAGACATTGCCCGAGCGGGAGGCCCTGGTGTTGTCTTTATATTACGACGAGGAGCTGAACCTGAAGGATATCGGTCAGATACTCGAGGTCAGCGAGTCCAGGATCAGTCAGATCCACAGTCAGGCCATGCACCGCTTGCGCGCCAGGCTGAAAGAATGGAAAGGGTGAAAGAAAGCGATAAGCTGTAAGTTTTACGCCTGTTAAATGACCAGAATTGAAGGTCAGGACGTATTTTATTGTCCTAATCATCCCGGATACCATTCAAGTTAGGGTATAACGGGTCGATATAGTTAAGATACTTGTCATGTTCAGCGGCCGCAGGTCGGCTGATAGGAGGAAATACTTGGACAAGAACATGAAAATCCTCATCGTGGATGATTTTTCAACGATGCGCCGGATTATTAAGAACCTGCTTCGCGATCTCGGCTTCAATAATACCCATGAGGCCGACGACGGCACCACCGCCTTGCCGATGCTCAAGGGAGGAGGCTTCGATTTTGTGGTCACCGACTGGAACATGCCCGGCATGCAGGGTATCGACTTGTTGCGCGCCATTAGAGCCGACGAAAAACTCAAACACCTGCCGGTCCTGATGGTGACGGCGGAAGCCAAGCGCGAGCAAATTATTACCGCCGCCCAGGCGGGGGTGAACGGCTACGTGGTCAAGCCTTTTACCGCCGGCACCCTCAAGGAAAAACTCGAGAAGGTTTTCGAGCGAATCGGATAAAAAGGCATCGCAATGGCACTACAGAAAGGAATGATCAGCCTGGAGCAGGCCCGCATACTGGTCGCCATGCTGGAGCGTGGCGATCAGGACGGCGCAGACCGTTATCTTACCGACGTGTGCATGCCCCAGACGAAAGAGCTGCTTGGTGAAGTCGGGCAGTTGACCCGTCAGTTGCATGACGCGCTACAGGAATTTCGCAACGATCCACGCTTGCCTGAGCTGGCGGAAAATGAAATTCCCGACGCCAGAGAGCGGCTGAGTTATGTCATCGACATGACCGACAAGGCGGCCAATCGCACCATGGATGCGGTGGAGGCCAGCCTGCCCATTGCCGATCGGCTCAATGATCGTATTCAGCAGGTAATGCCGGGCTGGCGTGAGTTGATGCAGCGGCAGCTCGAGTTGAACAAATTCAAAGAATTGTGTTTTCAGCTCGACGATTTTCTACAGGGTTCGGAGCAGGATGCCAATCAGTTGCGGCAACTGCTGACCGAGATCCTGATGGCGCAGGATTACCAGGATCTGACCGGTCAGATGATCCGGCGGGTGATCAACCTTGTGCATGAGGTGGAAGCCAAGCTGGTGGCCATTCTTTCCGTCTTTGGCAGCTTGCCGGGCATGGAAGACGCCCTGGCCGCGCCAAAGAGCGCACCGGTCTCGGCCATTGCTGCCGAAGGCCCGATCATCAATAAAGAACATCGTCATGATGTGGTCTCGGATCAGGACGGCGTAGACGATCTGCTGTCCAGTCTGGGATTCTAAGGAGAACACATGGGCTTTGAGGTAGATGAGGACATTCTGCAGGACTTTCTGGTGGAAGCATCGGAGATTCTGGAGCAATTGTCGGAGCAGTTGGTGACACTGGAGCGCCAGCCGGATGATAAAGACTTGCTCAATGCGATTTTTCGCGGTTTTCACACCATTAAAGGTGGTGCCGGTTTTCTGTCGCTGACTGCACTGGTGGACACCTGCCACAAAGCCGAAAACGTGTTCGATATTTTGCGCACCGGCCAGCGCCGGGTGACTTCCGAGCTGATGGACGTGATTCTGCGGGCGCTGGATTCGGTGAACAACATGTTTGCCGAAATCCAGAACCGTCAGGACCCGACTCCGGCCGAGCCGCCGTTGCTCGATGCTCTGGAGCGTTATTGCGAGCCCGCCGGCGATGACGAGGCGATGGCTGACACCGGGGTGATCCCCGAGGCGGTGGACGCGTCCATTGCCGGTCTGAGCGAAACCGAATATCAGGAAATGCTGGATGAACTGGCTCCCGAGGCATCGGCAGAAAACAGCGCTGATATGATCTCTGCCGCTTCTGCTGACACTGTCTCTGCCGGTAGTGGCGATGATATTACCGACGATGAATTCGAGGCGCTGCTGGATCAGCTGCACGGTGTCGGCAAGCACGGCGGCGCTCCGCAGCCGGCCGCCGCGCCGCCGCCCAGCCAGGCATCCAGTGATGACGAGATTGATGACCTGGAGTTTGAAGCCTTGCTCGACCAGTTGCATGGTTCCGGCAAGGGGCCCTCGGTGACGGTTTCTGTGCCTGCTTCCGCCGTGGCCTCCGTGCCCGACCCGGTAGCGACGACCGGTACTGCGGCCGCCGCGGTACCGGTGGCGGCGACGGCCGTTGCCGAGAAGGCGCCGGTCAAGGCCCCGACCAAGGCCCCGGCGCCAGATACCACGGTACGGGTGGATACCAGGATCCTCGATAACATCATGAATATGGTGGGCGAGCTGGTGCTGGTGCGTAACCGCCTGCTCAGTCTGGATGCCAGTCATGACAATGAAGATATTTCCAAGACGGTGGCCAATCTGGATGCGGTGACCGGTGATTTACAGGGTGCCGTTATGAAAACCCGCATGCAGCCGATCAAGAAGGTTTTCGGCCGCTTCCCGCGGGTGGTGCGAGATCTGGCGCGCAGCCTGAACAAGGAAATCAATCTGGAAATGGTCGGGGAAGACACGGACCTCGACAAAAACCTGGTGGAGGCGCTGGCCGATCCGCTGGTGCACCTGGTGCGAAACTCCTGCGATCACGGGGTAGAGATGCCCGACGAGCGGGAAGCGGCCGGTAAACCCAGGGCCGGTGTCATTCGGCTGACCGCCTCTCAGGAGGGAGACTACATCCTGCTCGGCATCGAAGATGACGGTGCCGGCATGGATCCGGAAAAGCTCAAAAGCATCGCCATCAGCCGGGGCATCCTCGATGCGGACGGTGCCGCCCGCATGAGCGATAACGAAGCCTATAACCTGATCTTTGCCCCCGGTTTTTCCACCAAACAGGAAATTACCGATGTCTCCGGCCGAGGCGTGGGTATGGATGTGGTCAAGACCGGTATTACCTCGGTGAATGGCTCCATTCATATCGACTCGGAAAAAGGCAAGGGCACCCGGCTGCAGGTCAAGGTGCCCCTGACCCTGGCAATATTGCCAACCCTGATGGTGCTGGTGGGCAAGCAGACCTTTGCGTTGCCGCTGACCAACGTCAACGAGATTTTCCATCTCGATCTGACCCGCACCAGTACCGTCGATGGCCAGCTCACCATAGTGGTGCGTAACAGCGCCATTCCGCTGTTCTATCTGCAGGACTGGCTGCTGAAAGGCGAACGTCTAGCCCGCAAGGAAAAGGGGCATGTGGTGATAGTGGTGGTGGGAAATCAGCAGGTCGGTTTTGTGGTCGATGGTCTTATCGGTCAGGAAGAGGTGGTGATCAAGCCGCTCGATCAGCTGCTGCACGGTACCCCCGGCATGGCCGGGGCCACCATTACCAGCGATGGCGGCATCGCGCTGATCCTGGATCTGGCTGGTCTGATCAGGGCCTATGCCCGGCGTTATGCCTGATAACAAAAAGCGAGTGCGAGGATAATAATGGCTATTCGGGTGTTAGTGGTTGATGATTCTAGTTTTTTTCGTCGTCGCGTCAGCGAGATCCTGGAGCAGGATCCCTTGTTGACCGTGGTGGACACCGCCACCAATGGTCAGGAGGCGGTGGAAAAAGCCCGCTTGCTGCGTCCTGATGTGATCACCATGGACATAGAAATGCCGGTCATGGATGGCATTTCTGCGGTGCGAGCCATCATGAAGGCGACCCCGACACCGGTGCTGATGTTTTCTTCGCTGACTCACGACGGCGCCCGGGCTACGCTGGATGCGCTGGACGCCGGCGCCATGGACTTTTTACCCAAGCGATTCGAAGACATAGCCCGCAGTAAAGAGGAAGCCATTCTGTTGCTGCAGCAAAGGGTCAAGACCATCGCCCGCCGCCGGGCCTTCATGACGCCTCGGGCGACGGCGCCCAGCCCCTTGCGCGGCCGGTCGACGCCGGTCGGCTCCGGCTCCGGCGTTGTCGGCCGCCTGGCCTCCACACCGGTAACCTCGGTTGCGCCCGAGCCGGTTGTCGATCGCCGCAGTCTGCCCCGACGCAGCGGCAAGCATTATCAACTGCTGGCCATCGGCACCTCGACCGGGGGCCCGGTCGCGCTGCAGAATGTGTTGACCAAGCTGCCGGCGAACTTCCCCCATCCCATAGTGCTGATCCAGCATATGCCCGGTACCTTCACCACCGCCTTTGCCGCCCGGCTCGACGGCCTGTGCCAGATAGGGGTCAAGGAAGCGCAAGACGGCGATCAACTGCGTCCTGGCCATGCCTATCTGGCACCCGGCGGCAAACAGATGCTGTTTGAAGGCCGTCCCGGCGCCGCCCGGCTACGGATCCTGGAAGGCAATGACAAGGTTAATTACAAACCCTGTGTCGACATTACTTTCGCCTCGGCCGCCAAAATCTACGGCGGTAAGGTGCTGGCGGTGGTGCTGACCGGCATGGGCGCGGACGGACGGGAAGGCGCCCGGCTGCTGAAAGATCAGGGGGCCAGCATCTGGGCCCAGGATGAAGAAAGCTGCGTGGTCTACGGCATGCCTCAGGCGGTAGCCAAGGCCGGTATTGCTACCGAATCCCTGTCCTTGCCGCTGATAGGCGAGGCCATCATCAACGAGATGGGCGGTTGATATGGCGCTGACCGGGCTGGTGCTGGCGCTGCTTTGTCTCACCCTGGCCCAATGGTGGCACGGCGGCAGCCTGGCTGGGTTACTGGACGGCCCCGCCTTGCTGATTGTCTGTGGTGGTACCCTGGGGGCAGTCATGCTGCAAACACCCTGGTTACAGTGCAAGGCGGCGCTCAAGGCGTTGACGACGTTGTTCGGCCGGCCGCCCTGGCCCTTTCAGGAGCAGGCCTCCAGGCTGCTGCACTGGTCGCATGAAGCGCGGCAGGGCGGATTTCTGGCCCTCGAGTCCAAGATCGAACATCATGCGCTGGACCGCTTCACCCGCCAGGGATTGCAATGGTTGGTGGATGGCACAGAGCCGGCGGCCCTGGAGCAGTTGCTGGACAACGAACTGGATCGTATCGAGGAGCAGAAAGAGCTGGAAGCCCGGGTATTCGAGGCCATGGGCGGCTACAGCCCGACCATAGGTATTATCGGCGCCGTGCTGGGGCTGATCCAGGCGATGTCAAATCTGGATGAACCCAGCCAGCTGGGGACGGGCATCGCCGTGGCCTTCGTTGCCACCCTGTACGGGGTGGGGTTGGCCAACCTGCTGTTGTTGCCACTGGCCAATCGGCTGAGGGCCATGTACCGGCTTGAACTGCGCTATCGGGAGCTGACCGCCATCGGCCTGCTGGCCATCGCCCGTGGCGACAGCAGCCTATCGATCAGCCGGCAGTTGGCCCAGTATCAGGGGCAGCGTCAATGAAGCGCCGCTCGCTGGCATCCGGACCGCACAGTGCCGGCCTGGAGCGTTGGCTGGTGTCCTATGCAGACTACATGACGCTGGTGTTTGCGCTGTTTGTGGTGCTGTACGCCATTCATGCCAGTAAAACCGAGCTGCAGCAACCCATGCTGGATGGCATGGAACAGGCGTTGGTGCGGCTTGGTGGCGATGCGTTGCCCGCTCGGGCGGCGATCAGCCGGCTGGCGGTGGCTTCCGAGTCTGCCGCCGCCGGAACCGGCGCGCCGGCGCCACCGGAGGAGGTCAGCCTGGCCCGTCTGCAAGCCGAACTGGAGCTACGGTTGGCCCCCTTGCTGGAACGTCGGTTGGTGGGGCTTGAAAACGATGGCGACTGGCTGACCCTGAGCTTTGATGGCAAGCTGCTGTTCGCCAGTGGCAGCGCCTTGCTGGGGGGCAATGCCCAGCCGGTGCTGCACACCCTGGTACCGGTGCTGGCGCCGGTGAATCATTTTGTTCGGATTCGCGGCTACGCAGACAATCTGCCGATCAGCAACGAACTCTATGCCTCCAACTGGCAGCTTTCTGCCGAGCGGGCACGGGCGGTACTGGAGTGGCTGCTTCATGAAGGGATTGCCGCGCCGCGCGTGGCGCTGGAGGCCTTCGGCGAATTTCATCCACGGGAGCAACAGCTGGGCGAGCGGGGGCGAGCCCGGAATAGACGGGTCGAAATTGCCATCTCGGCACACCGGTGGCAACCCCGAACTGCCTTGCCGTCACGGCCGTTGAACAGGGAGCAGAGTCCGGCACTGCGGGTGTATGAGCTGCCCGGTGGTGGCATACGTATCGGTACAACATCGACACAAGACGGGGCGAAGCAGTGATTGTCTGGACAGTAGCAAATCAGAAAGGGGGCGTCGGTAAAACCACGACCGTCGTGGCGCTCGCCGGTTTGCTGGCGCAACGCAACAAACGGGTGTTGCTGATCGACACCGATCCGCACGGCTCCCTGACTTCCTATCTCGATTACGATATGGATGTCTTGCCGCACACCTTGTTCGATCTCTTTCAGGCCCAGCGGCCGACCCGCACCCTGTTCGAGCAGGTGGCGCTGAAAACCCGTTTCGAGGGCCTGACGCTGTTACCGGCGTCGATCTCCCTGGCGACGCTGGATCGTACCTCCAGCAGCCGTGAAGGCATGGGACTGGTACTGAAGCGCCTGCTGACAGAACTGCAGCATGACTTTGATGTGGTCATCATCGACTGCCCGCCTGTGCTGGGGGTGATGATGGTCAATGCGCTGGCCGCCTGTGATCGCATACTGGTGCCGGTGCAGACCGAGTTTCTGGCCATCAAGGGACTGGAGCGCATGGTCAGTACCTTTGCCCTGATGCACAGGGCCAGAAAAGACGGTTTCAACTATACGGTGGTGCCAACCATGTACGATCAGCGCACCCGAGCCTCGGTGCAGAGCCTGGACAGCCTGAAACAACAGTATGGTGAGCGGCTCTGGCCCTCGGTGATCCCGGTGGATACCAAGTTTCGCGATGCCAGCCTGCGCCATGAACCACCGTCCTGTTTCGCCAAAGGCAGCCGAGGGGTTTATGCCTACCAGACCCTGCTGCGCTACCTGTGGCAGCTAGATGGCGTGGAGCCGGCATTATGAATCAACGACAATCCGACGCCCTCGACGATTATTTTGGTGCCCTGCTGGAAGAAAGTTCTCCGGCGCCATTATCAGTGCAATCGGTACCGGTTGCCGCATCCGGCCCGGCCACGACCTTTGCCGATCCGGCCGAGGAGGAACGACGCCTGGGGCTGGAGGCCCTGCTGGCCCGGGTGGCCGAGCTGAAAGAAGAAGAAAGTCTGCCGTTGCCGGTCGAGGTATTGGCGCCCGAACCGGAGCCGTCACGGGAGCAAAAGCCCGTACTTGTGCCTCCGGCGGCTGTTCAGCCCATCGAGGAGCCGGCAATGAGCGAACCGGCGCCGCCGACACCGACGATGCCGATAGCGACAGAAACGCCGGTAGCCATCGAAGCACCGGCCGTTGCCGAATGGCACAATATGGACACCGAAAACAGCTTCCAGGCCCTGTTCTTCGAGGTGGCAGGCATGACCTTTGCGGTACCGCTGACTCACCTGGGGGGCATCTATCAGATGTCCAGGCTGACCAGCCTGTTCGGCAAGCCCGACTGGTTCGCCGGTGTGTTGACCGAGCGTGAGCGTCAACTCTATGTGGTGGACACCGCGCGCTGGGCCATGCCTGGCCATCAGGCCGAAGAAGAATATCAGTATCTGGTGACGCTGGGTGAAAGCAACTGGGGGCTGGGCTGCCATCTGCTGAAAGGTACCGCGATGCTGACCCGGGAGCAGGTGAAATGGCGCGCCATGCCGGGCTCCCGGCCCTGGCTGGCGGGCATGGTAAAAGACAAAATGTGTGCCCTGCTGCATGTGGACGCCTTGATCGGGCTGCTGGAGCAGGGTAAGAATATCGACGGACAACAAGTCTGAGCAGGCATAAGGGAAAATCTATGAACAGTCATCGCAACATAGCGGAAAATCTTGCCGAAGAGATATTGCAGTGGGTTACTTTCCGTCTTGATAACGAGACCTACGGCATCAATGTCATGCAGGTGCAGGAAGTACTGCGCTACAGTGATATAGCCCCGGTACCGGGTGCGCCGGACTATGTATTGGGCATCGTCAATCTCCGTGGCAACGTGGTGACGGTGCTCGACACCCGGCTGCGATTCGGCCTGCAGCCGGCAGAGCTTACCGACAACAGCCGTATTGTGATCATCGAGGCGGAAAAACAGGTCATCGGCATCCTGGTCGACAGTGTGGCCGAGGTGGTATATCTCAAGTCGTCCGAGATCGAAAGCGCCCCCAATGTCGGCACCAGCGAAAGCGCCAAATTTATTCAGGGCGTGTGCAATCGCGAACAGGAGCTGCTGATCCTGGTGGATCTGGACAAGCTGTTGTCCGACGATGAATGGGACGAGTTGGGCCAGTTGTAATGTGGCTGCAGCCGGCGTTTATTCTGGCGATAGTGGCGTTGATGCTGGCCATGACGGCTTTATTGGTGTCCTGGTCGATGTGGCGTCAGAGCCAGCGCAAGCTGGAGGCCATGAGCCGTCTGATGCGTGAGCTGACCCGGACCCGGGACAGTTACCGCAAACAGATAGAAGAGCTGCAGGCGGCCAATATCGGGCTTGGCAACAAGGTGAGCGATTTGCACCGTCAACAGGGGCAGCTAAGCGAGCAGCAGCAGGAGCTGGCGCTGAAAGATCCTCAGGGCAAACTCTACAGTCGGGCGACTCGCATGGTGCAACTGGGCGCCGATATCGACGAGATCATGGCCGAGTGCGAGATGCCGAGGGCCGAAGCCGAGCTGCTGATTTCCCTGCATCGGCAATAGTTTCCCTCGCGAATGGGCAGCTGTGAGGGGGAAGAGTAAATACCGTCTCCAATACAGACTGTGGTTTTTCGTTCGGTTACCCCTCACGCGTCCCCGACTATGTTTCTTTCTGTATAAATGGGTGCCATGTGCTAGACTGGCGCCCATTTTAATGGTCTGAATTATCAACGATTATGCTTGAAGCCAGAGCCCTGACCTGTGTCCGTGAAGAGCGCACCTTATTCGGTGACTTGTCTCTGACGGTGGCGCCCGGTGAACTGGTGCAGGTGGCCGGCCCCAACGGCGTCGGTAAAACCAGTCTGTTGCGCTTGCTGGCAGGCCTGTCTCGTCCCTACGGTGGCGAGGTGCGCTGGCAGGGCGAGAACATAGAAGGGCACAGGGACGACTATCATCGGGACCTGCTCTATCTCGGCCATCAGGCCGGTATCAAGCACGAGCTGACCGCTTTCGAGAACCTGGCCTTCTTCCGCCGCATGCACCATGCCGACAGTACCGCCAATCTGTGGGAAGTGCTGGCCATGGTGGGCCTGGCGGGACTCGAGGATCAGCCAGCCGGTCAGCTGTCTGCCGGCCAGAAACGGCGGGTGGCGCTGGCCCGGCTGTGGTTGGGCGGGCCCCGGTTATGGATTCTCGACGAACCCTTCACCGCCATCGACAAGCACGGTGTCAGGGTGCTGGAACGGCTGCTGCTGGATCATACCGACGCCGGCGGCATGGTGCTGATCACCACCCATCAGGACTTGTCCCTCAGTGCCAGCCGGGCTCGTTCCCTGCAGCTGACCCCTTATCACGAGGAGCCGGCATGAGAACCATGTTTACCGGAGTGCTGCGTCGCGAGCTGGTGTCGGCCCTGCGTCGGCGAGCCGACATCCTCAACCCTCTATGGTTTTTCGTTATTGTCATCACCCTGTTTCCGTTAGGCATAGGTCCCGAGCCGACGCTGCTGGCGCGTATCGCCCCCGGCATCGTCTGGGTGGCGGCGTTGTTGTCGTCGTTGCTGGCGCTGGAGCGATTGTTCAGAGACGATTTTATTGACGGTACCCTGGAACAATTAATGCTGATGCCCTGTCCTTTGGGGGTACTGGTGCTGGCCAAGGTGCTGGCGCACTGGTTGCTGACCGGTTTGCCGCTGCTGCTGCTGTCCCCCCTGGTGGCGGTGCTGCTGAGTCTGGACATGGTGGGTTTTCAGGCCGTGTTCTGGACCCTGTTGCTGGGCACGCCGATTTTGAGTCTGCTTGGCGCCATCGGGGTGGCGCTTACCGTCGGTATCGGCAAGGGGGGTGTGCTGTTGAGTCTGCTGACGCTGCCGCTGTATATTCCGGTACTGATTTTTGCTACTTCGGCCATCGAGGCCGCAGCTTTTGGCGCCCCCTACGATGGTCAGCTGGCAATTCTGGCGGCCATGTTGGTGGGCAGTACTACCCTGGCACCTTTTGCCATCGCCTCGGCGCTGCGAGTGAGTGTCAACTAACCAGGGTCAAGGTGTTTTGAACGACAGATTTGGGATATCTTAGACTCCAGTTAACCAAGTCTCTGTAAACAATATTCAATACAAAAAAGGTCTGTGAGCAACATGTGGAAATGGTTACATCCCTACGCCAAGTCAGAGCAAGCCTATCGGCTGGCCGGCCTCTGGTTACCCTGGTTTGCCGTGTTCAGTATGGTGTCCTTTATCATAGGCCTGGCCTGGGGACTGGCCTTTGCGCCGGCGGATTATCAGCAGGGTGATGCCTTTCGCATCATCTACATTCATGTGCCCGCCGCCATTCTCTCCATGGGCGCCTATTCCTCGATGGCGGTGGCCGCCTTCATCGGCCTGGTGTGGCAGATCAAGACTGCCGACATGGCGGTAGCGGCCATCGCCCCTGTGGGTGCCGTCTTTACCGCCATCGCGCTCCTTACCGGCGCCGCCTGGGGCAAACCCATGTGGGGTGCCTGGTGGGTATGGGATGCCCGCCTGACCTCGGAGCTGATACTGCTGTTCCTTTATCTTGGCGTCATCGCGCTCTATAACGCCATTTCCGACAAGGTACTGGCCGGCCGGGCCGCCGGTATTCTGGCGTTGGTGGGAGTGATCAATCTGCCCATCATCCACTACTCGGTGGAATGGTGGAACACCCTGCATCAGGGGGCCAGTATCACCAAGTTTGACCGGCCTTCCATCTCCAACGACATGCTCTGGCCGCTGTTGATCATGATACTGGCTTTCACTTGTTTTCTGGGGGCGCTGACCCTGATGCGGTTGCGCAATGAATTGATCCGGCGTGAATCCCATCGCCCCTGGGTGATGAAGCTGGCGGAGGAACAGGATGAAATTTGATAGCTGGTCCGCATTCTGGGCCATGGGTGGCTACGGCTTTTATGTCTGGCTGTCTTTTGGTCTGACCATTTTTGCGCTGCTGGCGCTGGTGATATCGACCCTGAACACCAGAAAAAGCCTGCTGCGTGCAGTGAAACAGAAACAGGCCCGGGCGGCTCGTCGTAAAGCCGCCCAGAAGTTGGAGAATACCTTATGAACCCCAGACGTAAAAAGCGCATGACTCTGTTGCTGGCGGTGGTGATCGGATTATCGGTCATGACCGGGTTGGTGCTTTATGCTCTGCAGCAGAATATCGACTTGTTTTACACCCCCACCGAACTGGTGCAGGGCAAGGGTGAGGATCACATCAAGCCGGAAGTGGGCCAGCGCCTGCGCATCGGTGGCATGGTGGTGCCGGGCTCGGTCAGCCGTGACCAACAAAGCCTCAAGGTCAGCTTCGATCTGGTGGATGCGGGCGGTGAAGTCATTACCGTCATTTTCGATGGCATACTGCCGGATCTGTTCCGGGAAGGGCAGGGTATAGTGGCCCAGGGTCACCTTGATGATGCCCGTACCATTACCGCATTCGAAGTATTGGCCAAACACGATGAAGAATACATGCCGCCGGAAGTGGCCGAAGCGCTCAAGGGAATAGAGCACGTCAAACCCGAATATTCTCAAGAGCAGTTGAAAGGAAGCCGGTCATGATCCCTGAAATAGGTCAGTTCAGCCTGATCCTCGCCCTGGCGGCGAGTCTGATACTGAGTATTTATCCGCTGCTCGGGGCCACTCGCGGCAACGTCGGCATGATGCTGCTGGCTCGCCCGCTGGCTTACGCCATGTTTGGCTTCCTGTTGCTGTCGTTCGGCTGCCTGACCTGGGCCTTTATCGATCACGACTTTACCGTGCTCTATGTGGCCTCCAACTCCAACAGCCTGTTGCCACTGGAATACCGTATTTCGGCGGTGTGGGGCGCCCACGAAGGTTCTTTGTTGCTGTGGGTACTGACACTGGCCGGCTGGACTGCCGCCGTGGCACGCTTCAGCCGGGCGCTGCCGCTGGATGCGGTGGCCCGGGTGCTGAGCGTGATGGGCATGATTAGCGTCGGCTTTTTGCTGTTCGTTATCGTGACTTCCAATCCCTTCGAGCGCACCCTGCCGTTCTTTCCGGTCGATGGCCGGGATCTGAACCCGCTGCTGCAGGATCCGGGGTTGATATTCCACCCACCCATGCTCTATATGGGCTATGTGGGGTTCTCGGTCGCCTTTGCCTTCGCTATCGCCTCCCTGATGACCGGCAAGCTGGATGCGGCCTGGGCCCGCTGGTCCCGTCCCTGGACCATGGCTGCCTGGATTTTTCTGACGCTGGGCATAGCACTGGGCTCCTGGTGGGCCTATTACGAGCTGGGTTGGGGCGGCTGGTGGTTCTGGGATCCGGTGGAAAATGCCTCTTTCATGCCCTGGCTGGCCGGTACGGCGCTGATCCACTCGCTGGCGGTGACCGAAAAGCGGGCCACCTTCAAGGCCTGGACTGTGTTGCTGGCGATCATGGCCTTCTCGTTGAGCCTGCTCGGTACCTTCCTGGTACGTTCCGGGGTGCTGGTCTCGGTGCATGCCTTCGCCTCGGATCCGACCCGAGGCCTCTTTATTCTGGTATTCCTGATGCTGGTCATCGGCTGCTCGCTGCTGCTTTACGCCATCAAGGGTGCCGAGGTCAAAAGCCATGGCAAGCATGAGCTGGCCAGCCGCGAGAGCATGCTGCTCGGTAACAACATAGTGCTGATGGCCGGGCTGGTGGTGGTGCTGATTGGTACCTTGCTGCCGCTGGTGCACAAGGAGCTGGGTCTGGGCAGTATTTCTATTGGCGCGCCCTTCTTCAACAGCCTCTATGCCTGGCTGATCATCCCCTTTGCGTTGTTATTGGGCGCCGGCCCCCTGTTCCGCTGGCGTCGCCAGAGCATGAAGGAGATCAATGGCAAGCTGCTGTTTGCGGCGGTGGCCAGCGTGGCTATCGGGGCCTTCCTGCCCTGGTATTTTGCCGAGACGTTCGAAGTCTGGGCCGCTGTGGGTCTGGGCCTGGGGGCTTTTATCGTGATCACCAGCCTGCAGGAAACCTGGGTGCGAGCCACCCATCGTCATGCATTCGCAACCGGTGTACGCAAGTTGGGTAACAGTCACTGGGCCATGTTCCTCGGCCACATCGGCCTGGCGGTGACCATCATCGGCATCAGCTGCACCCAGCTCTACAGCATAGAGCGGGATGTGCGGATGTCTGCCGGCGACAGCGTGACCTTCTCCGGTTATACCTTTACCTTCGAAGGAACCCGTCAGGCCGATGGTGCCAACTACGAAGGCTTCAAGGGCGTGATTGGCGTCAGCAAGAACGGCCGGGAGCTGACCAAGCTCAAGGCGGAAAAACGGCTTTATCTGGTGCAGCGTATGCCGATGACCGAAGCGGCCATCGACGCCGGTTTTACCCGCGATCTGTATGCGGCACTGGGCGAAGAGCTGGATGACGGCGCCTGGGCGGTACGACTCTATTACAAACCCTTTATTCGCTGGGTCTGGTTCGGCGCCGTGCTGATGGCCATCGCCGGTGTCATTTCCATGGTCGACAAACGCTATCGCTTCGGTAGCAAAAAGACGCTGGAGGCCGCATGAATCGTCGAGTCCTGATCCTGTCCATCCCGCTGCTGATTTTTCTGGGAGCCTGTGCCTTCCTGTACAAGGGGCTGTTTTCCGACCCACGCAAGCTGGAGTCGGCGCTGCTGGACCAGCCGGTGCCGGAATTCAGCCTGACGTCGTTACAGAACCCGGAGCAGCAGTTCACCCGCGACATCTTTACCGGCCGACCCATGCTGCTCAACGTCTGGGCCACCTGGTGTCCGACCTGTTATGCCGAACATGAATACCTCAACGAGCTGAAGGCGAAAGAGGGCATTTACATCGTGGGCATGAACTACAAGGACGAGCGGGAAAAGGCCCTGCGCTGGTTGAAGAACCTGGGCAACCCCTATGCCATCGACTTGTATGATCCACGCGGCATGCTGGGGCTGGATCTGGGCGTGTACGGCGCCCCCGAGACCTTTCTCATCGACAGTCAGGGGGTGATCCGTTACCGCCATGTGGGCGATGTGAACGAACAGGTGTGGCAGCAGACCTTGAAACCGATTTTTGAACGGATGGAGTAAAGCGATGCGTTTATGCACTGTGCTGATACTGCTGACGGGGCTTTGGCTGCCGCCGGCCCTGGCTGCCATCGATGTCTATGAATTCGACTCTCCCAGTCAGGAAGAGACCTTCCGCGAGCTGACCCGGGAGTTGCGTTGCCCTAAATGTCAGAACCAGGACATTGCCGATTCCAACGCCGAGCTGGCCAAGGATCTGCGCGAAAAAACCTACACCATGTTGCGCGAGGGCAGCAGCAAGAAAGAAATCATCGATTACATGGTGGCCCGCTACGGCAATTTTATTCTCTACAAGCCGCCGGTGATGGCCTCTACCCTGATCCTGTGGCTCGGCCCCGTGCTGGTGATGCTGCTGGGAGTGGTCATAGTGCTGGTCAGAACCCGAAAAAAACCGCGAAACAGCGCAGACAGCGCCTTGAGCGAGCAAGAACAACGGCGTCTGGCCGAACTGCTGAACAAAGACAAAGAGAGCTGATATGACCTTATTCTGGATCCTCAGTGGCCTGCTGACGCTGCTGCTGGCATTGGTGATAATACTGCCCCTGACCCGAGGCCGGGCCGAGTCCAGCCATAGCCGTAACCAACTCAACACCCAGTTGTATCGGCAACGATTGCAGGAGCTGGAGCTGGACCGGGAGCAGGGCCTGCTGGAGGAGGGTGAGTCGGCGGCTCAGGAGCTGCAGAAAAGCCTGCTGGACGACGTGGTCACCGAAACGCCGCAGCAGTATCGCCGCGGTATCTGGTTATGGCTGCCGGCGGTATTGATCGTCGCGGCCGTGGCCTATGCGGGCTACTGGCAGTTGGGCGCCTATCCCAAGGTTGTACAATGGCAGGATAATGCCGCCCGGCTGAGTGAGTTGTCGCGCAAGGTACTGATTGAACCCGGTGGCGAAGTGACCGAGCAGGACATGATGGATCTGATCCAGTCGTTGCGTACCAAGTTGCATCAGGACGGTGACGATTTTCGTGGCTGGTTGCTGCTGGGCCGCCTGACGCTGGAAATGGGCGATGGTGAAACCGCCCGTGATGCGCTGGAAAAGGCGCTCAAGCTGACCGATAACCCTGATATGGTGATAGTGCCTTACGCCGAGGCCTTGGCCATGACCGGCGAGGCGCTGCGCGCCGAAAGCATGATCCAGCAGGTGCTGACAAAGGATCCGGACAACCTGGAAGCCTGGTCGGTGTTTGCCTTCATGGCGCTGCAGCAGGACAACCTGACCGCGGCCATCGCCCGCTGGCAGCAGATTCTGCAGCGTATGTCGCCGGACAGCCCTCGTTATGCCATGATCGAACGTTCGGTGGCCTTTGCCGAGCAACGGCTGGCAGAAAGCGACAAGGCCCCCGTGACCGGCCCGCGCTTCGAGGTAGAGGTGAATGCCGCAAGCGCAGTGCCTTATCATCCGGGTGCCGTGCTCTTTGTTTATGCGGTCGACGCCAATGGCGGCGAAATGCCGCTGGTGGCCCGGCGTATAGAGCGGCCCTCGTTTCCGCTGACCATAACCCTGTCCAATGCGGACGCCATGGTGGCCAGCAACAACCTGAGCGGGCGGGATACGGTGGTGATCAAGGCGCGGATAGCGCCCAGCGGCAACGTGGCCGACGCTACCGATGCCTGGGAAGGTCGCAGCGGCGTCTTGAGTACCGGTGAAGACAGTCAGCTGTCCATCTTCATCGATACGCCCTTGTAAGGCGATAAGACCGACCGGTCTGCCGTCATGAGCAATAATAAATAATAACAAAAGCGATAAGGCTTAGATTATGTGGCGAATGTTGACTATTGCGGCGGGAATGACCCTGACGGGTTGTGCCGCCCATGAGGGCGTGGAGGTACCACGCACCAATGATCCTTTTTCTCCGGCGATACCGGCCGATTATGGCCGGGCGACGGCCAATGATGCCCGAGATCCCTTCGAGCCGGTCAACCGTGCCTCCTGGGTCATCAACTACGATGTGCTGGATCCCTATGTGGTGCGTCCTGCGGCCCATGCCTATGCGGATTATGTGGCCAAGCCGGTCAGAGACGGGCTACAGAATGTGGTGCTCAACCTGGAAGAGCCGGCCAGCTTCGTCAACCATCTGGTGACCGGCGATTTTCCCGGCGCCGGTACCAACCTGGTCCGTTTCGGGGTGAACAGCACCGTCGGCGTGCTGGGTTACTTCGACGTGGCGGAAAAAATGACCCTGTCGCGTCGATCCAAGGATTTCAGCCAGGTGATGGGGCAGATGGGTATTGGTGATGGACCCTTTCTGATGCTCCCTGTGCTGGGACCAACCACGCTGCGGCAGCTTTCCGGCGACATGGTCGACAGCCTCTATTTCCCCTACGACGTGATGAGTTTCGCCCTGCGCACCGGCAAGTGGGCACTCGACGGCCTCTACCAGCGCAGCGAGCTGATAGAGCGTGAGCCCATTATCGACAACGCGCTCGATCCTTATGCTCTGACCAAGGATCTCTATCTGCAATATCAGGATGCCAAGATAGGCAAGGAATTCGAGCCCGCCTCGGATGAAGAGCTGGAAGCCTTCATGGACGAGATAGACGGATAAAGAAAAGCGTTAAGCCTGTCTTTTGGTCACAAGTTCTTGTCGCTTGCCGTATCGTGCACTTTCGTCGGCCAAAGCGCACTGCTGCTTCGCATGGCGGCCATTCTCAAAGACTTGTGGCTAAAAGACAGTTACAGCTGTGTTTTCAGGGTTTTCCGGTAATGCCGCCGCTGACGATGAAGGTGGTCATCTTGCTGGCTGCCACATCCAGGATCTGGATCTTGTCCTTGTCCACGACGATGAGATTGCCGGCAAAATTATAGGACTGGGGCAGGTAGACGGCGACCTTGCCCGGCAGGCCGAACTCTTCCATATCTTCCCGGGTGATAAAACCCAGCAGTTGCAGTTCTCCACCCATCAGGCTGACCGCCACCGGTTTGTTGAACCTTTTATTATCCCCAATCAGCGCATTGAATAAGTCCCGCAGCGAGTTATAGAGCAGCTTGACCAGGGGGATCCGGGTCAGCACACTGTCGAACAGCGACAGGAAAAAACGGCCGAGATAGAAAGAGGCGAACATGCCGGTCAGGATGATCAGCACCAGCGTCAGTAATCCACCGGCCAAATCGGCAATCCAGCCTGCTTCCAGTGCCGGTACCACCAATTGCAGCAACGAGCCCAGCGCCGAAAACAGGGTTTCGTTAAGTACATTGAAGATCAGATAGACCAGATAGACCGTCAGTACAAAGGGCAGCAGGATCAACAGGCCCTGAAAGAAAAAACGGAGAAGTCGTTGCATCATCAGGCTCCAGTAAAAGGGGCGGCATCATGGCAGATCCGAAGAGGAATAACAGCTGAAATCAACGGCGCTGTGTCAGGCGAAGTCGTGCGGTGCGGCTGGCGTTGACCCGGCGAAAGCCGACTACCAGTTGCTGATATTGATGCTGAACCATGACGTCTCCTCGTCTTCCGGAGTATATGCTTTCTTTGCGGCAGGGGGCTTTCTGGCTCTTTTATACGCACTTGACCCCTATAGCACAAAATAACCGTTTTTTGCGCGCTATCAGGCTTTGCAAGGCGGCCCGGCCTTGATATGGTGAAAGCGGTTGCGTAAGAAAGAAATAACAGTATGTCAAATCAGATATCTTATTTCTTTTTATTTGGTTGTAATGTTTTGTTTACAAGTGAGGATGTCATCATGCAGAAAGACACACTGAATAATATCCATATCCGATCCGAAAAGGTGATGATCACCCCGGCGGAGCTGAAGGCCAAGTTGCCGATTTCCAGCCAGGCACTGTCTTTCGTCGGTCAGGCCCGTCAGACTATGTCCGATATTATTCAGCGCAAGGATCACCGTCTGCTGGTGATCTGTGGTCCCTGCTCCATTCACGATATCGACGCAGCCAAAGAGTACGCAACCCGCCTCAAAAAACTGCATGATGACTACAGTGACAGCCTTTATATCGTGATGCGCGTCTATTTCGAGAAGCCGCGCACCACCGTCGGTTGGAAAGGCTTTATCAACGATCCTCACCTGGATGGCAGCTTCGACATCGAACAGGGCCTGCACAAGGCGCGCGAGCTGCTGTGCTGGCTGGCCGAGCTGGAACTGCCGCTGGCCACCGAAGCGCTGGATCCCATCAGCCCCCAGTATCTGGCCGAGCTGTTCTCCTGGTCGGCCATCGGTGCCCGCACCACCGAGTCCCAGACCCACAGGGAGATGGCCTCGGGCCTGTCGATGCCGGTAGGCTTCAAGAACGGTACCGACGGCAACCTGGGCACTGCCATCAATGCATTGAAGGCGGCGGCGGAGTCTCATGCCTTCATGGGTATCAATCAGGAAGGGCAGGTGGCCTTGCTGGTGACCCAAGGCAATCCGGACGGTCATGTGATATTGCGCGGCGGCAAGCACCCCAACTACGACTCGGTCAATGTTTCTCTGGCCGAAAAGGCGATGGTGACGGCCGGCCTGTCTCCCAGTCTGGTGGTAGACTGCAGCCATGGCAACTCCAACAAGGATTACAGCCTGCAACCGCTGGTCACCGAGAACGTGGTGCATCAAATTCAGGAAGGCAACAAGTCCATTCTTGGCATCATGCTGGAGTCACACCTGCATGAGGGTAACCAGTCCAGTGAGCAACCGCGCAGCGAGATGCGTTACGGGGTGTCGATAACCGATGCCTGTATTGACTGGGACACCACCGCCGAGCTGCTGGAACGTTGTCATCAGCAGCTGGCCGCGCCCTTGAAAGCCCGACTCGGCTGAGTGCCGCGCCTTTGTTATTACCTGAGTGATTGAATAGAGCCGCCTGCCGCTGCGGGGCGACTGTCCCTGCCGGCGGTTCACAGGCATAATAGAGCACCGCGTCCGGGAAGGGCCGGTGCTTTTGTAATTGGGATGGGACCAATGGTAGATGAATTAGCTGTCCTGCGGGATCAGATAGACGAAGTTGACCAGCAGCTGGTTGAGCTGTTTGCCCGCCGCCTGAAACTGGTGGCGGGAGTAGGTGAAGTCAAGAGCCGCCAGGGGGTGCCGATTTATGCCCCGGACCGTGAAGCGGCCATGCTGGCCCGGCGCCGGGCCGAAGCCGAGGCGCGAGGCGTGCCGCCAGACTTGATTGAAGATGTGTTGCGCCGGGCGATGCGCGAGTCTTATGCCAGCGAAAAAGATACCGGCTTCAAGTGCATGAACCCGCAACTGGGCAAAGCGGTGGTGATCGGCGGTGCCGGTCAGCTGGGTGGCCTGTTTGCGCATTTGCTGACCCTGTCCGGTTACCCGGTCGAGATCCTGGAAAAGGACGACTGGAGCAGGGCCGACCAGCTATTGGCCGGCGCAGGCCTGGTGGTGGTGGCGGTGCCCATCGATCAGACGGTGGCGGTGATCGAGCAACTGCCCGGTCTGGCCGACGACTGTCTGCTGGTCGATCTGACCAGCATCAAGACCGAGCCGCTGGCGGCGATGTTGCAGGCGCACGCCGGTCCTGTGCTGGGGCTACACCCCATGTTCGGGCCCGATGTGTCCAGCCTGGCCAAGCAGGTGATCATCTACAGCGAAGGCCGTGGCGGCGAGCAGTATGAATGGCTGTTGGCCCAGATGCGTATCTGGGGCGCACGCCTGCAGGCGGTGAGTGCCGAAGAGCACGACAAGGCCATGAGCCTGGTGCAGGCCCTGCGTCACTTTACCAGCTTCGCCTATGGCGCTCACCTCTGTGCCGAACAGGCGGATCTGGCGCAACTGTTACGGCTGAGCTCGCCCATCTACCGGCTGGAGCTGGCCATGGTGGGCCGTTTGTTCGCTCAGGATCCGGTGCTGTATGCCGATATCATATTGTCGTCGCCCGGTAACCTGGAGATGATCCGTCGCTACCACAGCCGCTTCGGCGAGCTGCTGGAGCAACTGGAGCAGGGTAAGCGCGATGCCTTCGTACAGCAGTTCTCCACCGTCAGCGAGTTTTTCGGCGACTATGCCGACACCTTCCTCAAGGAAAGCCGCATTTTGCTGGCCCAGGCCAACGACAGCCGCCATCATGCGGATTGATGGTGCAGGTGTGAAACAAACGTGAGGTGTAGGGCGTGAGAGAAAGCGCCGAAGCCTGAAATGAAAAACGGCGCCGAACATTCGGCGCCGTTTTTGATCTTTAATCCTGATACAGCCGTTGGGCCAGTTGCTGCAACGGTGCCATGTCGTCCTCTTCGTTCAGGGTGATACAGAATCCCTGAATGCCGGCGCCTTTCAGGGCCTGACCCAGTTCGGGCAACAGGCCGTCCTGGCCCGGCAACTGGCTGAGCAGGGGCAGGCGACTCTGCTGCTGCAGACGCAGCAATTCGGGCAGGGAGCGGCTCCGAGTGTCGAGCAGCCCCAACTGCTGGTTACCCTCGGTCAAGATCTGCTCGGCCTCGGTCAGGGTCTGCTCCAGCTTGTCTCCCAGCGGCAGCAATACCGGACGGGTGCTGCGACCGGCGGCGGTCAGCAATTCGTCGCGTCGGCCTTCGATGGGCTGCAGCAACAGCAAGTCGAGGGATTCCGCCGCCCGGCTTAGTTGTTCCGGGGTGTGGACCAGGGTCATGGCGGCCAGATCAAACTGGGCGGCAATGTCACGCAGCTGCTGCAGGCGCTGTTGTTGCTGACTACTGTCGCCCTCTCCGAAACAGGGGACCGCGAGCACCTGGCCGCCGCGCTCTTTCAGACGACGGGCGGCTTCCTGCAAGGCGGATCGCTCGGGCCAGGTCGCCAGCATGGCGGCCAGCAACGGCTCCTGACGACTCATGTAAAAACGGCCGATCTGCAGTGGCATGCCCGCGTTTGTGTCGGCCGGCTCGTGGGTCGGCGGCGTCAAGGCACCGCCGTTACCCTGGCTCAGCGCCCGGGAGGGAATGCGGGTCGGTGCCACCTCGGCACTGGGATAACAGCCCAGTATCTTGATGAAGCGGACTATGTCCTTCAGCTCTTTCAGCGCCGCCTGCATCTCGTCACTGTTGACGTTGGCCGCGACATCCACATAGAACATTTCTTCCCAGGGGTTGCCGATTATGGGGCGGGATTCGAGCTTGGTCATGGTGATGTGATGGCTGCGCAGTACCAGCAGGGTTTCTACCAGGGCCCCGCTCTGCTGGCCGGTCGACATGATGAAGCTGGTTTTGGCAGGAATTTGTGCCGCCACTTCCACCGGCTTGCGCGCCACCACGATAAAACGGGTCATGTTCTGCTTCTGGTTGGCTAGGCCGCGTACCAGCGGCTTGAGGCCGTGCAGTTCACCGCCGTCTGCACTGCCCATGGCACCAATGTCGGTTCTCTTGAGGTTGGCGACCAGTTCCATGGCGTTGGAGGAGGCGGCACAGAATTCGACTTTGACGCCCGGCAGTGTCTTCAGATACTGGGAGCATTGTTGATACACCTGGGGATGGGTGTACAGGGTTTTCAGCTTGTTGACGTCGGTGTCCACCGCCACCAGCAGGCAGTGCTCTATCGGCTGGGTCAGCTCACCGACGATGGACAGGCTGGTGTGCTGCATCAGATCGAACACGTCGTTGATGGCGCCCGAGCTGGTGTTTTCGATGGGCAGAATGCCGTACTGGGCCTGACCGGATTCGACGGTATCGAAGATTTGCTGAAAGGTTTCGCAGTTATGCTCGACCATGGAGGCCTGAAAGCGGGACAGATACTTGCGGGCAGCCATGTTGGAGTAGGAGCCCCGCAGGCCGAGAAAGGCCACGCTGATGGCCGGTACTTCATCCTGGGGGTTGAGCAGGTCCTGCAGCAGCGCCTGCTGCGACAGCACCGAGTCTTCGATGATGGTGTGATAGATCTGGGTGACGTAATGGGCGTCCAGCCCAAGCTGACGGCCCTGGTTGATCAGCTCCACCAGCAGCGTCTGCTCCCGTACCTGATCCCGGATCGGTCTCGGGTTTTCCAGCTTGCTACGGGCCACTTCCAGACTCAGGCCTTTGCGTTTGGCCAGCAGGGTCAGCAGCTCCTTGTCGAGGAGGCTGATGTGGCTTCTGATCTCATCCAGATTCATGAATTTGGCTTCCCTTGTACCTAAAGAAGTATCGGCTAATAAAAAAGCCTCCCGGTGGGAGGCTTGTCTGTTCGTCTTTCGTTTATTTCTTGCCAGACCAGATGTCGCCTCGTTTATGATGTAAACAAGCAGGGTGCAAAAAAGAAGCGAAAGAAAAACAGGGAAACGGACACGGCGGTTCTCAATGTTGGTAAATACCCTGATAGAAATACTGAAAAGCGGTGGCGAGGGCAAGTCTTTTCCGGGAATTTTTGGCAAAGAGGGAAGATTGGCCGATAAAAGGCGGTAAATGGTCGTTTTTGCTATTTACCGCCTGCAAGGTGTTTGCTGTCGGTGTCGACGGCTCAGGAGGGACGGGCAGCTCCTGAGCCGGCGTGATTACTCTTCTTCGTCCACGGCCACCGGCTGAGCGGCCTGGGTGCGCTGGGCCAGCGGCTTGTCGGCATAACGGTTCAGCTGGCGCTCCAGTCTCTGCCCCAGTTCCTTGATGGCGGCGTACAGGTTTTCATCTTCAGCCTGAGCGAAAAGGGTATCGTTGGGAACGCCTGCGGTCGCTTCTACCAGATAGTTTTGTCCTTCTTTCTGAATGATGACATGGGGGCTGATCAGCGCAACCTGGCGCCGGCTCAGCTTTTCGAAGCGACTTTCAATCCGTTCACGAATAGCGGGAGAGATGTCGATAACGTTGCTGGTAATGGTAATGGACATATGGACCCCCTGAGGTGTTTCTTTGTTTGTGTACAACTTCAGACTACCCTGACAGTAGTTTAATTTCGTGACGTAGATCAACTTTCCCAGGCCCATCTTTCGCCGTGGCCAAAATCTGTGATCGGGTCGCCGCTACCACCAAAAAAACCTTGTCAGGGGAGAGTGAAACGGGCCAGACTCGATCGGATAAGTTGTTCCCTTCACTCCTTCTATGCTGGTTGGTGCCAGTACCGCTACGACCTGTATTGTCTTGTCCAGACAGGGCCTGGCCGATGCAAAAAGAGAATTTATCGCCCCCCATTGGCAGTGTTGTCACTATTCCTTAGGATAGCGTTCTATATCGTCATCTGAGGGAGTGCGCCGTGAGAGGCTGGTTTGGAGTGGGACTGCTGCTGTTGAGCCTGGGGGGGAGCGTTCAGGCCTCGCCATTGCGTGATCAGTATCGACAGGCCGAGCAGGCGCTGAAAAAAGACGATCTGCCCGCCTATGAGCGGCTGCGTAAAGGGTTGGACGACTATCCGCTCACTGTGTACCTGGATTATCAGATCCTTGCCGACAAACTGCCGCAGCTAACCAGGGCTCAGCTCACCCGGTTCATGACCCGCTATCCCGACTCCCATCTGGCAGACCGGCTCGAGCGCCGCTATCTGTTCCGGCTGGCGCGGGAGCAGCGCTGGCAGGAGTTCCTCGCATTCTATCCGGCCTTGCCCAACAGCGTTGAACTGCAGTGCGCGCACTACAGGGCCAAATGGGCAACGGGAGACAGGGCCACGGCCATCGCCGGTGCCGAGCGACTGTGGCGGCATGGCTATTCCCGGCCCGATATCTGTAACCCCCTGTTTGACGCATGGAACAGCGTCGGCGGGCGTGGCGATGAACAGATCTGGCAGCGGATGCTGCTGGCATACCAGCATCGTCAGGATGGGTTGCTCGGCTACCTTGGCCGTCAGTTGAGTGCTGCAGCTCGACCGGCAGGAGATTTCTTGCTGTCTCTCGACAAGGACCCTGACTTGCTGGCCGGCTCCAGCCTGCTGGCTACCGCTTCGGCTCGCCATAAGGCGGCGCTGGCCCAGGCGCTGTCGCGGCTGGCGGACACCAAACCCGAGCTGGTGATGAGCCTTTATCCCAAATATCGGCGCCAATCCAGCCTGAATCCGGAGCAGGTGGCGGACATAGAGCGGCAACTGGCCCGGCGCCTGATGTTCAACCGTACCCGGGATTATCGCAGCTGGCTCGACAGCCGCCTGCCGGTGGTGGGTGATTCGGATCTGTTCGAGCTGCGGGCCCGGCTGGCCATCTGGGAGCAGGAC
Organism: Oceanisphaera submarina; assembly: GCF_046521305.1. Lineage (NCBI taxonomy): Bacteria > Pseudomonadati > Pseudomonadota > Gammaproteobacteria > Aeromonadales > Aeromonadaceae > Oceanisphaera > Oceanisphaera submarina. The sequence continues at coordinate 40,500 of NZ_JBKGFN010000015.1, read as the reverse complement.
TGGCGACATCTGCCCGGCTGGATTGACCGGCTGCCGGCGACAGAGCAACAGGACAGCCGCTGGCAATACTGGCGGGGCAGGGCGCTGAAGGCCCAGAATCGTCATGCGGAGGGCGACAAGGCCTGGCAGCAGGCGGCGCAGAACCGGGACTACTACGGCTTTTTGTCGGCGCAGCAGGGCCGACACGACTTTTCACTGCAAAAGAAACCCCTGGTGCCGGCACCGTCGTTGAGTCAGGCCCGTCGGCAATGGCCGGCGCTGCTGCGGGTAGAAGAGTGGCTGGCGCTGGGCGATAAAACCGCGGCACGCGTCGAGTGGTATCACCTGCTGGGCCGGGTCAATGAAGCCGATGGGCTGGCGCTGGGCAGCCTGGCCCTGAGCCGGGGCTGGTACGATAAATCCATAGTGGCGAGTATTCAGGTGCGCGCCTGGGATCATCTGGACTTGCGTTTTCCGGTGGTCTATCGGGAACTGTTCCAACGGCAGGCCCGCCGCCTGGGGGTGGATGAAGCCACGCTGTTTGCCATCGCCCGTCAGGAAAGCGCCTTCTATGAACAGGCGCGCTCGCCGGTCGGTGCCGGTGGTCTGATGCAGCTGATGCCGGCTACCGCCAGGGAAACCGCACGCAAGCACGGTATCGGCGACTACCAGCATCCGTCCGATGTCTACCGTCCCGAGGTGAATGTGCAACTGGGCTCCAGTTACTTCAAGGAACTGCTGGAGCGCTATGACAACAATCGGATCCCGGCCATTGCCGCCTATAATGCGGGCCCCTCCCGAATCAATCGCTGGCTGAAGGGCAGTGGCAGCCGACCCATGGATGTGTGGGTAGAAAATATTCCCTATCGGGAAACCCGGGGCTATGTGCAGAACGTGTTGGCATTTTCGGTGATTTATCAGGACATGCTGGGGCAGAAAAAAACCTTTATCAAACCGGCGGAGCTGAATGATGTCTACTGAGCCGCATGTTGAGCCAAGCGTTGCCATCATGGGGCTGGGCTGGCTGGGTGAGCCGCTGGCGAAGACACTGCAAGCCCGGGGCTATCGGGTGGTCGGTACTACCACCTCAGAGGCCAAGGCCGGGCGCCTGCGCCGAGAGGGCATAGACGCTCTGATGTGGGACATCAACGAGCCCCTGCCGCAGGCCTGGCCGGCCACACTGGTAGCGCAGACCCTGGTGCTGTGCGTGCCACCGGGCAAGGTAGATGATTATGCGGTGACTCTGGGAAGAGTGGCGATGCTTGCCGCCAACGCGGGCGTACAGCGGCTGCTGTTTACCAGCGCCACCTCTGTCTATGGCGGACTCGGTAGCAAAACCGAGGCGGATGCCGCGCCGGACTCGACCCGGGGGGAGCGCATGCTGGCGGCAGAGCAGGCGGTACACCACAGCGGTATACCGCAGGTGCTGTGTTTGCGGCTGTCCGGTCTGGTCGGCGGCAACCGGGAACCGGGGCGTTTTCTGGCCGGACGACGTTTCGCGGGGGGGGGCGAGCCGGTGAACCTGGTGGCGCAGGAAGACCTGCTGTGTTTTATTCCCGCCATTCTGGCCCGTCACGACTGGCCGGAAGTGCTTAATGTCAGCGCGCCGCATCATCCGAGTCGGCATGAGTTTTATACCCGTGCGGCGCTACTTCGCGACTTGCCACCGCCGCAATTCGACGGCGGTGGCGAGGGCAAGAGTATCGACGGCAGTGCCCTCAGTCGCTGGCTGGGTCTCGACTATCGGGTAACGGACTGGTTTGCGTGGCTGGCCGCGCGTAAGGCTCGGGACTGAGCAAGGGCGCCAGCGCCATGATCAGCGTGTCCCGGTACACCCGGCGTCGGTCCAGCAGGTGTTGAGTTAGTACCCCTATGGCTCCGCCCTGTTGCTTGCAGTTGCTCAGGTTGAACAACCTGTCCATGGCGTGACCCAACTCTTCACCTTCGGCCACCGCCCGGGCGACGAATGGCGGTAGCGTCAGGCTGGTGCTGCGGGCGGCGTTGTCCAGTCCCGGGCCCAGCACCTGCAGCCAGGCGAAGGTGATGCTTTGCTGTTGTAACCGGTCGATACCGCCTTCCATGCCAATCCACAGACTGGCTTCGGGCCGGGCCACTCGGGCGGCCAATGCCCGGTTGCGGGCGCCGGTCAGGGTTTCCATATCACTCATCGGCTGCTCGGCCACGCCGGAAGGCACGGCCAGGCCGCTTACCTGACAGCGATTATCCGGAAATATCAGCTCCAGAGCCAGACGGGCGGCCTCGATTTTGGCCGAGTTGAGTGATGCGACAATGACTTTCATGAAACCCCTTTGTATGTTGAAAATTGCGGCCGGCGAGCCGGCTGATTATTATGCCCACTTTAATTGTCCGATAGGAGACGTGAACGCGATGACCGATCAACAAACCCCGAGGGGAGAGCTGCTGTTGCGCACCATGGCCATGCCGGCCGACACCAATGCCAATGGCGATATCTTCGGTGGCTGGATCATGTCGCAGATGGATCTGGGTGGCAGCTTGCTGGCCAACGAAATAGCCCTGGGGCGGGTGTGCACTGTGGCCGTGGGCGACATGACCTTTCTGCGCCCGGTGCAGGTGGGCGACGTGGTGTGCTGCTATGGCGACGTGGTCAAGGTGGGCCGCTCTTCTATTACCGTCAGGGTCGATGTCTGGGTCAAGCCGGTACTGGTGCCGGAAGCCGGCCCCCGTTATCGGGTTGCCGGCGCGCAATTTGTGTACGTGGCCATTGACGAGAACGGACGCCCCCGTGCCGCCCAGCCCGGTGCTTAAAGGCGGATTGCTGGCCTCGGCGTTGTTGCTGAGTGGCTGTATCGAGGTGCCGAAAGCGATACTCCTGAGCGATGGGGTCGAGCCGGTGTCCGCCGAGTGTCTGTATCCATCGGCGAATACCATTCAGTCGTTGCCGTCGTCGTTTTCGCTGCTGAGCTGGAATATCTACAAGCAGCAGGGTGACTGGCAGGTGGAACTGAATCGCTGGGTCGATGACAATAATCTTTTGTTGCTGCAGGAGGCTCGGGCCAGCGATGAGCTGCACCAATGGCTGCAGGCCCGGGATTATCACTGGTTTCAGGTGGCCGCATTCAACTGGGAGCAGGCCGCCAACGGTGTCTTGACTGCCGCGGCAGGGCAGGCATCCCGGGTGTGCGGGCAACGAATACGGGAGCCGGCGACCCGGATCCCCAAGTCGCTGCTGTTCGGCTATTACCATCTCGAGGGCTCGGATCAGCAACTGCTGGTGGTGAATCTGCATGCGGTGAATTTTTCGCTGCGGGGCCGGACCTATCAGGAACAGCTGAACAGGATCAGCGGCTTTGTCGAAAACTATGGTGGCCCCGTGATCGTGGCCGGCGATTTCAATCGGTGGAACTCTCGTCGAGCGCGTTTGCTGCAACGCTGGGCCGAGCGAGAGCAATTGATCGAGGCGGTACCCACGCCGGATCACCGCACCCGTTTCATCGGTTACCCGCTGGATGCGGTGTTTTATCGGGGGCTGGAACTGGTACAGGTGCAGAGCATGCGCTCTCATGCTTCGGATCACGGGCCGCTTAAAGTCAGTTTCAGGGCGAAAGGCAGCGATAAGCCGTAAACCGGCGGCGTCGTGGCTGTGGAATAAAAGAGCCGCAATGATTGGCATTGCGGCTCTTGGGGTCATTCATGGCTGAAAGCTTGGTTTGTTACCCGGCGTTGGCCGCCACGATCAGGCTCTGTCCGGCGCGCAGGCTGTGCTTGTCGGTCAGCTGGTTCCAGCGCAGCAAGTCGGTAATGCTGACACTGAAACGGCTGGCGATGGCCGACAGGGAATCCCCGGACTGTACCCGATAAACACCCTCATTGGGCGAGGGAGCCACGGCCCCGTATGCCCTGGGCAGCATCAGCGTCTGGCCTACCCGAATCGTGCTGCCGCGCAGGTTGTTCGCCTGTCGGATAGCTTCGATACTGGTGCCGTTGCGTCTGGCGATTCTGCCGAGGCTGTCACCGCCTTTGACCTGATAGCGCTGATAGGACTTGCGTTCCTGCTCGGGCAGATCGGCCATGGCAATTTCGAAGCCCTGGGCATGTGCCACCGGTACCAGAATTTCGGCATTACGCACCGGCGAGGTAGCGGCACGCTTGAATGCCGGGTTGAGCTGCTTGAGCTGTCCCCGGTTCATACCGGCCAGATCGGCGGCCATGTTCAAGTCAACCTGGCCTTCCACCTCCACCACCGCCAACTGCGGCCGATTGGGCACCGCCGGTACTTCCATACCATAGTGGCCTGGTTGCTTCAGAATATCGGCCAGGGCCAGCAGCTTGGGCACATAATTCTGCGTTTCCTTCGGCAGCGACAGCGACCAGTAATCGGTGGGCTTGCCCTGGCGACGATTGGCTTTCATTGCCCGCTGCACCCGGCCTTCGCCGGAATTGTAGGCAGCCAGCGCCAGTACCCAGTCGCCATCGAAGAAACCGTTCAGGTATTCCAGATAGTCGAGCGCGGCCCGGGTCGAGGCCATTACATCGTAACGGCCGTCATACCAGCTGTCGTAATGCAGACCAAACTGTTTTCCGGTGCCCTGCAGCATCTGCCACAGACCCGCGGCGTGGCCATGGGAATAGGCACGCGGATCGAAGGTACTTTCTACCACCGGCAGCAAGACCAGCTCCATGGGCATGTTCCGTTTCTCTATCTCTTCCTTGATGAGATAGAGAAACGGTCTGGCGCGTTCGGATACGGAACGCATATAAGCCGGATGTTTGAGGTACCAGTTCCGTTGGGCCACTACCCTGGGATGATCCAGGGGCATATCAAGTTGCATGTTGGCGGCCAGATCGAGCCACAGATCGGGTTGCTGCACCTGGGCTTGCTGGCGCTGCTGCCGATGGGTTGATGAATGGGATACGGTGCTGTAAGTCCGGCCACTGTCGGTGGTGGTTTTACTTTGTATCCGCAGCGACGAATAGGTCGCTGATTTGGGGTAGAGCTGGCTGTTCGCCTGCTCTCCAGCTGTTTCCTGATGGCCATAGGGATGTCGAGCCGAATCGGCCGACATCGCCTGGCAGCCCGCCAGGAGCAAGGCACTGGATAATAAACAGAGTCTTCTCATGGTGTCTGCGTCTCACAAAAATGGCGGCCAGTGTATGCTTTGTGAGCAGCTTAATCAAGTTCGTTAAAAATCGTCCTTCCAGCGGCGAAGTGCAGCGAACACCTCGATGTTCTCGATCAACTCCGCTCCTTCATGGGCCTGAGCGGCGGCTCTGACCCCCGCCAGATGGGCGCGCAGGAAGACATTGACCGCTTTTTCCAGGCCGATGGAACTGGGCAAAGTGGGCACACCCTGCTGGCGTAATTTGGCCACATTTTGCAGGTATTTCTTCAATTCGGGGTTATTTGGCTCTACAGCATGGCAAAAGGCCAGGTTTGCCTGAGTGTATTCGTGGGTGCAATACACCCGGGTGTTATCCGCCAGGGCGGCGAGGCGACTGAGGGAGTCGTACATCTGCCCGGGAGTGCCTTCAAACAGCCGGCCACAACCACCCGAAAACAGGGTGTCACCGCAAAACAGCAGAGGTTGGCCCTGAGGCGTCTGTTTCTGAGGGGCGGCATAGTAGGCGATATGACCCAGGGTATGGCCGGGCACCGACATCACCTCGAGCTCCAGCCCCAGCTCGGGGAGGAAAACACCGTCGCCGTCGTTCAGGGCAATGCTGCCGGGGGCAGGTAGTCGCTCGGCGGCCGGGGCATATACCCGGGCATTGGGCCGGCTGGTCAGCAGCGCCTGGACCCCACCGGTATGATCATGATGGTGATGAGTAATCAGAATGGCCTCCAGCGTCAGCCCGCGTTCGGCCAGTACCCGCTCGACCGGTGCCGCAGTACCGGGGTCGACCACGACCGCATGGTTGTTATTCGTTATCAGCCAGATATAGTTATCCTGAAACGCAGGGATGGGACTAACGTTAAGCATGGTACTGTCCTTATGATCATATTCTGCAATAGCTTATCAGAGGCGCCATGAAATCAGCCAGTACGGTTGCCGCTCCGGCCTCGTGGCAACGGCTGTTGCGAGGCCGTCATCTTGCCGAACAGTTACAACTGCGTCTGGACGAGTGGGCGCCATCGCTGTTCGGGTTTACCCTGCTCAAAGTCGACGCCCTGAGTGCGGCCCTGTCGCTGGAGCGCAGCCGGCTGCTGCATTCGGTGCTGATGGGGCAGTCCGGCTTTGAAGGGATGGAACTGCTGGGCGACGCCACCGCCATGCCCTTTGCTCCGGGCAGCCTGGATGCCTGCCTGCTGGCTCATGTGCTGGATTACAGCAAACATCCTCATGCCATCCTGCGCGAAACCGAAGTGGTGCTGCGTGACGATGGCTGGCTGATCATTGCCGGTTTCAACCCCTACAGCAGCGCCGGGCTGGCCTGCCTGTTTCCGGCGTTGCGCCATCGGCTGCCGCCCTGGCAGAGCATGCTGGCGCCGGGACGGCTCGAAGACTGGTTAAAATTACTGGGGTTTGAGGTGATAGAGCGTGACGATCTGAGCCTGACCGGTCTGTTCGAATTTCCTTTGCTTGGTCAGTGGCGACGCCGGTACTGTCCCCGTTTTTGCCCTTCGCTGGCGGCGGTTTACATCATACTGGCGCGCAAACGGCGCTATCCACTCACGCCCATCCGTAAGCTCTCGCCGGCGCCCAGGGCATTGCAGCCGGGCATGGCCTGTCAGCGGGAATAGCCGATATCGTCGTGGTTGGCGTCGTTCAAGGCTGCCTCTCGGGCGAGATCGTCACAGCGTTCGTTTTCCGGATGGCCCGAATGTCCCTTTACCCAGTGCCATGACACCTGGTGGCGCTGACAGAGTTCATCGAGCCGTTTCCACAGGTCGACATTTTTCACCGGCGCTTTGGCGGCGGTTTTCCAGTTATTGCGCTTCCATCCGGTGATCCATTGGGTTATGCCCTGGCGCACATATTGGCTGTCGGTGGTCAAATCCACGGTGCAAGGGTTGCTGAGTGTCTCCAGTCCGGCAATGGCGGCCATTAGCTCCATGCGGTTGTTGGTGGTGAGGCGATAGCCACCGCTCAGCTCCTTGCGGTGCTGTTTGTAGACAAGCACGGCGCCATAGCCGCCCGGGCCCGGATTTCCCAGACAGGAACCATCGGTGTACATTTGAATCTGTTTCATCGTTATCCGTGTTGGAACAAGCAAACCGGAAGTCTGCCACAGCGCGGCGGCGCTCACCAGCCACCCGCGTGATTCCGGCAACAAGGGCGACACCACATTGAGCCCGGTGGCGTTGGCAGTGGCAGTTATTTATACTGACCACCGAATTGAGTGGAGAAAGCATCGATGAGCCAGCAAAGTCACCAGCGGCAAATAGTCCTGGATACAGAAACCACCGGTATGAATATGGATACCGGCCCTCACTATCTTGGACACAGGGTGATTGAAATCGGCTGTGTGGAAGTCGTCAACCGTCGCCTGACCGGCCGGCACTTTCATGTTTATCTCAAGCCGGACAGAAAGGTGGACGAAGAAGCGATTCGGGTGCACGGCATTACCGATGACTACCTCGCCGACAAGCCGCCTTTTTCCGCCCGGGTCGACGAATTTCTGCAGTTTATCGACGGCGCCGAGCTGGTGGCGCACAACGCGCCCTTCGATGTCGGCTTTCTCGATTATGAGCTGCAGCTGTTGGGGCGGCCCGAGCGTATGGCGGCCCTGTGCAAGGTAACCGATACCCTGGCGCTGGCACGCAAGATATTCCCCGGCAAGCGTAACAACCTGGATATATTGTGTGACCGCTACGGCATAGACAACGGCCATCGAACCCTGCACGGCGCCTTACTTGATGCAGAGATCCTGGCCGATGTTTACCTGCTGATGACCGGCGGCCAGACCAAACTCAATCTGCAGAGCGATAACGGCCAGCAGGGGGATGCCAGCGGCATTCGCCGCCTGAGTGACAACCGGGCGCCGTTGAAGGTGATCCGGGCCGGCGAGCAGGAGCTGCAGGCCCACGAGGCCAGGCTGGATCTGGTAATGAAAAAAGGGGGAAGCTGCCTGTGGCGCGAAGAATAGGTGCATTCTTGCTCGCACTGCCGTTTCTGTTTGCGATGACGACGAGCCAGGCCAGCGAACAGAGTGCCCGTTGGCTGAGTAACACCTTTCGCATCGACCCGTCTATATCCACCGTCACCCTGGTCATAGAGCGAGAAGCGGCAAGCACTCCTGTGGTACTGATCCGGCCCGATGGCAGCAAATATTACTACCAGCAGCATCCGGATGAGATCAGCTGGGCATCAACCGACAGTCGGGATGTGATCACCCTGTGGCAACCTGAGCCTGGCCCCTGGCAGGCGACCGGAAAAATCAACCAGCACAGAGGCATTTCACTGATCAGCGTGTTCGATTTGCATATGGCGCCCTTGCCGGAACGGATCTTTCAGCAGGAGGTGCTCAAGCTCGACGCCGAGTTGCGGCACAAGGCTACCCGGCTGGACGCCAATTATTATCTGAAAGGTTTGTCTCTGCGGGCGCAGCTGGTAGAGCCTGACGGCGATGACACCTCGTTTTTTGCCCCGGCACCGCTGATTATCGGCGACTTTGCCGATGACGGTATCGGTCTGGATGCCTATCCCGCAGACGGCAGCATGACGGCGGAAGTGATTATAGACACCTTGCCGGGCGAGTATCTGTTTCAGGCTCAAGTCAGTAACCGGGTACTGGCGCGTACTCATGAGCAAAAGGTGCTGGTTTACCCCATGCCGCTCAAGCTGCTGTTCTCCACGCCGGATGCAGACGGCAAGTGGCAGCTGGAGCTGACTGCCGAGGGTGATCTGGTACCGGATTCGCTGGTGGTGACGGGAGAGCTGACGACACCGGCCCAACAGACCATTGCCGTATCGGGTACCGGAAAACATATTCGTTTACCGGATGCCACCGCCCCCGGTAATTACTACTGGCAGGGGCGGGCTTTTGCCACCACTCGGGAAGGGCGAGAAGTTCAGCTGAACCTGATGGAGCAGGTGGTCAGGGTCAGCCCTCCGATAAGCGTGTCCGCCGTCGAGATCCCGACGGTAAAGAGCGGCGTCTCGATGATCTACCTGCTGGCAGGGATGACGTTGTTAACGGTGTTGCTGGCTGCCGGTTGGTTTTTGCGCAAAAAAATAATCGGCAGGCGGAACAGTGACCCGGAACAGGAAAGTTAACTCCGTATTATCGGCGGTTGTGGGTAATAAATGCTCGAACGGTAAAAAATGGGCTTTTTCGGCCTTGACCATCGCCCCGGACGACTCTACTATCTCCCTGTCTGAAGCGATAGCATCAGGCTTCGGAGCGGTAGTTCAGTTGGTTAGAATACCGGCCTGTCACGCCGGGGGTCGCGGGTTCGAGTCCCGTCCGCTCCGCCACATTCCAAAACCTCAGCAGAAATGCTGAGGTTTTTTCATTTTGGCCGCGCCGGACTTTCTGAATGAAGTCGGTGCTGCGCACCTCAGCCCTCAAACGCGGTGTGTTTGCCACTCCGCCACTTTAAAGAAGCCCTTAGCTAGTTGATAGCTAAGGGCTTCTTTCTTTTTATCCTCTCTAATTTGTTAAGTACTCTTTCGTGACCAAGCCGTGACCATTTTTCGACCCAAACCTAGTTTTGACCGGAGGTCATACCAATATGACCACTAGAGCTCTATCCTTATAAAACACTGGTTGTGTTTTCTTTCCGGTCATCCTAGGGAGCAGGCGGAAAGATCTTCAATGAATGCACTCAGAATTGGTGGTGGGGTGACACCACGGCGAGTGATGACGTCGAAAGGCGCCATTAACCGGATCTGAGTTTCTGCCAGTTGCCGCATGTTACCTGTTTTTACCCATTGCTCTGCAAAGTGCATGGGCAGGAAGCCAAGATAGGCTCCTGAGATAATCAGGATGGCCAGTGCCTCTATGTTGTCCACTGTCGCGGCCGCCTTTTCTACTTTCAGCAGATCCAGCTCGTCGTTTTGCATATATCCCCTGACGGCGATGCGGCTGGAGCCAATTTGCCTGAGTAGCTCATCGCCCTTGGCCCGGCTGCCATGGAGAGGGTGACGACGCCCGCAAAATAGTCCCGATGCTTCCCGGTAGAGCAGCGAATAGCACAACCCGGATACATGGATGGGGAAGTGCCCCACCGCCAGATGCAGCCGGCCGTCGAGCACGCGTTCCTCCAGCTCTGCCGGAGAGCCGATGTACACATTGAGATGGACGTCGTGTCCCCTGGAGACGAAGCGCTGGGCAGTCTGTGGTATGGGTGAACCGGGGTCGGTGATGGTGCTGTCGATAATCCCCAGGTTGAGCCTGCCGCTGATCTGCTGCTTGAGCACGTCGGTATCCAGACAGAAACTTTCGACCGCCGAGAGCAGCCGCAGGGTGGCTTCGTGGACCGCCACTCCCTGCTCGGTCAATCGAAAGCCGCTGCGTCCGCGTTGGCAGAGCTTGACACCGAGCCTGGCCTCCAGCTGGGCCATCTGCTCGCTGATGGTCGACTGGCCGGAATTGAGCGCCGCCTGGGCGGCGGAAAAGCCTCCGCTCTTGACGATGGTAGCGAATACCCTGAGCAGTTTCAGATCAACATCATGCAGCTGTATCACTCCCGTCTCCTTATGAATTACATCGCTAATAACGATGTGAATATCTGAAATTTATCATTTTTTTTACAAAAAACCACACATATAGTCACTTCAACAGCGACGCGGCTTATCGCCGTCCACCACAGGAGATGACTCGCGATGTCGATGAAGCGTGCCAGTGTAGCGAGGTATCTGCCCTGCGTCCGTTCGAACATGCGGGAGCCTATGACCACGAAAACGATGTGTTCTATCTGGCTGCAGGGGACGCTCGCTTGGACGAGGGAGAGATCCCGACATCGTTTATACCGATGTTAATCGAAGTCATGAGTAAGCAATAACGGGATATATCCCAGGACTTTCAGGAAACCACAATAACGCTGCGTTGAAGCACGCAGAGCGGAGGACACGACATGGACAGCAAGGTAAAGCACTACCTACAACAATTCGGGATCAGCGAATCGACGCAGCGATTCCTCACCAAGCCCCAGCGGATGTTTATCGGCGGCGCCTGGCTGGAGGCCAGCGACGGCAATCGTGCCGAGGTCGTCGAGCCTTGTACCGAAGGAGTGCTGACATACATTCCCATGGCTACCAGGGCCGATCTGGATCGCGCCGTACGAGCCGCCCGGGCCCAGTTCGATGGCGGCGCCTGGCGTCGACTCAAGCCGCTCGAACGGGAACGGCTGCTGCACCGGCTGGCCGAGCTGATCGAGCTGAATGCCGCAGAGCTGGCCGAGATCGAATCTATCGACATGGGAAAATCCGTTGTCCAGGCGCGCGAGGTGGATATTCAGGGCACCATTGACACCTTCCGTTATTTTGCAGGCTGGGCCAGCAAGATCCACGGCCGCACTGCCGAGCCTTCGCTGCCGGGCAACTACCTGGCTTACACGCGTAAGGAGCCGGTGGGCGTGGTTGGTGTCATAGTGCCCTGGAACTTTCCGCTGCAGACCATGGCCTGGAAGCTGGGTGCGGCACTGGCATGCGGCTGTACCGTGGTGGTCAAGCCGGCCGAACTGACCTCGCTGTCGGCGCTGCGCTTCGCCGAACTGGTACAGGAAGCCGGCATTCCCGATGGGGTGGTCAACATTGTCACCGGTCGCGGCAGCGTGGTGGGCGAGGCCATGTCGACCCATCCGGGCATCGACAAGCTGAGCTTCACCGGCTCGACCCCGGTGGGGGGCACCGTGGGCAAGGCGGCCATGGATCAGATGAAGCGGCTGACCCTTGAGCTGGGCGGCAAGTCGCCGGTGTTGGTGCTGGCTGACGCCGATATACCGGCCGCCGCCCGTGCCGTGGCCGACGGGGTATTTTTCAACTCCGGCCAGGTCTGTGATGCCGGCACCCGGGCCTATATCCATCGCAGTATCTATGACCAATTCCTGCGTGAGCTGGTTACCTATACCAGCACCCTGAAACTAGCGCCGGGACTGGATCCCGAGTGTTTTATCAGCCCGCTGGTCTCGAAGCAGCAGCAGGAGCGGGTATTGTCCTACATCGAAACCGGCCGGCGCGAAGGTGCCGAGCTCTACTACGGCGGCCAGCCGGTCGAAGGGCCCGGCTATTTCGTCGAGCCGACCATCTTTGCAAACTGTCGAAACGACATGTGCATTGTGCAGGAAGAAATCTTCGGCCCCGTGCTGGTCACCGCCCCCTTCGACGATGAAGAGGAAGCAGTGGCATTGGCCAACGACTCGCCCTTTGGGTTGGCCGCTGCCATCTACTCCAACGACCTCGGGCGGGTGCACTGCCTGATCCCGCGGTTGCAGGCGGGCTCTGTATACGTCAACGCGCACAGCACCATAGATCCATCCATGCCGTTCGGCGGTTACAAGCAGTCCGGCTATGGCAAGGACCTGGGAGCTGAACAGCTCGACTACCTGCTGGAGACCAAGGCGGTCTGGATAACGCTGCCCTGAGCGGCAGGATAGACCAACGACCATCAAGCAACCACGGACGTCAGATGCCGGATGCATCGCGGTGCCCGCAAGGGCACCACCTAAAAACAACCTGGAGGTTATACCCGGATGAACAGCGAAGCAGACATCGCAAGAGCACAGGAGCTGGAACGGCGCATACGTGTCTACGAAGAGATGGAACGAGATGATGAATGGCCGGGCGCACTGCGTGTGACCGACTACATCGTCATCATACTGATGACGCTGACACTGGTTATCGGCTGTTACCTGTGGGGGTACTGAGTCATGAGCAAGCATGAGCAAATCAATCACAGCCTGGAGGCGGAGCGCGGTGATACGCCGCTGCTGCCCTCCGAACGGGTATGGGGATTTTGGGAGTTCAGCTATGCCAACTCCGCCCTGGCCATCGCCACCTGGGCCTTCCTGATCGGCGGTGCGACGGCGTTGTTCGTCGGCCCTCGGGAAGGTATTGCCGCCATCATCATCGGTAACATCCTAGGGGTGCTGCTGGCGACCTTCTCGACCTGTGTGCCCTGCGGCAAGTACGGCACCGAGCAGTTCACCTTTTTGCGCAGCATGTTCGGCGCCAACGGCAGCCGCCTGGTCTATATGCTGGCGGTGGTGCTGCTGACCATGGGCTGGCTGGCGGTGCTGGGGTTGATGTTCGGTCGCTCCATCGATGGCCTGGGCGCGCTGGTCAGCGATCACCAGACGGATCCCAACGGCATGCTGGTGCTGGCTGCCGGCACCTTCGCCATCCTGCTTACCGCCTTCGTGGTGGCCAAGGGGCCGACTTCGATCAAGGTGTTCAACACCATAGTCGCCCCGGCGCTGGTGGTGATCATGGGGATAATGCTCTATTTGATCCTCGGCCAGCACTCGTTTGCCGAGTTGATGGCGCTGCCGGCCCTGGATGCCCCCTTTGACAGCAAGCGCGTCAACTTCATGATCGCGGTGGAAGTGAATATGGCGGCCGGCTTTTCCTGGTGGCCCTACATCGGCAACCTGGCCCGTCTGAGCAAGAACCAGAGAACGGCGTTCTGGCCGAACGTCATCGGCATCTTCGGTGCGGCTGCGCTGGGCGAGGTGGTGGGCCTGCTGGCATCGGCGGCACTCGGCAACAGCGATCCGACCGTATGGATGACCCATATCGGCGGCCTGGTGTTCGGGGTGGTCGCCCTGGGCTTCGTCGCCTTCGCCAATGTGACCAGCATGATCAACATCCTCTATACCGCCATTGTCGGCCTGCGTCAGCTTGCCGGTGCCGGGCTCAGGGCATTGAAGTGGGAGCTGTTGGTGGCGGCATTCTGCATAGTGCCCGTGCTGATCGTGCTCCTTGGCCCGGGCATCTACGATGGCTTCTTCATATTCCTGGTATGGACTTCGGCGCTGAACAGCGCGCTGGCGGGGATTGGCATTGCCGATTATTTCTTCCTGCGCCGCCAACGTCTGAACCTGCGCTATCTCTATGCAACCGATGGGCAATTGCCCTACCACTACTGGAAAGGCTTCAATCCGATCGCGCTGGTGGCGCTGGTGGCCGGTTTCGCCATCTACGTGGTGCTGTTCAATCCACAGACCCTGGCCAACACCGAGCTGTTCACCTTTATTTCGGCTTCCATTCCGTCCTGTGCGCTCGCCGGGCTACTGCACTACGGCCTGACCCGAACCCTGGCTGCACGGTTGGGCTGGGGGGCCTACCCCAAGGGTGATGAGGGCCGGGCCGAGGTTCTCGATTCCAATGTACGAGGTTTCAGCAATGACTAAGCATTACGACTACATCATAGTGGGTGCGGGCTCTGCCGGCTGCGTGCTGGCTAACCGCCTGAGCGAAGACCCCGGCACCTCGGTGCTGGTGCTGGAGTTCGGCGGCAGCGATCGCAGTGTATTGATCCAGATGCCCAGCGCCTTCTCGATTCCGATGAACACCAAGAAGTTCAACTGGCGCTATCAGACCGAGCCCGAGCCCTACCTCAACGGACGGCGGGTACACTGCCCGCGAGGCAAGGTGCTCGGCGGCTCCTCGTCGATCAATGGTCTGGTCTACATCCGCGGCCATGCCTATGACTTTGATGAATGGGAGCAACTCGGCGCCCGCGACTGGGGCTACCGCCATTGCCTGCCCTACTTCAAGCGAGCCGAGAGCTACGAACAGGGGGGCGACGACTACCGGGGAGATACCGGGCCGCTCAGCACCAACAATGGCAATCAGATGCAGAACCCGCTGTATCGCGCCTGGGTCGAGGCCGGCGCCGAGGCCGGCTATATCAAGACCGAGGATACCAACGGTTTCATGCAGGAAGGCTTCGGCGCCATGCACATGACGGTTAAAAACGGCGTGCGCTGCTCCACCGCCAACGCCTACCTGCGACCGGCGATGGGGCGGCCGAACCTGACCGTGGTGACCCAGGCCATGACGCGGCGGATCCTATTCGACGGCAAGCGTGCTGTGGGGGTTGAGTACGACTGCGGTGGCAAGACGCATCGTGCCTATTGCCATCGCGAAGTGCTGGTGGCGTCCGGGCCTATCGGCTCACCGCATCTGCTGCAGCGCTCCGGCATAGGTCCGGCCGAGGTGCTGCGTCAGGCCGGTATCGAACAGCATCATGAGCTGCCCGGTGTCGGTGAAAACCTGCAGGATCATGCGGAGGTTTACATCCAGTTTGGCTGCAAGCAACCGCTGACCCTGAACGGCAAGATGGACCCGCTGAGCAAGCTGATGATCGGCCTGCGCTGGCTGCTGTTCAAGGATGGCCTGGGAGCGACCAATCACTTCGAAGCCGGGGGCTTTATCCGCTCCGAACAGGGACTGCGCTGGCCCGACATCCAGTTCCATTTCCTGCCCGCAGCCATGCGTTACGATGGCAACAAGCCGATCAAGGGCCATGGCTTCATGGTCTTGACCGGGCCGAACAAGCCGAAGAGCCGGGGTCATGTGCGGGCCCGCTCGGCCGATCCCTACGAACATCCGCAGATCCTCTTCAATTACCTGCAACGGGAAGAAGACAGGGAAGGCTTTCGTCGTTGTGTGCGCCTGACCCGGGAGATCATCGGCCAGCCGGCGATGGATCCCTTCCGGGACGGGGAGATAGCCCCGGGCCTCGAGGTACAGAGCGATGCGGAGATCGATGCTTTCGTGCGCGACAATCTGGAGAGCACCTATCATCCCTGCGGCACCTGTCGCATGGGGGAAGACGAGATGGCGGTAGTCGACTCAGAGCTGCGGGTGCGCGGCCTGCAGGGACTGCGGGTCATCGATTCGTCGGTGTTCCCTACCGAGCCGAACGGTAACCTCAATGCGCCGACCATCATGCTGGCCGAGCGGGCTGCCGATCTGGTACGCGGTCGCGAACTGTTACCCGCACCGGAGGTGGACATCGGTTTGGCCGCCAACTGGGAAAAAGCCCAGCGCAGCAGGGAGCCGGTGCGTAAAATAGATTCTGGCACTGCTTGACGATGTTATAACAATGTAGCTTCCTAGTTCAGAAAACTATCTGCTGAGTCCATTGTTCTGTCAACAATCGGACTCAGCAGCAAAAGCATGGGCAAGGCACGATACAATATCAGTAGCCTGCGGTAGTACAGACGAGCTTTACAAGCCGCGATTCACTGTCTTTTTGGAGTTATGAGTAAGCCACCCAAGTAGTCCTGCCATTGAGTCATGGCGATGATATCGGGTCGCCCCCGCGTGACAGTCTCATTGACTTGCTGGCACGAGATATATTGCCAAGCTCTTCGGCTAGGTTGAGAAATCCAAGCTCGCGTTTGGTGATGAGTTCGTTACTCATTGATAATGAGGATTGCCTCTTGTGTCTTTGATGTCGGTTTGGTTACTTTCATCAGAGTCGGTAATCCTCACTTATTCAAGGTGAGTTTCCGAGCAAGTCAGGACTAATACAGTTTCAGAGCCCTCCCAGACAGACGTATTTGATTTCCAGATACTCATCAATACCGTATTTTGACCCTTCCCTGCCGAGCCCTGATGCCTTGACTCCGCCAAAGGGGGCCAGCTCGGTTGAAATCAGCCCGGTGTTCACTCCAACCATGCCATATTCCAGCGCCTCGGCGACGCGAAACACGCGGCCAAGATCCCGTGCATAAAAGTAGGAGGCCAGACCATATTCGGTGTCATTGGCCTGCTGAATGACATCGGCTTCGTCTCTGAAGCGAAATACCGGAGCCAGAGGGCCAAAGGTTTCTTCGCGCGCCACCACCATATCCGGAGTCACATCTGCCAGCAGGGTTGGTGAGTAGAAGTTTCCACCCAGTGACTTGCCGCCGGTGAGCAACCGGGCTCCCTTGCTCAACGCATCGCTTTGATGAAGCGCTACCTTTTTGACAGCTTCGGCATTGATCAGTGGCCCTATGCTGACATTCTCGGTCAGGCCGCTGCCAACCTGCAGTTGGCCGACGGCCGCCGCCAACTTGTTGATAAAGGCATCGTAAACACTGTCCTGCACATAAAAACGGTTTACACAGACACAAGTCTGGCCGGCATTGCGATATTTCGCAATCAGTGCGCCTTCGACAGCGGCATCCAGATCGGCATCATCAAATACGATAAAGGGGGCATTACCACCCAGCTCCAGCGACAGTTTTTTTACCCCGGCCGCACATTGTTGCATCAGCTTGATGCCGACGCCGGTAGAGCCGGTGAAGCTGAGCTTACGTACGACGGGGTTTTCACATAACTCCTTGCCCACTTCCAGGCTGCGTGCCGCGTCGGAAGGCAACACGCTGAACAGGCCGGCAGGGATCCCGGCCAGCTCCGCCAAATGGGCCAGCGCCAGCGCAGAGAAGGGGGTCTGGGGCGCCGGCTTGAGCACCATGGCGCACCCGGCAGCCAGTGCCGGTCCGGCCTTGCGGGTGATCATGGCCGAAGGAAAATTCCAGGGGGTAATGGCAGCAGCCACGCCGATCGGCTCCTTTTGGACCAGCAGGCGTTTATCGGGGGCGTGGGCTGGAATAATGTCCCCGTAAACCCGTTTGCCTTCCTCGGCAAACCACTCCAGGTAGGAAGCGGCATAGGCGATTTCTCCCCTGGCCTCGGCCAGCGGCTTGCCCTGTTCGCGGGTCATGATCATGGCCAAATCGTCCTGATGGCTCATCATCAACCGGGCCCAGTCGGCCAGCCGGGCAGCTCGTTCCTTGGCAGTCAGGGCGCGCCAGGCGGGCTGGGCGGCCTGGGCAGCTTCAATGGCACGTCGTGTTTCCCGCTTTCCGGTATTGGGAACCGAGCCGAGGCATTCACCGCTGGCCGGGTCGTAAATAAGAGTGTGCTCGCCATCGTCGGCATCACACCACTGGCCGTTAATATAGGCTTGTTGACGAAACAGGGAAAGATCATTGAGTTTCATGCAAGTCTCCTTGGTACCGGTGAGTCAACACCGGTACCGTGTATGGTTCAGGGGAACAGCGGGTTACCAGCTGCTGGGGAGCAAGCCCAATGCGGAGGCAATGGCGTAAACGCCACTGGAGGCAAAAATAAAGATGATGACGGCCTGAATGAGTGGGTGAGCGTACCAGCCGCAGACGAATTCGGGCTGTTTCTCCCCGTGGCGGCGGGAGGCACGCAGTAACAGAATAGGGATAATTCCCATCAGTACACCGCCAAAGGTGCCGGCAAAATACAGGGCGTTCACAAAGCTGCCGATGCCCGAGTAAGCCAGAATAAAGGGGGGAATGGAAACCGCCGCCAATACCATGACTCGTCTGGCTTTGTTGGTGCCGTTGCCCAGCCGGAAGTGATCGAACATATTGGTAAACAGACAGCCGCCAAGCCCCCAGTAGGAGGTCAGCATGGCCATCAGGGCAAAGGTATTGGCTACATAGTAGGCCCAGCTGCCCAGAGAGCTGCCCCAGCTCAGGGTGGCAACTTCAGTCAGGTTTTCCTGGCCGACCAGGGCAATGACCGAGGCCGGTACCGCCGCCACCAGTGCGAAGGTAATCACCATACCAATGATGATCAGCCGGGGCAGCTTGTGTGCTGTGGTACGGTTGCCCCGAACCAGTTCGGGAACCAGAAACTGGGCGCCAAACACAAACACCGCCAGGTTGAACACGGGCACCATATATTGCCACTGGGTTTGCCACAGGTGATTCAGCTCGGTGTTTCGGTGAACGAGGGTGGCACCAATCAGCACTAATACCAGCACGACCATGCCACTACTGATCAACCGCTCGCCAACTCCCAAGGCCTTCAGTCCCAGGTACAGCACCAGCACCGAAGGAATAAAAAACAGCAGACTGCCCAGTTCTCGGGTCATGCCGTAGCTGCCAAAAAACTCGGTCATGATGTTGCCGCTGCCGGTCATGTAGGCCACCAGGGCACCATAGCTGTTGGCGGCCACCGCCATGAAGATTAACCAGCCGCCAACGGGGCCCAGGTAGCGCTTCGACAAACCGCTGAGCTGCTTGTTACCCTGGGTGCGCAGGCTGGCTTCCGCTACATACAGCATGGTAATGATGCAGAATACGCAGGCGATGGCCAGGCACACCAGTAGCGGCAAAAAGCCGGCATTGCGGGCGGCATAGGCCATGCCCATGATGCCGGCACCGATATTGGTGCCGACAATGATGCCGATGGTTTCCATTGAGCTCAGACGATGACTTTTTAAATCACCGCCTTCCACTACACCGGCCTTGCTGAGCGTCGCCAAATCCTTTTCCATCATACTCATTGTTCTGTTCTCCTTATATACATCATTGCTTCCGGTACCGTCTTATCCCAGCAGCAGATAGGTTTTGCGAACGGTTTCACGGATCTCCCAGGTGCCCGGCGTGTTGGCCGGAAAGTAAATGGCATCACCGGCCTGAAAGTCGATGGGCTCGCCCTCGTCGGGAGTGAACCGGCCATTACCGCTGATGATGTAACTGTATTCAGCCACTAAAACCTGACGACGCCAGCTGCCAGGGGTGCATTCCCAGACTCCCGTGGCGGCTTGTGTGTCCGGCAGTTCCCGGTGCAGGGCGGTGCGGGTTTGTGCCACTGGCAGGCCGATGGGCTCGGCCACCGGCGTGGATGCGGTAAAAGGAGTATCGTTGGTCAAGCGGATAATCTCGGTCATTATTATGTTTCCTCTGTCGTTTCAGGATTTGTCTTCCAGCCCGGACGGCGCCAGGCTAGCCAGCATACGGTCCAGTGCCTTGCCCGGGCGGCCGGCGAGCTCTTCACGTTCCTTGCGAATCACGGCATTGCGAACCAGGGTGCCTCCCAGATATCGCAACGGCTCGGGAGGAAACGGCTTGCAGGTTCGGTTCACCAGGGCGCACTGGCTCCACTGGTCTTTCCGCTCCAGTGCCAGGCTGGCCAGGATCCGCCCGCCAATGCGGCTGGGACTGACACCATTGCCACTCCAGCCGATGCCGTAATGAATGTTGGGCTGGTTCTGCAGTTGCCCGAAAACCGGCAGGCTGTCATAGGTACGATCGATGGGGCCCGACCAGCGGTGGCTGAAACCCACGTCCTTCAGGCTGGAGTAAGTGCGACGGAAGTCGGCTTCGGTCATGGCAACCCCCTTGTCGTCTTCGCTGAACAGAGGGCCGATTCGGGACCCGTAGGCGAGTGCCCCGGTACCCTTGCCAAAGACAATACGGCCATCGGTGGTTGTCCGGTAATAGTCGACCATCAACTGGGAGTCGGTGATGGCTTCGTTGCCGGTCCAGCCGAGTTGCTGCAAGCGCTCCGGGATCGGCTCGGTCACCACGATGGAGCTGTTGACCGGCACCATCATTCTGGCCAGCTCGGGCAGGCAGGCAGACCAGGCATTGGTAGCCAGAACCACGCTGTTTGCCTGCACCTGTCCCCGCTCGGTTTTGAGGGTAACCGGTTTGCCCGGAAGCAGTTCGGTGACACCGCTGTGTTCCATGATCTCGACCCCGGCCTGCTCCGCAACCCGCCGCAGCCCGCGGGCCAGGGCGGCGGGCTGAATGGTGGCGTTGCTGCGCTCCAGTACGCCGGCAAGGTGAATATCGGATCCGGTAAGACGGGCGACCTCCGCTTTTGACAGGCGCTCAAAGGGGGTGACGCCCAGGCGTTCACAGGCCTGCAGGGTGGCATTCCAGCTATCGATATGAGCCGGGGTGGTGGCGGTCCATAACCAGCCATGTTGCTGGAAATGGGCGTCGATATTATGTTGGCGGCAGAATTCACCCAGTTCGCCGATGGCCTGCTCGGCGCTGTGCCCCAGAAACAGCGTCTGTTCCCGGCTGCAAAAAGAGGACAGGGTACCGATCTTGGGCCACCAGGACATGGCCATGCCGCCATTGCGACCGGACGCGCCACCGCCACAAATGTCCTGCTCCAGAATCATGACCCTGATATCCGGCTCATGCTGTTTCAGGGTCAGAGCCGTCCACAGTCCGACGAAGCCGCCTCCGATAATGGCAACATCTACCTGATGATGCCCCTGTAACGAAGTCGGCGCCGGCAGCGAGGGCTCCGCCTGCTCCAGCCAATAGCTGCGTTTGAGAGGAGGGGTGAGTGCAAGTTTCATACGGTATCGATCCTGTTCAGACATTACCCGGCGCATTTTTGCGTTACCCAAAGGTTGCAACAATGTTTCAAAGGTAAAGAATGGGCGGATTGATTTGTTCTATCGTATGAAGCCTCAGCCGGGAAGACAGTCTGGCCCGGTGCTGGCTGGACATTGCGTCGGGAAGCGTGACAGGGAAGGTATTATTGATTATGTGGACAGGATCACAGGCGGGGTGTGTTCAGGTTGATACTGGCCAGGCTGGCGGCGCGAAGCGCAAACCAGAGTATGGCCACATCTTCCGTGTTGCTGAGTGAGCGGGCCGTGATCGCTTCAATGCGCCGAATGCGGTAAACCAGTGTCTGTTTGTGAATATGCAATTGTTGGGCGGCCCCCAGCCAGGAGCGATTATGGTCGAGAAAAGTGTTCAGGGTGATCAGCAGTTGTGAACCCTGCTGCAGATCGTGTTCCGCCAGCCGGCCAAGCACCTGCTGGAAAACCTGCCGGGCCTCCTCCAGGTTTCTGGGCTGCCAGGGGGTGGGATCACTGACCTGAGCATAATGCTGAAGCGGAGCCTCGCGGGTGGCGCAGGAGTGAGCCAGGCGCGCCTCCCGCAGTGCTTCCGTGGCGCGCTCGGGATGTTCCAGAAAATGGCTCAATCCCATGGTGCAGCCCAGCTGATGCTGAAGCTCACCGGCCTTGTCCTGGGGGAGCAGAAAGATTAATTCATCTCCCTGGGCACGACACAGCGGTCTGATCCCGCAGCGCAGCAGTATACCGGAGAAGTCAAGTTCGCTGGCCAGAGGGGTGACGGCCAGCTGCGCCAGCTCCGGTGAGGTGTCAAACTGGAGCAGTCTTTGCTCGAGCTGCCGTGGTGACAGGCGGTGTTGTAATAAATCGTCCAGCAACTCGGATCCCTGTCGCAGCTGGCGCTCATGTTCGACCTGCAGACGTTCCAGTTCAATGCCCAATACGGCGACCACATGGTGCAACAAGCTATAGTCGAGCAGGCCGTCGCTGTTTGCAACCAGCAGGCAGTTGCGTTGCGACGGGATCTCCATCAGCATCAATTGACGGTTTTCTTCCAGCCGGTAACGCTGAATGATCCACTGTTGAGGAGTTGCTTTGCTGCGCTTGTGCTGTAACAGTGCGAGTTGCTCGCTTTCCAGCTCTTTCAGCTCGGGTAGCCAGGGCATCAGCGTGCTGCCTTCCAGCAGGTTCAAGGTGGAGCGGGTGTCTTTTTCAAGTCGCGATAGCAGGTGGTCCAGACCGACTCCCTGCAAACCCAGCCGGGCGTTCTCGTATATTCGGGCAATCAGGTTGCGCCGCTCGAAGTCCTGCTGGCGGCTGGCCTCAACAATGGTATGGGTTACGGCGGCGAAGGGGACCCCATAGTGGGTCAGCAGTACCGGAAAGTTAAGGGCGTCGGCCGTTTCACACAGTGCCTGCAGATCTTCCGGAGCTTGCATGTGTTCACCAATCATCAGGCCGGCCAGATCCGCCGAGGCCAGACGCTCAAGGTAACACCGTTGTGCTGCGGGAGAAGCCGGAATTGCCAGCCCTGTGGTCATCAGCAGATCGCCTTCTCCCAGCCACTCGGTCGGATCATCCAGTTCGCAAACATGGGCCCAGCGCACCGGCCGCTCCAGCCCACCGCCGGATAGCAGGCGAGTGCGCAGCTCGGCGGTGTTGATGATGTCATTGATGGTTAATAACATATGAATACTTCCGATTTTAATGGCGGCTTTCCTTCAGCGTGCTTGCTTTGCTGAGCTAATGTCCTCCAACTCAAACAGCTCCCCACTTCTATCTTCAGATACCTGCATAACAGTTCAACCATATCCAGTTCTACCCTGGTGGCGGTCTCGTTGTTGAGGCGATGACGGGTGCTCCTGTTGATGCCGGGCTCGCGGGAGACTTCGGCAATCTTCTGATTGCGCTCGTCCTGTATGCGAGACAGGCAGCACGGAATCATTTCCCCCAAAGAGAGAAAATATCTATAGCAGTGAAAAATGACTTGTAATGGCGTTTTTGTGTGCTCATCTCTCTTCTTCTGGTCATTTTTGTTCGGTGTAGAGAAAATGCGGGGGGTTGATTATGGCACATACCTATCTCACAGCTGAAGAGCTGTCTGCCCGTATCAAGTACGACGCTCGAACCATTCGTCAGTGCCTCAAGGATTCGGTGCTGTTCGAGGGAAGCACTACATGTGTCACCTTTGGTGACTGCAAGATCCTTACATCTGGGAACGGGTTGAAGAGTCCATGTTGCAGGGGACATTGGCCCAGGATCTGGTCCAGAGCATTCAGTAAGGAGGCCGTGATGGCCGCCTTTATCTCGACTTTCGTTTGCGGGGCAAGCGCTCTTGGGAGCAAACCAAGCTGGCGGATACGCGAGCCAATCGCAAAAAGCTCGGCAAGGTGCTGGCGCTGATTGAGCAACAGCTCCGTGCTGGTATCTTTGACTGTGGTCACCATTTTCCCAACAGCCCCGGAGTGGAGCAGTTTCGACAACTGGAGGTGCTGATCCGCCAGCGGGCGGTTGGAGGCTAGATGGACTTTGTCCGTCTTGCCAGCCATTGGTTTAAAGAAAAGCGGGTGGAGTGGTGCGACAGCCAGTATGAAACTGTTGAAGGCATTCTGCGCAGGGCAAGATTACGCCCCCCAGCCCAGCCAAGACTTGGGACAGATGGGTGTTGTTGCGGATCGTCCGTTTCTGTTTCCGTTTAATGCCGGCTTTGAAGCTGGTTTCGCCGTTAAGTGTATTCACCACCATCTGTCGAATAGCAGCCATGTTTTCACCGGCTTCTCCGCGCCACTTACTCCTAAGAGAAGGGCACTCGTTTTCCCGTATGCCCACATCCAGCCGCCAGGGCTCAAAGCCAAAAGAGCTAGGCGATAGCCGGGCGGCTTCCAGAATAGTGTGGAACTCGCCCTCGGGTATTTTTTCGTCGGAACAAATATCTTTCAGGCATGGCGCAGGCTGAAGGCATCGATAATCTGTTGCTGAACGGCGTTCAGGTTGTTCATGGGATTAGCTCCGGTAAAAAGAGGGGCTGGTAATGGGTTTAGGGCTGAAAACCTTCGAGTACCAGCTTGCCGACGGCGCGGCCGGACTCCAGCTCGGCATGGGCGGCCCTGAGGTTGGCGGCGGTGATCTTGCCCAGTTGTTTGCCCAGAGTGGTGCGAATATGTCCTTGATCGATCAACTGCGCCACGCGATCCAACAGCCGATGCTGGGCGTCCATATCCCGGGCCTGGTGCATGGAACGGGCAAACATGAACTCAGTGTGTAGCGACAGGCTCTTGGACTTGAGCTTCATGACATCCAGGGCCTCGGGATCGTCAATGATGCCAATACGGCCAAAGGGGGCCAGTAGGTCGATATATGCGTCGAAATAATCTTCGGTGGCGTTCAGGCTGGCCACATGGGTGACCGGGCCCAGGCCGTGCTGGTCGATCAGGGCATCAATTTGGGGCTTAAGCGGCTGCTTGTGATCCACCACATAATCCGCACCCAGCTGGTTTACCCAGTGGCGGGACGCTTCGCGGGAGGCGGTGGCGATAATGGTGGCGCCGGTCAGCACCTTTGCCAGCTGCAGCAGAATGGAGCCCACGCCGCCGGCGGCGCCAACCACCAGTAGCACCTCATCCGAGTTCTGGCCGCTGTTGGGCTCGGTGCGCGCCAGCTGCAGGTGCTCAAACAGTAGCTCCCAGGCGGTAATGCTGGTCAGCGGCAGGGCGGCGGCCTCGGCATCGGACAGGCTGCTGGGCTTGTGGCCCACAAGACGTTCGTCCACCAGCTGATATTCGGCATTGCTGCCCGGGCGGGTCAGATCGCCGGCATAATACACCCGGTCTCCCGGCTGGAACAGGGTAACCCCATCGCCCATGGCCACCACTTCCCCCACTGCGTCCCAGCCCAGCACCTTGTGCTGGCCCGGCTCGGCCGCCGCACTCTGGCGCACCTTGAAGTCCACGGGGTTAACGGCAATGGCGTACACCTTCACCAGCAGGTTACGGCCGGTGGCGACTGGTTGGGGTAGTTCAATATCCATCAGGGCGTTGGGGTCGCTGATGGGAGAGGGCTGTTGGTATCCAATGGCTTTCATGGAAGGCTCCTTTGATTGGCAAAGCGTGGCTCGGTATCAGGGTGGACACCATTGTGCACATTGCAAACCTAAGTAAAAACAGCATAATCAGATAAACATATTCAAAAATTATTTGAAAATATGCAGATCGAAGACTTGCAGTTGATTATCAAAGTAGCCCAGTTCCGCAACATCACGGCGGCGGCGGCCAGCCTGGATATGCGAACCGCCACCGCCAGCGCGGCGGTAAAACGGGTGGAAAGCGCCCTGGGGACCGAACTGTTTGTGCGCACTACGCGCCAGTTGCGGTTGTCGAGCGCCGGAGAGCGCTATCTGCCCCAATGCGAGCAGGCACTGCAGCTGCTGGATCAGGCCCGCACCAATATTCGCCACGACAGCGAACAGCTGGCGGGAGAACTACGCCTGGCTGTGTCATCGGATCTGGGCCGTAATCTGATACTGCCCTGGCTGGATGAATTTATGGAGGCTCACCCCGGTATTCGGCTGCGACTCAATATCAGTGACAGCAATATTGACTTCTACCGGGACGAAGCCGATATGGCGCTGCGTTACGGCTCGCCCAAAGAGTCCAACCTGTACGGTTTTAAAATCTGTGAGGTGCAGGGCATTTTGTGCGCTGCCAAGACGTATTTACAGCAGTACGGCACGCCGGCTCATCCTCAGGAGCTGACTACTCATAACGGCCTGTTTTACCAGCTACACGACATTTTGCATGATGTCTGGAGCTTTACCCAAGATGGTCAAAGCCACCGGGTCAAAATGACTGGCAACCGGGCCTCCAACGACGGTGATCTGGTGCGGCGTTGGTGTGTGGCGGGCAGTGGCATGGCGGTAAAATCCAGTCTCGACATGGCCGAGGATCTGCTGGCTGGACGCGTGGTGCCGGTGATGCCGGACTACCAGGCACGAGTGTCTGAGCTGTGGCTGGTCTGCCCCAGCCGCCATTCCATTACTCCTGCCATGCGGCTGTTGCGAGATTTTATGCAGGAAAAATGCGGCGCCCTGTTGAGCAGACTCAGCGAGCGCGGCTTGCTGTAAGGAGCACTCATGCCAAATCACTTGTACCTGCGCTCCTACACCCGTCAGCGTCACGGCCATGCTCATGACTTTCATCAGTTGGTGCTGCCCCTGCGCGGGGTGATTCAGCTTGAAATAGAGGGGTTTTACGGCAAGGTGGCACCGGGGGAGTGCGTGATGATAAGACGGGGTGAACCGCATCATTTTACCGCCGACACCCAGGCCCGTTTTGTGGTGGCCGATCTGGATGGGCTACCGGCAAACCTGGCTGGCGGTGACCGGCTGGTATTTGCGGTCAGTCCGCCTCTGAGCCGTTATCTGGACTTTATCGAGGCGCAGCTGGAGCATCAGGTCAACGCCGGCATTGAAGAGGC
Organism: Oceanisphaera submarina; assembly: GCF_046521305.1. Lineage (NCBI taxonomy): Bacteria > Pseudomonadati > Pseudomonadota > Gammaproteobacteria > Aeromonadales > Aeromonadaceae > Oceanisphaera > Oceanisphaera submarina. The sequence goes on along the minus strand of NZ_JBKGFN010000015.1, from coordinate 14,037 downwards.
CATGGTGGCCACTTTTATGGTGCTGGTGGCCGAGCAGCGTCTGAATCCGCGTCTGGATCACCGTATTCAGCAGGTGCTGCTGCATGTTGAGCGCCACCTGACTGAAAAAATCACCCTGCAGCAGCTGGCTGGCGTGGCCTGCCTGAGTGAAACCCAGCTTAAAAAGCTGTTCCGCCAGCAGTTGGGCCTCACCGTGATGCAGTATGTAACGCAAAAGCGCATGGACAAGGCCAGGGCGCTGATACAGCACACCGATTATTCCATGCAGCTGATTGCCGAGCTGGTGGGGTACACGGATCTTTCGGCATTCAGTCGGCGGTTTTCCCGGTATTTTGGCATGACTCCTACCCGTTTTACGGAGTAGAGTTCCGTCTTTGCGGCAGACCAAAGAGTCTTTTCAGCACAAAAAAATTGTGCTTTGTGGCGTAACATCATGGTCATTGTTCAGTCACAAAAGCGGGATTTTTATGGCGCAATCACGAGAGGTTATGTCAGGCATACTGGCCATAGTCGTTGCCAGTGTGCTGTGGGGCACAACGGGAACCGTGGCCCGTTTTGCCGATGATGTCAGCGCGCTGGCTACCGGCGCTTTTGCCATGGGGATGGGGGGAGTATTGCTGGCGCTAACTGCTGGCAGGGTGCTGTTACTAGACAAAAAAAAACTGTGGGCCAGCCCGGGTTGGCTGTGTGTTGGAGGCCTGTCGGTGGCGATATATCCTCTGGCGTTTTACAGCGCCATGCAGCTGGCCGGGGTGGCCATCGGCACCGTGGTGTCCATTGCCAGTGCCCCACTGTTTGCGGTGATAATGGAGTGCCTTATCGGCAGAAAAATGCCAACTTTCCAGTGGTGCCTGAGCTTTGCCGTCGGCGTGGCGGGCGTGTTGCTGCTAACTCTGGGCCAGCACCAGGAGGCGTCGCTGGCCGGCAGCGTCCCTGAGCGCTATGCGGGTATGGTGCTGGGCTTGCTGGCCGGGCTTGCCTACGCCACCTATGCCTGGGGAGCCAAGCGCATGATCTCCAGGGGAGTGCATTCCAGCTCGGCGATGGCGGGCATGTTCGGGGTGGCCGCGCTGGTGTTGCTGCCGTCGCTGACCTTTACCGGCAGCAATCTGTTTGCGACCGCCACCCATGCCGGCGTGGCGCTCTATATGGCGGTGGTGCCGATGTTTCTCGGCTATCTCTGTTTCAGTTACGGCCTCAGGTATGTGGACGTCAGCCGTGCTACTCTGCTGACTCTTCTGGAGCCGGTGGTGGCCGTGCTGCTTGCGGTGGCAGTATTGGGGGAACGGTTCTTGGCTCTGGGCTGGCTGGGTATGGTGCTGATTCTCGTCTCTATGGTGTTGCAGACGGGTAGACCATTATTGCTCCGGCGTCGGGCGGTACGGCTGTCCAGGCATACAGTGCGTGAATAACTGCATTCAGGTCGGCCGACAGGCAGTTGCGGGACGAGCAGCCAGGGTGCATTCTCAATTATCCCAGCTAGATAACCGCTGTTACGAGACTCAACATCGACGCCGTTTGTGAGTATCAGGTGCACCCCATAGTCGTTCAGTACGCTCCACAGGGCCGACGACAGCCCGTACAGCGACAGTCCCGAGGCGGTCACGATAAAGGTGATCAATGAAGTTTCGCGCCCGCGGTCATTTTCCAGGGTAGTCAACAAGTTGCCGGTAGTATCGCCGGTAGTGTGAGGCCCGCCAGCACGGCGAAAAGGCCGAGGGCTATGAGGTCAGCAGGCCGCCGATGGTGCCGACGAACAGACCGCCCATCAGATAAAAGACGCCGTTGAATACCCTGGCCACATAGCCACGGTCGGGATCCTGATGGGCATCCTGCCGGCACCTTCAGCCAGAGCGACAGCAACATGCCGGAGAGGGCCGCGCTCATGGAGATGGCCCATACCCAGGAGGTCATCATCTGCTTCGAGACATCGGCACTGACGCCGGCCTGAAAGAAGATGGCAAGGGATCCGGCGCAGGACATCAGCACGGCCAGAAAACCGGCCGCAACGGCAGGCAATGACAAGTCACGCAGAACAGTATTCATGGCTCTGCTCCTGTATCGAGAAATGCATATAAAGAGCCCCGGCACTAGGCCGGGGTGAAGCCGCCGGTGATTAACTGTTCGCCGCCATGCTGGGTTTATTGTCAGCCTGGCTGACCTCCGGACGAGCGCTGCGCCGGCCAACCAGGGCAATGGCCAGGGTGGCGATGGCGCCGGGCACGGCCAGTGCCAGAAAGTTCATCTGGTGTGGCAAGGCCAGCGCGAGCAGGGTACCGCCGAGCATGGGGCCCACTATGGCGCCGTTACGGCCGATGCCCGAGGCCCAACCCAGTGCGGTGGAGCGGATGTTGGCCGGATAATACTGGGCAACATAGGCGTACAGCAGTATCTGCGAGCCGATGGTGGTGGCACCGGCCACGGCCATCAGGCTGTACAACTGCCACATGGGGTGCGGGTAGCCGAGCAGCACCAGCGAGGCGGAAGCCAGCAGGAAGAAGCTGACCAGCACGGAGCGCAGCGAGAAACGGTCGGCGAGCCAGCCACCGCCCACGGCACCCACGATGGCACCTATGTTCAGTACCATCAGAAACATCAGGCTGGAGCCCAGGGGGTAACCGGCGGCGGACATCAGTTTCGGCAGCCAGGAGCCCAGGGCATACACCATCAGCAGGCAACAGAAGAAGGCCGTCCAGAACATCAGGGTGCTCAGCTTGCGACCACCGCGGAACAGCTCCAGTACCGGTGCCTTCTGCACGTTGGCTGGGGGGACGACCAGCTTGTCCTGACGAGTGATCTGCCGAGCGGGATCCACCTTCTGCAGCAGAGTGCGGGCTTCTTCCTGACGATTCTGGGCCATGAGAAAGGCGACGGATTCAGGAAGGTACCTGATCATCAGCGGCAACAGCAGCATGGGCACGACCGCCAGATAGAACATGATTTCCCAACCGTAGTTGGGCACTATCCAGATCCCCAGACCTGCAGACATCATGCCGCCCACGGCGTAGCCGCTGAACATCAGCGCCACCAGGGTACTGCGACTCCTTTTGGGCGAATATTCGCTCATCAGCGAGACCACGTTGGGCATGACGCCACCGATCCCCAGGCCGGCGATAAAGCGGAGTATGCCGAATTGCCAGGGGTTGCTGACCAGGCCGTTGAGCACGGTGGTGCCGCTGAACAGCACCACGCACATCAGTATGGTTTTCTTGCGTCCGAGCCGGTCCGACAGCATGCCGAAGCCCATGGCGCCGAACATCATGCCGAACAAGGCACTGCTGCCCAGCAGACCAGCCACATAGGGGTTGAGGCCCCATTGATCCATCAGTAGCGGCAGCACCACGCCGTAGATCACCAGATCGTAACCGTCGAAAATAATAATGAGGGAACACCAGAACAATACCCGCCAGTGGAAAGGGGTAAAGGTGGCGTTGTCTATGGTTGCGTTGACATCGATATTTCTCATTGGGTATTACTCCGAGATTGTCCTTAAAGCCTGGAGTGAGGGGGAATTGTCCCTCCCGTTCATATAAAAAAGCTGTCCTTTCCGTTGGGCAGTCTTCTCTACATCAGCCCAGATCCCCGCCGGCGACGGGGAGTATGGTGCCGGTGATATAGCTGGCATCGTCAGAGGCGAGGAACAGGATGGCACCTGCCTGCTCATCCAGGGTGCCGTAGCGATGCATCAAGCTGGTGGCCCTGGTCTGGTCAACCAGCGTCTGGTACCACTGTCGTTCGCGCTCGCCCTGGACTTCGGTGTTGCGTGGGGTCAGCCGGGGCGGCGCTTCGGTGCCGCCGGGAGCGGTGGCGTTGACCCGAATGCCATGCTCGGCATACTCGAACGCCAGCGCCACGGTCAGGGCGTTGACTCCGCCCTTGGCCGCGGCATAGGGCACCCGCATCAGGCCACGGGTCGCCACGGAAGAGACATTGACGATCACGCCACCCTCGCGTTTCAGCAGATGGGGCAACACGGCCCGGCAGCACCACAGGGTGGGAAACAGCGACCGCTGCACCTCTTTCTCGACTTGTTCCGGGCTGTAATGCTCGTAGGGTTGTGCCCAGATGGTGCCACCGACGTTGTTCACCAGTATGTCGATACCACCAAACCGCTCGGCGGCCCGGGTCATCACATGGTCTGCGCCGTTCCAGGTCTCCAGGTTGGCCTGTACGGCAATGGCCTCTACACCCTGTTGGTTAAGCTCGGCCACCAGCTCGAACACATGATCGGCCAGGTCGACCAGCACCAGCCGAGCACCTTCTTCCGCCGCCCGTTCGGCCACGCGCCGGCCGATACCCTGGGCGGCACCGGTGATCACCATCACCCTGTCGGTGAAGCGCGGCTTCATGCTACCGCCTCGGCAACGGCAGCGACGCTGGGGGTGAATTTCTCGTAATGGAAGGAGTTCGGCTTGATGCCCTGGTCTCGGAAGTAGCCCAGTACGGCGTCCACCATGGGTGGGGGGCCACACAGGTAGACATCCACCTCGCCGTGATGGACGGGTGCGTCTTCCATATGGTTAGTCACGTAACCTTTAAGCGGGTGAGTACTGTCGGCGCTGGCCACTACGGTTTTGAAGCTGAAGTTATCTATTTCCCCGGCAAACTGCTCCAGCTCTTTGACACACACCAGATCGTCATCGTTGGTGACCCCGTAGATCAGATGAGCCGGCTGCTTGCTGCCGTTGGCTTTAAGATATTCCAGCTTGGCCAGAAAGGGCGCCAGACCGGTGCCGCCGGCCAGCATTAATACCGGACGTTCCACCGGACGCAGGTAGAAGCTGCCCATGGGACCCGTGAGTGTCAGCGGGTCGCCGGCCTTGCACTGGCCGATCAGATAACTGCTCATCAGGCCGCCTGGCACGTTGCGGATCAGGAAGCTCAGTTCCCGGCTGCCGGGTCTGGAGCTGAAGGAATAGGCGCGAGTCTCGTCGGTGCCCGGTACCTGTATATTCACATACTGGCCCGGCAGGAAGGCGATATCTTCCTCTGCAGTCACTTTCAGTTCGATGGCGGTGGGAGAAATCAGGTTCACCTCGAGCACGGTACCCTGAACCCTGGCAATGCCGGTCTTGCACATGCTGGACGCGACGGGAATCTCTACCACGCAGTCGCTGCTGGGTACCATCTGACAGGTGAGGACTTTGCCTTCGGCTGCTTCGTCGTCGGTCAGTGCCTCGTCGATGTACTCGTCACCCAGATCGAACTTGCCCTGATGGCAGCTGCCCTTGCAGGTGCCGCACACGCCGTCGGAGCAATCCATGGGCAGGTTGATTTTCGAACGGTACGCCGCATCCAGTACGGTTTCACCTTCGTTACAGCTGATGAAACGGGTAACGCCGTCTTCAAAGTTGAGCGCGATGTTGTAAGTCATAATCCTCTCCCCACCCGTTACAGGTGATAGATATCAATCACCTGATTGATGTAATCGTTGTTCAGAACTACCTTCTTCTCGGTGATCAGGGGCTGTTCGCCGCCGATATCCAGGGTGTAGAAGGAGGTACCGAAAAAGCGTTCGGTCTTGTGGTAGCGATGGCTGCTGGTCTGCCAGTTGAAGCGCAATTTCACCTCCTTGCCTTCCCGGGACAGTATCTCCAGGTTGCAGGTCTGGTGGGTGGTGCGCGGCTCCGGCATGGAGCTGGCACCGGAGCGTTCGGTCTTGATCCGGTATACCCTGTCTTCCAGGCCCTCACGGTTCGGGTAATAGATCAGCGAAATTTCGGTCTGCGGGTTTTCGGTCAACTGGTCTTCGTCATCCCAGGCCGGCATCCAGTACACGACGTTCTCGCTGTAGCACTCGAGCCATTCATCCCACTGGCGGTCGTCCAGCAGACGGGCTTCACGGTAGATAAACGCCTGAATCTGTTCGAAGTTCATTCGGAGTCCTCCATGGAAGTGATGGAAATAAGCTGGGCGCGTTCGGTTTCAACCGCCTGCAGCATCTCTTTTACCCAGTGCTGGTGATGGGTCACGTACAGACCTTCGTCTTCCGGCTTGACGCCGCTGAGAATCGGTTTGAGATCGATGGCCTCGGCACCGGCATCCGGGCCTTCAAGCCAATGGGCGGCGCCCCGGCTCATGTCGTTCCACTTCAGACCGCTGGCCTCGTAGCCCTGCTGGCAGGCGCGGAACTCTTCCAGATCGTCCGGGGTACCCATGCCGCTGACGTTGAAGAAGTCTTCGTACTGGCGCAGACGCCTGGCGCGATCGGCGGCCGGTTCGTTCTTCGGTGCCCAGCAGTAGATGGTGATCTCGGTCTTGTTGACGGAAATGGGGCGCAGCACCCGGATCTGGGTGGAGAATTGATCCATCAGGTAGACGTTGGGGTACAGGCACAGGTTCTTGGTGGTGTTGACGATGGCATCGGTCCGGGCCTCGCCCACTTTTTCCTGCAGACGTTCCAGCTGGCTGTAAACCGGACGCACCTGGGGGTTGGTCAGGCGAGTCCACAGCATCATGTGGCCATGCTCGAAGCCATAGCAGCCACCTTCGTTGGACCAGCTCTTGGCGTCGACCGCCTCGGTGCCGCCCTTGTCGTAGTTGCGCTGACCCATGGTGGACAGGTAGTTCCAGTGCACTGTACCCACGTGGTAGCCATCGGCACCGTTCTCGGCGGTCAGCTTCCAGTTGCCTTCATAGGTATAAGTAGAGGTACCGCGCAGCACTTCGAGACCATCCTCGGCCTGATCCACCATGTTGTCGATGATCTTGGTGGTTTCACCCAGGTATTCGGTCAGCGGCAGCACATCGGCATTCAGGCTGCCGAACAGGAAGCCGCGGTAAGACTCGAATTTCGGCAGGCGCTTCAGATCGTGAGAGCCGTCGGTGTCGAAGTTTTCCGGGTAGCCGCCTTTCTTCTGATCGCGGGCTTTCAGCAGTTTGCCATCGTTCTTGAAGGTCCAGCCGTGGAAGGGGCAGGTGAAGGAGGCCTTGTTGCCGCGCTTCTTGCGGCATAGTGTCGCGCCCCGGTGAGAACAGGTGTTCAGCAGCGCCTGCAGTTCGCCTTCCTTGGTGCGGGTGAGCACCACCGGCTGTCGGCCCACTGTGGTGGTGTAATAATCACCGGGATTTTCCAGCTGGCTTTCGTGGGCCAGGTATACCCAGTTACCTTCGAAGATGTGTTTCATTTCCAGGTCGAACAGTTCCTGATCGGTGAAGACGCCACGGTCACAGCGGTAGTGGCCGGTGGTCGGGTCGGCTTCTACCGCACCGCGGATCTTCCTTTCGAGTCGGTCGAGTTGGCGAGTCATGTTTCGTTACTCCATCTGGCGCTGCCGGCCTGTTCTGGCATCAGTGGCCCCCGGACCGCCTGCCAATGGCAGACGATTGGCTCACAAACAGCGTGGGATTAAAGGGTCTGTATCAGGTAGCTCAGCGTTCCAGGGCGCGAAGGCGCTCGTGGCGGCTCTGCAGCTCGGCCTTGTCGGTTGACACCAGCTGGATGTTGAATTCCACCCGGGTGAACGGTTTGTTCAGGCCGTACTGCTCGGCGGCGGCGGCATCCTCGACACGGACGGCGTCCACTACCAACTCTTCGCGGGTGGCGAAGGCGAAGTCGTCATAGGTATATTCGTCACCGGCCAGGTTGATCTGGGTGGTCAGGTGCTTGTAGCCCGGATTGGAGACGAAGTAGTGAATATGCGCGGGACGCCGGCCGTGGCGACCCAGCTGGTTGAGCAGTGCCTGGGTGGCACCGTCGGGCGGGCAGCCGTAACCGGACGGAATGATGCTCCGGGCGGTGTAGCGACCGTCGGCGTTGGTCTTGATGCCGCGACGCAGGTTGTATTCGCTCTGGGACGGGTCGAAGTAGGAGTAGCCACCTTTCAGATCGGCGTGCCAGATTTCGACCAGGGTGTCGGCCAGTGGCTGACCGTGCCGGTCGGTAACCACGCCGGTGAGGATCATGGTTTCACCGTCCTGGGTGCCGTCGTCCATGCGGGCGAAGCCGTCGGAAACCGGAGCACCGGCCACGTACAGCGGACCTTCGATGGTGCGCGGCGTGCCACCGGCCAGGCCGGCCAGTTCGTCTGCGGCATCCATGCGGATATCCAGATACTTGTCCATGCCCAGGCCCGGAGCCAGCAGGGCGGCTTCACCGTTCTTGCCCAGATCGTTGATGTAATAGACGGCGCTCCAGAACTCTTCCGGCGTGACATCCAGATCTTCAACGATCTGGAAAATGTCGTGCATCAGGCGATGGATAATGGTTTTAACGCGATCATTACCACCGCTCTGGTTCAAACCGGCCACCTTCCCCAGTAGCTCGATAACGTGTTGAGTTTCCATGGTTTTTACTGACATAGCTCTCACTCCTTGCGTGTCTTGTTATGTATTTGGTCGAGGGGCATGACAGAGAACTAGCTGTCATCCTCGTGAATGGAGGACGGATGTCGGCACAGGGGCGCGACGCTGATGTCCATGTAGGGGAACAGCGGCAGGGCGCTTATCAGCTCCTGCAGTTCGGTGTTGTCGGCCACATCGAAGATGCTGACGTTGGCGTAGCTGCCGGCGACCCGCCACAGGTGGCGCCACTTGCCCTGGTTTTGCAGCTCCTGAGCGTAGGCTTTCTCCCGCGCCTTGATCTCGGCGGCCACCTCGGCCGGCATGCCGTGGGGTAAATTGACCTTCATCTCGACTTTGAACAGCATGTCTTTCTCCGTTTGGTAAGGGGTGCGACTGTCTTTGCCTGCGGCAATTCACTTGCGGCGCTGTTATTCACGGCGCTGCTATTCACGGCGCTGCTATTCACGGCGATAGTAGGCCAGCTTGTCTTCATCTATCTCGATGCCGAGGCCCGGACCGGTGGGCAGCTCGACGCCGTTGTCATGAAAGTTCAATCGCTTGACCACTATGTCGTCCTTCATCAGCAACGGGCCGAACATCTCTGTGCCCCAGTGAATCCTGTCGAGGGTGGACCAGGCGTGCAGGGCGGCGGCGGAGCCGATGGTGCCTTCCAGCAGGGTACCGCCATAGAGACCGACCCCGGCGGCGCTGGCCACGGTGGCCACCTTTAATGCCTGGAGCGGGCCGCCCGCCTTGGCAATCTTCAGGGCCACGGCACCGGCGAAACCGGCGGCGGCCAGGCTAAACATGTCTTTGGCATCGGCCACGGTTTCGTCGGCCAGAATGGGCAGATGGAATTTTTCGGACAGGCGCACCAGCGCCGCCATATCCTTCATCGGGGTCGGTTGCTCGACCAGATCGATGCCGGCGGCCTGCAGTTCGGCCATGCCCCTGGCGGCGGTGGCTTCATCCCAGGCCTGATTGACATCGACCCGCACGCTGGCGCCGTCGCCCACGGCGGCCTTGATAGCTGCTACATGACGAACGTCATTCATCAGCGCACGAGAGCCGATTTTCAGTTTGAAATCGCAGTGGCGTCTGGCGGCGATCAGGCTTTTCGCTTCATCAATGTCTTTCGCGGTATCGCCGCTGGCCAGGGTCCAGAGCACGGGAAGGTGCCGCTGCACGGCGCCGCCCAGCAGGTCCGACACCGAGCGGTTCAGGCGCTTTCCCAGCAGGTCCAGCAGGGCGGTCTCGATGGCGGACTTGGCCAGGTTGTTGCCCCGGGTTGTATTGTTCAGCCTTACCCTCAGGGTATTGATGTTGTCTGCGTCCTGGCCAATTAGTAGGGGGGCGAAGTAGGTGTCTATGGTCAGCTTGACGCTTTCGGGGCTTTCCGGGCCGTAGGCCAGGCCGCCGATGGTGGTGGCTTCGCCGAGACCCTCCAGACCATCGGCGTCTTTCATGCGCACGATAACCATGGTCTGAACGGCCATGGTGGTCATGGATAGCTGGTGCGGACGTATGGTCGGAATATCGACCAGCATGGCTTCGATGGACTGGATAGGTGCTGACATGTAATCTCCTGATGTGACCGGATGCCCCTTTGTTGCCGAAAGGTTACGATTTTGTGTTGATGTGAACCAATATTGATTAAGTTGCTAGTAATACCCTGGAGGTATGGATGGAGTTGAGGCACTTGCGGTATTTCGTGGTCGTTGCGGAAGAATTGAACCTGACCCGGGCTGCCGAGAAGTTGTTTATTGCGCAGCCGCCGCTGACCCGGCAGATCAAGCAGCTTGAAGAGGAGCTGGACGTTCAGTTGTTCATTCGCAAAGCCCGGGGGCTGGAGCTGACCCAGGGCGGCCAGTATTTTCTGCAGCAGGTACATTCGATCATGGATAAGCTCGACGCCAGCATCGAAGGGACGCGTCAGGTGGCCCAGCATCGCAAGACGGTCTTTTCCATCGGCTTTGTGCCGTCGGTGTTCTACGGCCAGTTACCCCTGATGGTGCGTCGTCTGCGCCGCAACAAGAACCTGGAAATCGTATTGCATGAGTTGAAGAGCCAGGAGCAGATTGACGCACTCAAGAGTGGCAAGATTGATATCGGGTTTGGCCGCATCAGCATCGATGATCCGGACGTGGAGCAGGAAGTGCTGTTCAATGAACCCCTTATTGCGGCCCTGCCTGCGGATCATCCCCTGACCCGGCAGCAACCGAGCATGCAGCAACTGGCCGAGGTGCCCATGGTGACCTTTCCGGCGGGAGCCGGCCCCAATTTTTCCGATGTGGCACTGGGGCTGTTTCATCGTCGGGGTCTCAAGGTGCAGGTGATTCAGCAGGTCAACGATTTGCAGACGGCCCTGTCACTGGTGGCGTCGGACATGGGCTTTGCGCTGGTGCCCGAACAGGTGAAGAAACTGCGGCGGGAGGGGGTGGACTTCATGCCGGTGGCCGATGAGCAGATCACCACGCCGGTGATTGCATCGCGCCGCCGCGGTGAGAACCCCAATGCGGTGATGCGCCTGGTCAATACCATATTGACCGAGCTGGTAGCCAACCGGCTGAGCGGCCGCTACCCCTGATCTTGCCGACCTGTTATACGGCATAAGTAATGCCGTATAACAGGTGTGGCTCAGTCGTCATTCCCGCGCGCTCTTGTCATTCTCGCGAAGGCGGGAAAGAGCTGGTAACGCAGAATGGTCAGCCTGCGAGTCGTCGGTAAAGGAACCGGCTCCCCGCCTTCGCGAGGGTGACGATAAAGGCAAACCAGCCGCAAAATCCACATCGGCGATGAAATATTGCTTAGCAGACGCCCGGCCTCCGTTTTGTTTCAACTGACTGCCATTCGTATCAGGTCGGCCTTTTCCTGCAGCAGTGGCAGAAAGCGCTCCCGCAGCGTCTTCATATCAACCCGGGCCGCATTGGTGCTGATGTTGATGGCGCCCAGCAGAAACCCCTGCTGATCGAACACCGGCACCGCCACCGAGCGCAGACCCGAGTCCAGCTCCTGATCGACGATGGCGAATCCCTGCATACGCACTTCTTCTATGGCCCGATGCAATTGGTCCTGGGTGACAAGGCTGTGTTCGGTGTGGGCCTGCAGCCGGATCTGGGCCAGACGGGCGTTCAGTTCAGTGGTCGAAAGCTGGGCCAGCAGTACTCGTCCCATCGAGGTGTAGGCGGCGGGCAGCCGGGTGCCTACCGATAGCTGTATTGCCATCAGCCGGTGCTCGGCGGCGGAGCGGGCGATATAGACCACCTCGTCGCCATCGAGAATACCGAGAGAAGTGGACTCGTTGATTTGCCGGGTGATGTCTTCCAGATAAGGCTGGATCATGGTGCCGTAGCGATTGACCGACAGAAAAGCATGGCCCAGTTGCAGCACCTTGGGGGTTAGATCGAAATGACGATGCTGTTTCTTCAGATAATCCAGCGCATGTAGGGTCAGCAGAAATCGTCTGGCCTTGGCCCGGTTCATGCCGGTTTTGGCCGCCACCTCGCTCAAGGTCATACGCGGGGTGTTCTGATCGAACGCCTGTAACACCTCCAGTCCGCTGGCCAGCGCGGTGACGAAGTCGCGATCGTCCGGGTTGAGTTTGTCGTCCTGGTTCATGCCGTGTTTCCTGTCGCGGTCTCGCCGGATAAAGATGCCATACATGGTAGCAAAAGTTCGTATTGCGAACATGCTTGATGAGTTATTTTCCCCCGGCTTTGAAGTGCCACCTCCAGGTAAAAAATAATCAGTTATTTTACATGTAGTTAGGTTGAGAGTCCTGCAGAGGTCGAGATTTTTGGTTTGCGAGACCGGTAAAAGAGTGCAAGTATGTTCGTATTGCAAACATATTGTTCGTGATGCGAACTTTTTGGTTCACTCAGGGAGGCAAACAGTCATGGCCCAATTCATGAGCTTGCACGACGCAGTTGCTCGCTATGTTCAGGATGGCGCTACCGTCGCCATGGAAGGCTTTACCCATCTGATCCCCTTTGCGGCGGGTCATGAAATCATCCGGCAGGAAAAGCGCAAGTTGACGCTGATCCGCATGACGCCCGATATTCTCTACGACCAGCTGATCGGTGCCGGTTGTGCCGAGCAGCTGATCTTTTCCTGGGGTGGTAACCCCGGTGTCGGCTCCCTGCACCGCTTGCGAGACGCGGTGGAGAAAGGCTATCCCCAGCCGCTCGATATTTTCGAACACAGTCACGCGGCCATGGCTTGTGCCTATGAAGCGGGCGCCGCCGGTCTGCCGCTGGCGGTACTGCGCGGCTACATCGGCAGTGATCTGCCCAAGGTCAATCCGCAGATCCGCTTTATCGAATGCCCCTTCACCGGCGAACGGCTGGCGGCGGTACCGGCAGTGCGACCCGATGTCAGCATCATTCATGCCCAGCGTGCCGACAGGCAGGGCAATGTGCTGGTGTCCGGCATCGTCGGGGTGCAGAAAGAGGCGGTGCTGGCAGCCAGACACAGCATCGTCACTGTCGAGGAGATCGTCGACGATCTGCAGGCCGAGTCCAATGCCTGTGTGATCCCGGGCTGGGCCATCGACGCCATTGCCGAGGTGAAACGGGGCGCCGCGCCTTCCTACGCACACGGTTACTACCCGCGCGACAACAGTTTTTATAAAGAATGGGATGCGATCGCACGGGATCGCGACGGCTTCAAGAACTGGCTGCAAGAAAATGTCTATAACCAGGGAGGGCAAGCCCAATGACACTCGCATACAATGCTTCCGAAATGATGACGGTGACCGCCGCCCGCGCGCTGAAGAACGGCATGACCTGTTTTGTGGGTATTGGCCTGCCCAGCGAGGCAGCCAACCTGGCCCGGCTGACCCACGCGCCCGAGGTGACCCTGATCTATGAATCCGGCACCCTGCAGACCAGGCCCGAGATACTGCCGTTGTCCATCGGTGACGGCGAGCTGTGCGAGTCGGCCCTGACTACGGTGGCGGTGCCCGAGATGTTTCGCTACTGGCTGCAGGGCGGCCATATCGATGTGGGTTTCCTCGGCACCGCGCAAATAGACAGGTTCGCCAACCTCAACACCACCCTGATTGGTGATTACCAGGCACCTAAGGTACGGCTGCCCGGTGGCGGCGGTGCGCCGGAAATTGCCACCAATGCCAAAGAGGTGTTCATTACCCTCAAGCATTCGTCGCGGGCCTTTGTCGAGGCGGTGGACTTTATTACCACCCTGGGCTTCGGTCGCGATGGCAAGGGTCGTGATGACGTCCCCAATATCGGCCGCGGCCCGACCAAGGTGATTACCGATCTCTGTGTGCTGCAGCCCGATGCGGACACCAAAGAGCTGGTCGTGACCTCGTTGCATTCCGGTGTGAGCCGTGAGCAGGTAGCCGAGGCCACCGGCTGGCCGGTACGTTTTGCCGAGCCGCTGGCTCAGACTCCCGAGCCCAACGCCGACGAGCTGGACATACTACGGGCACTCAAGGCCAGAACCGCCGCCCACCATGCCAAACCCATCTCATCGGAGAGCGTGTTATGAAGCCCGTTTATCTTTGTCATCCCAGGCGTTCGGCCATCGGTCGCTTTGGCGGCGCTCTGGCGACGGTTCGTCCCGATGATTTGGCCGCCCAGGTATTCAAGGCGGTATTGGCCCAGGCGCCGGATCTGGATCCGGCCGCCATTGACGAAGTCATCATGGGCTGTGGCAACCAGGCCGGTGAAGACAACCGCAACGTGGCGCGGATGTCGGCGCTGCTGGCGGGGCTGCCGGTGAGTGTGCCCGGTA
>NZ_JBKGFN010000014.1:0-115510 GCF_046521305.1 Oceanisphaera submarina | reverse complement strand
TACCACCATCAACCGCCTGTGCGGCTCCGGCATGGATGCGGTGGGTACGGCGGTACGCGCCATCAAGGCCGGTGAGCTGGATCTGGTGCTGGCCGGGGGCGTGGAGTCCATGTCTCGTGCGCCCTATGTGATGGGCAAGGCGGACTCGGCCTTTACGCGTGGCCAGAAAATAGAAGACACCACCATCGGCTGGCGCTTTATCAATGCGCAGATGAAGGCCCGGTACGGTGTGGACTCGATGCCGGAAACGGCAGAGAACCTCGCCGAACAGTTCGCTGTCTCACGGGAAGATCAGGATGCCTTCGCCGTTCAGTCACAGCTAAAAGCGGCTCGGGCACAAAGCGAAGGTCGCTTTGCCGAAGAAATCGTGGCGGTGGAAATTCCACGCCGCAAGCAGGAGCCGCTGCTGTTTACCGATGACGAGCACCTGCGTCCCGGTACCAGCCTGGACAAGCTGGCCGCCCTGCCCACACCTTTCCGTGACGGTGGCAGCATTACCGCCGGCAACGCCTCGGGCGTCAACGACGGCGCTGCCGCCATGCTGATCGCCAGCGAAGAAGCGGTGCAGCGTCACGGTCTCAAGCCGATGGCCCGTATTCTGGGCATGGCCACCGCCGGGGTCGAGCCGCGCATCATGGGCATAGGCCCGGTGCCGGCGGTACGCAAGCTGCTGGAACGTCACCGGTTGTCGATAGATGATATCGACCTGTTCGAGTTCAACGAGGCCTTTGCCGCCCAGGCGCTGGCCTGCATGCGTGAGCTGGGAATCGACGACAACGACGTCCGGGTCAACCCTAACGGCGGCGCCATCGCCCTGGGTCATCCGCTGGGCATGTCCGGCGCCCGGCTGCTGCAAACCGCCGCTCACGAGCTGCACCGGCAGAACAAACGCCTGGCCCTGTGTACCATGTGTGTGGGCGTCGGCCAGGGTATCGCGACCCTGATTGAGCGGGTGTAATACCAAACAGATTAAATAACAGAGCTATTTTGGTGCCCGGTAAAGGTCGGAGGAACAAATCCCTTTATCCTCCTTGATGGGTCGCAGTGGTCTGTTGGCACTGTCTGCCAGTTCAGGAGTATCGGCCTTGTGGTTGGTTTATCTGGGCTGGCTGTTTTTGTTTTAAATCGGGAGGCTAAATGTCGTTTCTGGAAATTAACGGTCGTACGGTCGGTTACCGCTTGCTGGGTAACCCGGACAATCCGCTGGTGGTGCTGGCTCATCCGCTGGGCATGAGCCAG
Source organism: Oceanisphaera submarina (assembly GCF_046521305.1). Lineage (NCBI taxonomy): Bacteria > Pseudomonadati > Pseudomonadota > Gammaproteobacteria > Aeromonadales > Aeromonadaceae > Oceanisphaera > Oceanisphaera submarina. The sequence continues at coordinate 114,271 of NZ_JBKGFN010000014.1, read as the reverse complement.
GCGGTGTGGGACGATTTGCTGCCTATATTGCTGCCCCATTATCGGGTGTTGAGCTGGGATCTGCCCGGTCACGGCAGCAGTGCCGCCTGGGAAAACGGAGATATCAGTCCGGCCCGTCTGGTGGGTGAGGTGCTGGCACTGGTTGATCAGGCGGGCGTAGAGCGCTTTCATTTTGTTGGCACTTCCATCGGTGGCGTTATCGGTCAGCAGCTGCTCGGCCAGGCGCCCGAACGGCTGCTGTCGGCGACCCTGACCAACACCGGTGCCGTCATCGGTACCGCCGAGGCCTGGCAAACCCGAGCCGCCGCCATACGCGAACAGGGCTTGCCCGCCATGGCGGTGGACATAGTGCCGCGCTGGTTTGGTTCTGCCGCTTCTGAGGCGCAACCTGCCCTGATCAGTGGCTGGAACACCATAATGGGGCGGGGCGATGCCAACAGTTATGCCTTGCTGTGCGAGATGCTGGGGCGTGTCGATTTTAGCGAACAACTCGGTGGCCATCAGGTGCCCTTGTTGCTGATAGGGGGCAGTGACGATGTCGCCACCCCGCCGGCATCACTTAAAGCGCTGGCCCAGTGTTGCGGTGTGGGTGAGCCGGTTATTCTGGAACAGGTGGGCCATGTGCCCTCGGTTGAAGCACCGGAAAGCGTTGGCCGTGAGCTGCTGGAACATATCAGCCGCGCCTGAACGCCCCCTCACTATGTCAGCCTGCCGGCAAGCGGCATTGCCTCTTCTCTCAGGCTGACATCACTCGCCCAATCAAACTCGAACACCTCGCTTGATGTTCAAGGCTGCAGACTGGCTGTTTATTCGTTACAGTGATCGTGTTACTCGTATAAATATAAAAACCATAGTGTTAACAGGAGCCTGTATGACCAGTGAATATCAAGTTCCCACCGTGTGGACACTGCCGGAAGACGATGGTAGCACCTGGGCAAAAACCAACCGGCCGATATCGGGAGCCACCCACGATAAAGAGCTACCCAGGGGCGAGCATCCACTGCAGCTGTATTCCATGGGCACGCCTAATGGCCAGAAAGTGACTATTTTGCTGGAAGAGCTGCTGGCGTTGGGGGTAACCGGCGCAGAATACGATGCGCATTTGATTCGCATTGGCGACGGGGAGCAGTTTTCCAGCGGCTTTGTAGAGATAAATCCCAATTCTAAAATTCCGGCACTGCAGGACTGCTCGACGGATGTGCCCATCCGGGTGTTTGAGTCCGGCAACATACTGCTGTATCTGGCAGAAAAGTTTGGTCACTTTTTGCCAGCCGGTATTGCCGAGCGTACCGAAACCCTGAACTGGCTATTCTGGTTACAGGGAGCGGCGCCGTATCTGGGCGGTGGCTTTGGTCACTTTTATGCCTATGCGCCCGTGAAAATAGAGTACGCGATTAACCGCTTCACCATGGAAGCCAAGCGTCAGCTAGATGTGTTGGACAAGCAACTGGCAGATAAGCCGTATGTTGCCGGCAACGACTACAGCATTGCCGATATAGCCATCTGGGCCTGGTACGGCAACCTGGTGCTGGGATGGGCGTATGATGCCGCCGAGTTTATTGATGCTGCCAGTTATACCCATGTGCAACGCTGGGCGAAAAACATTGCCGCACGCCCGGCGGTACAAAGAGGGCGTATTGTTAATCGCATCAGTGACGAGCCGGGAGAGGCACTGGCCGAGCGCCATTCGGCGGCGGATATCGATGCCGTATTGGCTAACAAAGCCTAACCTGCAAGAAACGAGATTTATCCAGGAGCGCCGTCAAGGCGCTTTTTTTTTATCAAGCACAGATATAACGGCCTGTTGCTAGGTTCACGCAAGTACCGCATGACGGCGCTTACCGGCTGAAGATGCGGGCTGCAGACAGAGGGTATTGATCTACCTGTAGCCCATGTTTCTGGCCAGAGAATGCAGCTGATTTCAGGTCATAAAATACAGCACGCCAGTAATCACGATACCGGAATACACCAGCATGATCAGGCAATAACCCATAATATCGCGCGCCCCCAGGCCGACAATGCCCAGCAATGGTAATGCCCAGAAGGGTTGTATCATGTTGGTCCAGGCATCACCCCAGGCAATGGCCATGGCGGTTACGGTAGGCGACACCCCTAGTGCCTGGGCGGCCGGTAACATAATGGGCGCCTGCACCGCCCACTGGCCGCCACCCGAGGGCACAAACACGTTGACCAGACCGGCACTTAAAAAGGCCAGCAGCGGAAAGGTGTCGGCGGTAGACCAGGAAATAAAGGTCTCGGTGATCTGGCGGCCCAGAGAAATCCCCTCACTGTTGGCACCCATCATCATTCCCATAATACCGGCATAGAAGGGAAACAGCAGTACTATGCCGCTGATGCCGCGTACGCTTTCATCTACGGTACGCATATAGCGCTCGGGCGTGCCGTGCAATAGCAGCCCGGCGAACAGGAAGATGGCGATAACGATGTCCAGCCCCAGCACAAAGCCCTTGCTGCTGAAGTGATTGAACAGATACACGGCGGCCATGGCCACCAGAGCCCACCCCAGCAAACGGCTATCGTCCAGCCGCTGGGCGGGGGTGTCGCGTTTGGGGCGATCGGTACGGGATTCTATCAACTTGGCCGGATCGGCCACCTTGGGGTTTTGCCTTGGGTGCATGGCACGGTTAAGCAACGGCAGGCCGATGACCAGAAGGACGATAATGGTCAGGTTATAGGTGGTAAACAGGGTTTGGCCAACGGCAATGGGATCGGACAAGACGCCATTGGTGATGCGTGCCAGGCTCTCGCCGCCGCTGGCCATCGACAAAGGCACGGAGCCAGACAGGCCACCATGCCAGATCAAAAAGCCGGAATAGGCAGAAGCCACCAGCAAGGGGTAATCCACACCAGCTACCTTGCGCGCCAGTGCACGTGCAAACACGGCGCCTATGACCAGGCCAAAGCCCCAGTTAAGCCAACAACCCGCCAGTGCTACCAGGGTCACCATAATAACGGCTTGCCCGGGAGTGCGGGCCAACCCCGCCAAACGGTCGAGCAGACGGTTAATGATGGGAGCCGAAGCCAGGGCGTGGCCGGTGACAAAAATCAACCCCATTTGCATGGCAAAGCCCAGCAGAGTCCAAAACCCGGTGCTCCAGTGTTGCACCATGGCCGGCAGACTTTGTCCGGTTGCAATAATGCCGGCTCCCAGGACAAACAAGGTGAGCAGAGCAGAGAAGACAAACGCCGAGGGTAGGTAGCGCTGTACCAGGTTCACACTGAACCCCGTGATTTTATTGAACATCATAAGCATCCTTAATGTGATGAACAGTGACGCCCGGTTATAGCAATATAACCGGGCGTAGAGTGCAAGGTGCAGGCCTTGACGGCAATGATTTAACGTCGTTTAACCTGGTGTCTGTACGAGTAGATCAGGATTCAAAGCGCATCTCGGGCACCTGTTCGGGCACGATCAGCTTGCCGGCGGTGAGGGCGACTATCTCTTCGACGCTGACGCCGGGCGCTCTTTCTTTGAGGATGAAGGCGCCGTCTTCGATTTCCAGATAGGCCAGATCGGTCAGCACCCTCTTGATGCAACCGGCGCCGGTCAGCGGCAGCGAACACTGGGGCAGCAGCTTGGAGTCGCCGTTTTTAGAGGCGTGGGTCATGGTGACGATGATGTTGTCGGCACCGGCCACCAGATCCATGGCGCCGCCCATGCCCTTGACCAGCTTGCCCGGGATCATCCAGGAGGCGATGTTACCCTGTACGTCTACCTCGAAGGCGCCGAGCACGGTCAGGTCCACATGGCCGCCGCGGATCATGGCGAAGGATTCTGCCGAGTCGAAAATGGAGGCGCCAACCCGGGCGGTGACCGTTTGCTTGCCGGCGTTGATCATGTCGGCGTCCAGCTCCGTCTCGGCAGGGAAGGAACCCATGCCGAGCAGGCCGTTTTCTGACTGCAGCATGACTTCCATGCCCTCGGGCACATAGTTGGCGACCAGGGTGGGAATACCAATACCCAGGTTGACGTAGAAACCGTCCTGTAATTCGCGGGCCACGCGCCGGGCCATTTGTTCGCGGGTTAGCGCCATCAGATGTTCTCCTTGCTGTAAACGGTGAAAAAAGGCTGCGGGTTCAAGCGCGCAGGGTCCGCTTTTCGATACGTTTTTCGAACTGGCCGCAGATAATGCGATCCACATAGATACCGGGCGTATGGATCAGATCGGGCTCCAGGGCGCCGGGCTCGACGATTTCTTCCACTTCCACTACCGTGATTTTTCCGGCGGTGGCGGCCAGCGGATTGAAATTGCGGGCGGTGTGACGATAAATTACGTTGCCGTAGTGGTCGGCTTTCCATCCTTTGACGATGGCAAAGTCACCGGTGATGGCCGGCTCCAGAATATGAGGGCGGCCGTTGAACTCGCGTACTTCCTTGCCTTCGGCAATCGCGGTGCCGTAGCCGGTCGCGGTGAAGAAGGCGGGAATGCCGGCGCCACCGGCGCGCATTTTTTCCGCCAGGGTGCCCTGGGGTGTCAGTTCCACTTCCAGCTCGCCGCTGAGCAGCAGTTGCTCGAACAGAGCGTTTTCTCCCACGTAAGAGGCGACCATCTTGCGAATTTGCCGGTCTTCGAGCAGCAGACCCAGTCCGAAGCCGTCCACGCCGCAGTTGTTGGATACTATGGTGAGATCCCGGGTGCCCTTGCGCTTGATCTCGGCAATCAGGTTTTCGGGAATACCGCAGAGACCGAAACCACCGGCCAGCACCGTCATGCCATCTTCCAGCCCTGCCAGGGCTTCTTGGTAGCTGTTCACTCGTTTATCGAAACCTGCCATCACAGTTCCCTCTTGTTGTACGTCGTCGAACATGAGTTGTTGCTGTCGAGTATCGCACGGGTTATTTATTTGTTAAGTTTGATTTTGTGATTGATTGATTGGTTTTTTAAATGAATCGCAGCCCCGGTTGTAGCTGATGAGGGGCCGGATGATCAAAGGTGAGAGCAGGGATGACGGTTAAACAATTACGGGCTTTTCTGGCGGTGGCACAGACCCTGAATTTTGCCCAGGCCGGCGAGCGGCTGTTTCTGTCCCAGTCGGCACTGAGCCTGACCATCAAGGGGCTGGAGGATGATGTGGGAGGGCGCCTGTTCAGCCGTACCACACGCCAGGTACGGCTGACGCCCGAAGGTGAGGCCCTGTTGCCTCTGGCCAGGAGGTTGCTGGTGGAATGGGACAATACCGAAGACGAGCTGCGCCAGCGGTTTACCCTGCAACGGGGTCGGGTGGTGCTGGCGGCAATGCCGTCCTTTGCCGGTAATCTGTTGCCGCCCTTGTTGCGGGAATTTCGTACCCGCCATCCGGGCGTCAACGTCACCATCAACGACGTGATCAACGAGCAGGTACTGGATCTGGTGCGAGAGGGGCATGTGGAGCTGGGTATTACCTTCGAGCCGGCCGCGGACTGTGGTCTGGCCTTTACGCCGCTGTACCGGGATCGCTTCGTCGCCGTGGTACCTGGCGGGTCGCCGCTGGCGCAGCACGAGGCCCTGGGCTGGCGGCAATTGCTGGAGCAGCCTTTTATCGCCTTGCAGCGCCCCTCGGCATTGCGTCTTATGCTGGAACAGCAGCTGCGGCAGCAAGGGCTGACGCTGCCGGTGACCTTTGAAAGTCATCAGCTTGCCACCATAGGTCGCATGGTGGGATCTGGTCTTGGGGTGAGTGTGGTACCGGCGCTGTGCATCAAACAGATGCATGAACTGGGGGCCTATTGTGCCCGGTTGCAGGAGCCGGTGATGGAACGATCGGTCGGCATGGTGACCCGGATGGATCATGAATTGTCGGTGGCTGCTCAGGCGCTGTACGACATCTTGCTGAATTCTCCCATGCCGGAGCCATAGGATGCTCTTTCTCCGCTATTCTGAGGTAGCTAAATGTTGTAACAGCGGTGATAAAAGGTGCTATAACAGACGCGTTTGACAACACCAGCCAGGCGCAGCGTATTGTCGGTGTTATTTTTCGCTTCATAACGATTGTAAAGTAACCGTTCAGTCCTGCATTCAAGCAGTTGCCGGGTTTTATGTGTTAACTTTACCGGGTGTTTCATTACAACTCTAATGACTTAGGGTGCAAGGGATCTGAGCAATGACAGATAAAGACAATCATGATGTGATCGCCCCGGAAGGCAAGGTGAATCCCATCGACACCGACTATCAGGTGGGGCAGGACAACATAGCCCTGCAGATAGGACCATTCGGACTGGATATCCACAACCGGGTCTTCATGATCTCGGGCCTGGCCATCGTCGCCTTCGTGTTTCTGACCCTGGCGTTTCAGAATCAGGTGGCGCCGATGTTCGCTGATTTGCGCAGCTGGCTGACCTCCAACCTGGACTGGTTTTTTATTGGCTCCGGTAATATTTTCGTGCTGGTTTGCCTGGGCTTGATTGTGTCTCCCCTCGGCAAGGTGCGCATCGGCGGCACCGAAGCTACCCCCGACTTTACCTATATCGGCTGGTTCTCCATGCTGTTTGCCGCCGGCATGGGTATCGGCCTTATGTTCTATGGCGTATCCGAGCCATTGTCTCATTTCGGTTCCTCGTTCGGTGGTATCAGCGTCGAAAACGGCGTGCGCACCGACTGGGCACCGCTGGGTGCAGCAATGGGCGATGCCGAGGCAGCCAGAAGTCTGGGCATGGCCGCTACCATTTATCACTGGGCGCTTCATCCCTGGGCGATTTATGCGGTACTGGCACTGGGGCTGGCGATTTTTTCCTTCAACAAGGGCTTGCCGCTGACGGTACGCTCCGTGTTCTATCCGTTGCTGGGCGAGCGGGTCTGGGGCTGGCCGGGGCATTTAATTGATATGCTGGCGGTTATTGCCACCATGTTTGGTTTGGCGACCTCGCTGGGTTTTGGAGCTTCCCAGGCCAGCGCCGGCCTGAACTTTCTGTTTGGTCTGCCAATGGGTACCACCACCGAAATCGTGCTGGTGATCGTCATTACCGCCATCGCACTGGTGTCGGTACTGGCCGGCCTGGATGCGGGTGTGAAGCGGCTGTCCGAGATCAACATGGCGCTGGCGGCTCTGCTGCTGTTGTTCGTGATCATCGTCGGTCCGACGCTGATGATTCTGAGCGGTTTCTTCTCCAACCTGGTGTCTTATGTCGAGCACCTGCCGGCGTTGTCGATGCCGTTCGAACGTGAAGATGCCAACTACTCCCAGGGCTGGACCGCCTTCTACTGGGCCTGGTGGATTTCCTGGTCTCCGTTTGTCGGCATGTTTATCGCCCGGGTGTCTCGTGGCCGTACCGTGCGCGAATTCCTGGTGTCGGTGCTGCTGGTGCCTTCGACCGCCTGTGTGCTGTGGATGACCGCCTTCGGCGGTACCGCCATCAGCCAACTGGTGAACGATGGTTATCAGGCGGTGGCCGAAGCCGCCGTGCCGCTGCAGCTGTTCATCATGCTGGATGCGATGCCGCTGGCGCAGATCACTTCCTTTATCGGTATCATACTGGTGGTGGTGTTCTTCGTGACCTCGTCCGACTCCGGCTCTCTGGTTATCGACACCATCGCCTCCGGCGGCAAGGTCAACTCGCCCAAGCCGCAGCGGGTGTTTTGGTGTACCTTTGAAGGTCTGGTGGCCATTGCCCTTATGCTGGGCGGTGGTCTTGCCGCGCTGCAGGCGATGGCGGTATCGACAGGCTTCCCCTTCACCATAGTGTTGCTGGTGTCTTGTGTATCCCTGATCAAGGGGCTGGCGTCGGAACCAAGAGCTGGCTGAGTTCCGGGCCGATCGATGGTATAGATGGTATAAAGGCAGGCGGGGGCATCCCGTCTGCCTTTTTCGTTTTTTGTCTTGAGTGAGTCTGGTTATGGAAGCTGAGCAACTTGAAATACTGGGGTTTATTCGCCGCTTTCCCCCTTTCGACATACTGGAGGAGGACACCCTGGAGCATATCGCCGGGCAGATAGAGATTGCCTATTACCGGGCCGGAACCGCAATCCTGAATTACGGGGATCAAGTGCATGATTTGTATCTTATCCGCAGCGGGGCGGTGGAAATGTATCGTCGTAGCGGCGAGCTGCATAATCGCCTGAGCGAGGGCAGCCTGTTCGGCCAGATGGGACTGCTGATGAATAATCGGGTACGAATGTCGGCCACGGCGCTGGAAGACACCCTGGTCTATTGCCTGCCCGAGGCACTGTTCAACGAACTCTATGAAGGCTTTGAGTCTTTTGCCGACTTTGTGGAAGTGGAAGACAGAACCCGGCTACGGCAGGCGGTTTCCCGTCAGGAGGGCGGTGATGACTTGCTGACTTCGACGGTGCGGGAGCTGATCTCCCGCGATCCGGTCACCATACCGCTGGCGGCCACGATACTCGAGGCGGCGCAGAAGATGACCGAAGCAGGGGTGTCGTCCATTCTGGTGTTGCACCCCGACCCCCAGACCGACGATGAACGGGTAGCCGGCATTCTGACCGACCGGGATCTGCGTACCCGGGTGCTGGCGGCCGGCCTGCCGGCCGAGACCCGGGTGGAAGAGGTGATGTCGGCGGAACTGGTGGCGCTCGAAAGCGGTCAGTTCGTGTTTGAAGCCATGCTGATCATGCTGCGCTATAACCTGCACCACCTGCCCATACTGCACAAGGGCAAGCCGATAGGCGTGATTGCGTTGTCGGACGTGATGCGTCACGAGTCGCGCAGCAGCCTCTTCGTGGTGCGGCACATTTTTCGGGCACAAGATGCCGACGAGCTGGCGGCCATCGCCGATGATGTAAAGGCCTGTTTCGTGCGCATGGTGAACGAAGACGCCAACTCGCAGATGATAGGCACCGCCATGGCCGGTATCGGCCGTAGCTTCAAGCAGCGGCTGCTGGAACTGGCCGAGGCCGAGCTGGGGCCACCGCCGGTGCCTTACTGTTTTCTGGCGCTGGGGTCGATGGCGCGAGACGAGCAGCTGATTGTGACCGATCAGGACAATGCCATCATTCTCGATAACCGCTTTGATCCCGCCCAGCACGGTCCTTATTTTGCTGCCCTATCCAAACGGGTCTGTGATGGTCTGGCTGCCTGTGGCTACAGCTATTGCACCGGGGGCATCATGGCCACCAATGTAGAGTGGCAGAAAACCCGTCGCCAGTGGGAACAGTGCTTCGACGACTGGATTGATAATCCCAGCCCGCAAACCCTGCTGAACAGTTCGATTTTCTTCGATCTGGACGGGGTCTACGGCAAAACCGAATGGGCCGACCAATTGAATGCCCTGATTTCTCGTCGGGCCAAGCGCAGCCCGCGTTTCCTGGCCAGCATGGCGCGTAACGCCCTGGGGCGCACGCCGCCGCTCGGTTTTTTCAAGGAATTCGTGATGGAGCAGGATGGCAAGCACAATAACTCCATTAACCTCAAGCGGCGGGGCACGGCGCCGCTGGCAGATCTGATCCGGGTGCATGCGCTGGCGGTGGGCTCCAAGGCGCACAACTCCTTCGACCGGCTGAACGATGTGATCGAGTCGAACATACTGCCGAAGGGCCGGGGGCCGGACTTGCGTGATGCCATGGAATTTATCGCTACGGTGCGGATTCGTCATCAGGCGCTGGATGTGGAGGCGGGGGCCGACCCGGACAACAATATCGAGCCGGAAAATCTGTCGGACTTCGAGCGCCGCAACCTGAAGGATGCCTTTCAGATCCTTAGCCATGCGCAGAAGTTTCTGAAGTTTCGCTATCAGCCGAATCGGAGCTAGGGCCTGTTGATCTTTCGCGATGATGCTTGCAGCCCCCACAAGCGCTGCCCTGCGGGGGCGGCCAAACGCGTTTGACTCGAACGAAATTTAACCTCTGAAGGTCAACAGACCTATGGAAACGCCATGTTTTATTTAAGACCCGATGATATCCGGCCGAGTGCCGAGGTTCCCGAGTGGCAAAGCCAGTTCGGCGAACTGGCTCGTCATGCGCGGGATTATCGACTGGAGCGGTTTTATCGCGCCGGCGCGGTTAATGCGGATACTCCCCTGGCCAAGGTGCCCTTTGTGGCCATGGACTTCGAGACCACCGGCTTGAACCCGAAAAAAGATGCCATCGTCAGCATCGGGCTGGTGCCCTTCGACTTGCAGCGTATTCGCTGCCGGGAAGCCAGACACTGGATACTGAACCCCCATAAGCCGATGGCGGAAGAGTCGGTGGTGATCCATGGCATTACCCATTCCGAGGTGAAGGCGGCGCCGGATCTGCTGCTGGTGCTGGACGACTTGCTCACCGCCCTGGCCGGACGGGTGGTGGTGGTGCATCACAGAACCATAGAGCGCGGTTTTCTGGACCGGGCACTGAAGGCACGGCTGAACGAAGGCATCGTATTTCCGGCGGTGGACACCATGGAGCTGGAGGCTCGTCTGCATCGGCGCGGCCCTCTGGGATTATGGGCCCGGTTACGGGGCAGGAAGCCTGCCTCTATTCGGCTGTCCGACAGCCGCAGCCGTTATCATCTGCCATTCTACCAGCCGCATCATGCCCAGACCGACGCCCTGGCCACCGCCGAACTGTTGCAGGCGCAGATAGCCCACCATTTCAGCCCGGATACACCGATTGGGGACCTGTGGGTGTGATGAAATTGACTTTTATTGCGAAGATGTCTTGAGTGGTGTGAAGCTTAAGCGCGCGTAAATCGGGCAAAGGGCTCTGCTCCTCCGACACGCTATGAATACATCCCTGTACGCTCTCTGTTTCATCCCTGAAACAGAAGGTCGGTGGAGCAGATCCCTTTACCCTCCTTAGAACTCCGGAGCCATCGGTTGACGTTACCAGCAGATGGCTCCGGGATTAAGAAGAAGCAATTTCTGTTGCCTCTTTTACGCCGCAAGCCGATTTATAATCGAGAACAAATTCATAACCGAAAGCGTGGCTCGTCGTGAGCGTCGGCCTGCTCCTCGTCCGGCAGCCTGAGTACCGGCTCGACCCGGCCTTGCCCGGTGGGAGTGATGATGGCGCGGGGTTGCTTGAGGGTGGTGAGTATCTCGTCGCGCAGGGAGTCGGGCGTCGGCCATTCTTTCGGTGACAGGTGAATCACCGGCAGGCCCGTGTCCTGAATATGCTGCAACAGCTGTTGGCGCTGACGACCGTCGGTCTTGCTCAGGCTGTCATCGACCAAGGCCACCGCCGCCCGGGCCTTGAGATCCAGCGGTGAGCAGAGCACAAAATCCAGCTTCTCACCATACATGTCATGCAGGGCCTGCTCACGCTGGGCTTTTTTCAATTGGGGGGTGAGCTCGACCAGCTCGCTCAGGCTGACGGCGGCAAAGACCCGCAGTTGCTGGCCGATGGCCTTGTCCAGTAACCGCAAGGCGGCGGCGGACTCGGGGCTGAATAACAGTTTTTGCTGATAGGGTTGCTTGGGAGCCCCTCGCCACAGTCGGCGCAGCAGAACAAACAGAGCCAGTAAAATCAGCAACAGGACCAGACTGAGCATCAGCCAGTCGAGCAGGGAAACGGGAAGCATGTCGGTCATGGATGGCCTGAAAAAAGATAAGAGAAAGCGGCATTCAGTGTAGCAGAGGAGGCGGCATAAAATGAATATCGGCACCGTCATGTTCGGTGGCAGGCGTTGGTCATTCCACAGGTGGGCGACAATTGTTCTGCTTTGTGGTGGCGGCGCTGGCTTGTCGTTCGCCGGCCCCTTATAATTCCGCCATTAGAAAATCTTATCGAGGTATGGATGTCCCGGCGACTCCCCCCGCTCAATGCCCTCAAGGCATTTGAAGCCGCCGCCCGCAACTTGAGTTTTACCCGGGCGGCGGAAGAACTGTTCGTAACCCAGGCGGCGATAAGCCATCAAATCAAGGGGTTGGAGGACTATTTGGGCATCAAGCTGTTTCGCCGACGCAACCGGTCCCTGCTGTTGAGCGAAGAGGGTCAGAGCTACTTCCTGGACATCAAGGATATTTTCTCCGGTATTTCCGATGCAACCGAGCGGCTGCTGGCGCGTAGTGCCAAGGGCGCGCTGACGGTGAGCCTGCAGCCGAGCTTTGCCATTCAGTGGCTGGTGCCCCGGTTGGTACGCTTCAGCGAGGTACATCCGGACATAGACGTGCGCATCAAGGCGGTGGATCTGGATGAAGGTTCACTCACCGACGATGTGGACGTGGCGATTTATTATGGCCGGGACAACTGGCCGGGCCTGCGGGCCGACAAGTTGCATGCGGAATATCTGATCCCTGTGTGTTCACCGATGCTGCTGATGGGTACCAAGCCGTTGAAGACACCCGAAGATCTGACCCGGCATACCCTACTGCACGATACTTCCCGGCGGGACTGGAAAGCCTGGTTCAAGCAGCTCGACATTCAGGCGGCCAATGTTAATCAGGGACCCATCTTTAGCCATTCGTCCATGGTGATTCAGGCGGCGATTCATGGTCAGGGTGTAGCCCTGGGGCACAGTGTGCTGACCCAGCCCGAAATTGATGCGGGCCGACTGGTGTGTCCCTTCGAGCAGGTGCTGATGTCCAAGAATGCCTATTACCTTGTGTGCCATGAATCCCAGGCGGCTCTGGGCAAGATTGCCGCCTTCCGGGAGTGGATGCTGGCGTTGGTGATAAAAGAAGAGCAGCAGAAGGCGCTGAACGGATGAATCATGTGTTGATAAACGGCGCCGACAATGCTCCTAACCGCGTGCTGCTGACCCACGGTGCCGGGGCCGGTATGGAGCATGCGGTGATGAACAGCCTGGCGTTGGGCCTGGCCGACGAACATATTCAGGTGATTCGTTTCGAGTTTCCCTTCATGCAGAAAACCCGGGCCGACGGACGCAAGCGACCACCGGACCGGGAGCCGGCGTTGCTGGACTGCTGGCGCGAGATGGCGACCGAATTTGCCCATCCACGGCTGTTTCTGGCGGGCAAGTCGATGGGCGGGCGCATGGCATCCTTGGTGGCTGATGAACTGGCACCGGCCGGTCTTATTCTGCTGGGGTTTCCCTTTACGCCGCCGGGCAAGCCGGATCGGTTCCGTGGCCAGCACCTGGCCACGCTCGCGACGCCAACCTTGCTGGTGCAGGGCGAGCGGGACAACTTCGGTAACCGGGAGGCGGTGACCGGTTATGATCTGGCCCCGGGCGTGAAAAGCCTGTGGGTGAAAGACGGCGATCACGGCTTCAGCCCGCGCAAGTCGTCGGGTACCACACTGGAACGCAATTTGACGGCCATAGTGGCCGGTATGAGGAGGTTTGTGCTTGCTCGTTAATCTTTGGTTTTATCTGGCGGCTCTGTTCGGGCTGAGTGCCACTGCACTGGGGGCCTATGGTGCTCACGGCCTGACTGCCGGCGGTCTGTCTGCTCCTCTGATGAGTGCCTTTAACACCGGGGTGCAGTATCAGTTTTATCATGCTCTGGCGCTATTGCTGGTGGTGTTGGCCTGGCGGTTCAAGCCGGTCGGGTCACTGCAGGTGGCGGCGGCGTTTTTTGCATTGGGCACCCTGTTGTTCAGTGGCAGTATTTATGCTTTGGTGCTGTTTGGTACCAAAGGTATTGGTTGGTTAACTCCCCTGGGGGGAGTTTGTTTTATGGCGGGCTGGTTAAGCGTATTGCTGGCCGGGCGTACCTGGTTGAGGTCTTGATGAAACACTTATTGATATATTGTCGCCCCGGGTTCGAGAAAGAGGCGGCAGCGGAAATTCAGGACAGGGCAGGGCAGTTTGGCTGTCCTGGATTTGCTCGGACCAAGGACGACAGCGGCTTTGTTATTTACGAATGCTTTCAGCCGGACGACGCCGATTTAATGGCGCGAAAATTGTGGTTTAGAGAGCTGATTTTTGCCCGACAGATGCTGGTGGTCTATGCCGAAATAAAAGACTTGCCGCTGGAGGATCGCATCACGCCGCTGCTGGAAGCGGCCGATGGCATGGAGTTGTGTGGTGATATTCGGGTAGAAACGCCGGATACCAACGACGGCAAGGAACTCTCCCGTTTTTGTCGCAAGTTTACCGTGCCGATGCGTCAGGCTTTACGTGGCAAGGGCTTGCTGACCCGTAACGAGTCGGACAGCAAACCCGTGTTGCACTTGTTCTTTATGGCCAGTAATCATGCCATATTGGGTTATTCCTATACTTTCAATAACTCTCCCTTCCATATGGGGATTCCCCGACTGCGTTTTCCGGCCGATGCGCCCAGCCGCTCCAGTCTGAAGCTGGAAGAGGCTTTTCATGTGTTTGTTCCCCGATATGAGTGGGATCTGCGGCTGACGTCGGGCCTGAGGGCGGTGGATCTGGGCGCCGCACCCGGCGGCTGGACCTATCAGCTGGTGGCCCGCGGCATGATGGTCACCGCCATCGACAACGGGCCCATGAACCAGGCCTTGATGGATACCGGACAGGTGAAGCATTACCGGGAAGATGGTTTTACCTGGCGTCCGGCCCGCAAGAACACCTACTGGCTGGTGTGCGACATGGTTGAAAAGCCGGCTCGGGTGGTGGCGACCATGGCCGACTGGCTGGTGAATGAAGACTGCCAGGAAGCGATGTTCAACCTGAAACTGCCGATGAAGAAGCGCTACGGCGAGGCGGTACATAACCTGCAGCAGCTGAAGGACAAGCTGGCCGAGCTGGGCGGTTTTCAGGTGCAGGCCAAGCAGCTGTATCACGACCGGGAGGAAATTACCGTGCACGTGTATCAGCCGCGCAAGGTGGCCAAGCTGCAACCCAAGGAATAAACCGACCTGTCTGGTCAACCGGGGGCGTGACAGTGAACCATGAAAGAAAGGGCCTTCGGGCCCTTTCTTCGTTATGGCAGGTGTAAAAGTAGCAGCAGGTAAGCAGAATGCGAGAGCGCCAAAAATGGCTCGGCGTTCTGAATAAAGAGGCAGCCGGATTGCCTCCCCGACTTCGGCGCTGTCTGTTGGCAATGTCATACGGCACGTCGGTAGAGTTGTGCCCTTTGGTCCGATTTTATGCTGCCACCTTTCGTTTAAAACCGGTATTTGCAATCCAGTCTGGACTCGTCGTCGGTGATCTTGAGATCGAATTCCAGCCGGGTTTCGGGGTCCGAAGGACGAATGCTCAGCTTGATACCGTCCCCCCGCAGGCGCAGCGAGGTTTTAAAACCGCCCCGTTCGAAATTCAGGCGGGGCCGGAAGTTTTTCAGTGACAGGCTGACCGAGCTTTGCGGGGTCAGCTTCAGACTGGGATAGGCAGCCAGACGCTGGTTGCCATCTGCCGTGGGCTGCAACTCGATATCGAGTCCGTAATCGCTGGGTGTTGCACCGAGTAGCTCGGAAGGAGTCAGGGTAAAATGCAGAGGCGGTATGGCGGTGAGGTCAGGAGCGAGAGTGGGGGCTTCATAGGCGGGACTGGGTGTGACATAAACCAACAGTAGCAGGGGGAGAAACACCGGCAGCTGTGTGAGTCGAACATCCATGACATGTTACCTCCGTCTGTAACAGTAACTATAGTCGGCGGTTTGTGACCAGGCGCACATTTTTTGTTCGGCTAAGGTTTGATGTATTGTCGGCGGATACTCATTAAAAAGGGCCTTTCGGCCCTTTAACTGGTTTGTCAGTCGCTTACAGGTTGGCGATGATCGCCTGGGTAAACTCGGTGGTGCTGGCGTTACCACCCAGATCCCGGGTGACCGTCTTGCCTTCGGCGATGGTCTTGCGTACCGCTTCACGGATCTGCCGGGCCTTGTCCTGCATGCCCAGGTGCTCCAACATCTGAATGGAGGCCAGGATCACCGAACAGGGGTTGGCGATGTTCTGACCGGCAATGTCCGGCGCCGAACCGTGCACCGCCTCGAAGATGGCCGCTTCTTTACCGATATTGGCGCCCGGGGCCATGCCCAGTCCGCCGATAAGGCCGGCACAGAGATCCGACAGTATGTCACCAAACAGGTTGGTGGTGACGATCACATCGAAACGTTCGGGATACATCACCAAATTCATACAGGCGGCGTCCACAATCATTTCAGTGGTTTCGATGTCCGGATAGCGCAGTGCCACTTCCCGGGCCACGTCGAGAAACAGACCCGAGGTGGATTTCAGGATGTTGGCCTTGTGAACTATGGTGACCTTCTTGCGGCCTTCGTTGCGGGCCAGCTCATAGGCAAACACGGTGATACGCTCGGCACCTTCGCGGGTGACGATGCTCATCGCCTCGGCGCTGTTGTTGTCTTCGGAGCGCTTCTGACCGGCACCGGAATACATGCCTTCGGTGTTTTCCCGAATGGTGATGATATCGATGTTTTCGAAGCGGCTCTTGGTGCCTTCAAACGATACGACCGGACGCACGTTGGCGTACAGCCTGAAATGTTTGCGCAGAGAGACGTTGATGGAAGTAAAACCGCCGCCGACGGGGGTCGTCAGGGGGCCTTTGAGGGTGATTTTGTTTTGAGCTATCAGGTCAAGGGTTGACTTGGGGAGAAGTTCGCCGTGTTTTTCCAGGGCCATAAGGCCGGCGTCGGCATAGTCGTAATGAAAGTTACAACCAGCGTGATCCAGTATTTGCAGGGCGGCATCGATAATGCTTGGGCCGATACCATCACCCGGGATCACGGTAATACTGCGTTTGTTCATGGGCAGCGTTCCGTTTTTAGTTATAAGTCGAGGGGAAGTATTATTGCCCCGTATTTATAGCATTTTCGCCGTACTTTTCCTATGACCCTTTAGTCGGGGGTGGGTACCGCAGATCCTGCAGGTTAAAGCCCAGTTCTATATCATCCACCAGCTTGACCAGCTGTCTCGACAGCAAGGCATGATGCTGATGAGCATGAACGGTATTTTCGTCTTTTCCTCGTGGGGCGGTGGCAAGCAATTTGTCCAGAGTATTATGCTGTTGCAACAGCGTTTTGGCTCGTTTGGGACCTATGCCGGGTACGCCCTTGATCTGGCTGCCGGACACGCCGGTCAGTGCCCAATAATCCACCAGTTGTTCGACCCCAAGCCCATAGCGTTGCTGCACGAAGGCGTCATCCAGCCAGCGTTGATTGAAGTGATCCCATAACCGGATGTGAGGGCTCAGTAGCTGACAAAAGCCCTGATCGGTGGAGACGATAATGCTGCTCTTGCCGTGACGGCTCAGGGTGGTGGCTAGGGTGGCGATGAGATCGTCCGCCTCGTCGGTGTCGGACAGCAGGGCATCGATGCCTTGTTGCCACAGCAGCTGTTGCAGCTCACCGAGGCTATTTTGCAGAGACTCGGGCATGGCTTTGCGCCCGGCCTTGTATTCCGGATACAGGTGATGGCGAAAGCCGACCGGTGCGCCGTCGAACACCGCGATTACATGGCTGGGTTTGAACTGGGCGAGTAACCGGTTGGCGGCATTGGTCAGGGCGGCGCCGGTGGCGGCCAGCGCCCTTGCTTCATGTTGATGCCGTTGAGCCTGTACCGCATGTAACCGGCGGATCAGGTTCAGGGCATCGATGATCAATAATTGCATTCAAACTCTTGTTATTGATGATTATCGGTTGATTCGATAGCAGGGAACATAGGTCGAGCCAGGCAGTTTCATGCGCTGCTGCTCTACAAACTGCCGTAGCAGTTTGTCCATCATTTTCATCATTCTGGGCTCGCCATTGAGCAGGAAGGGGCCCTTCTTCTCGATGGCTCTGATGCCGCCTTCCTTGACGTTACCGGCGACTATGCCGGAAAAGGCCCGCCGCAGGTTGGCCGCCAGCTGTTGCGGCGGTTGATCCCAGCTCAGGTTCAGGTTGGCCATGCCTTCGTGATCCGGGATAAAGGGCATCTGGAATTCCGGCTCTATCTTCAGCGACCAGTTGAAGGAATAGGCATCACCCACCGATTTGCGATAATCCCGTACCAGCGGCATGGCGTTTTTGACTCGTCGTGCCACCTCGGCCGGATCGTCGATGATGATCTGATACAGCGACTGAGCATCGGGGCCCAGGGTGTTGCCGATAAACTCGTCCACACTGCGGAAGTAGTCGGCGCTTTCCTTGGGACCGGTGAGGATGATAGGCATCGGCTGATGGCTGTTTTCCGGGTGCATCATGATACCGAGAATATAGAGGATCTCTTCGGCGGTACCGGCGCCACCGGGAAAGATGATGATGCCATGGGCCAGCCTCACAAAGGCTTCCAGCCGTTTCTCGATATCCGGCAGTATCACCAGCTCGTTGACGATGGGGTTGGGTGGCTCGGCGGCGATGATGGAGGGTTCGGTCAGGCCGATATATCGGCTGCCGGTTACTCGTTGCTTGGCATGGCCGACGGCGGCACCTTTCATCGGGCCTTCCATGGCGCCGGGGCCACAGCCGGTGCAGATGTTCATTTCGCGCAGCCCCAGTTCGTTGCCGACTTCGCGGGTATATTGATATTCCTGCGCATTGATGGAGTGGCCACCCCAGCACACGGCCAGGTTGGGCTCGGCGCCGGGGTTGACGGCCCGAGCATTGCGCAGAATGGAAAATACCAGATCGGTCAGGTGCAGTGATGAGGTCAGATTCAGTTGATTCTCGCTTTGCAGCTTGCTGTTGACGTAGATGATGTCCCGCAGCACCGAAAACAGGTGATCCTGAATACCGCGGATAATTTCACCATCTACAAAGGCATGATCCGGCGGATTGAACAGCTCCAGTTTGACGCCACGTTCACGACGGATCACATTGATCTCGAAGGATTTGTAACGATCGAGAATTTCCTTGGAACTGTCGGTTTTGCTGCCGGAGTTCAGTACCGCCAGGGCACAGTTGCGAAACAGTTGATACAGGGCGCCGGAGGCGGACTGTTTGAGGTTATCGACTTCGACTTGCGACAGCAGATTCATGCTGCCGACCGGATTGATATGGGTGATCATAGTCACTCCCGTGAGTATTGTTATTAAGGTCAATCCATGACTATCTGATCACGCCCGGCGCGTTTGGCGCTATACAGGGCCTGATCGGCGCGCTCCAGTGCTGAAGTAATGCTGTCGCCCTGTCGAAACAGGGTGGCACCGATGGATGCGGTGATGGTCACGCGCTCTTCTTTGAATCGAAACGGAATGTTTTTGACTTGTTTGCGTAGTTTTTCCAGCGGTGTGCTGAAGTGTTCCGGGTCTATGTTGTTCAGCAGGATAATAAACTCTTCGCCTCCGAAACGAGCGACGAAGTCGCTTTCCCGTAATGACTGCTGAATGGTTCTGGCAATCAGGCGCAACGCCTTGTCTCCCGCCAGGTGACCGTATTTATCGTTGATATCCTTGAAGTAATCAATATCGATCAAGGCGATGCACAAGGGACTCTGATAACGAAGCCAACGGCGATACTCGATTTCCAGCCGTTCATCCATGCCGGCTCTGTTGTGAATTTGAGTCAGACTGTCGATAAATAGCTTATCGTTCTGCGCGCTGAGTTGCTGTTTGAAATTCTCGGTCTCGTTTTTGAGTGATTCTATTTGCTGGTCCATGTCATTCATGCGTTTGAGCAGCGACTGTTCTCGTTCCTGTAGTCGTTCATGCTGTAGCAGAACGTGGCTGATACTGCGCATACGCAGTTCGATTTTTTCTTTCAGACATTCGCTACCCTGGTTGACCAGGTGCTCGCCTATGGCCCTGAGCTCGCCGGCGATGTGATGTCCGTGATGGGTACGGGCATCGAATAACGCCTGACCTTCACTCAGGGAGATAGCGAAGTGATGTTGCATCTCTCCCAGGCTGCCATGGAGCCTGGTCAGAAACAGAGTGGAGTTTTTGCGCTCAATCCTGCAGCCCTCTATGGTGAGTTCAATCAGGCGCAGACAGATCCCCGGCAGCAGGGTGGCATCAGCCTGTTGTGACAGCTGGTGCTGTATCTTGCTCAGTTCGGTGGCCACTTCACCGGAGAAGTTGAACTCTTCGATCAATTGCTGTAGCCGGGAACATAATTCGTGATAGTGGGCCTGATGCTGGCTGTGCTGCTCGGTGCAGAGGCTCAGGGCGCTCTGATAGCAGTCCAGCAACAGCCACAACTTTTTTTCGTGGCCTTCATCGTTATGTTCCAGCGTTTTCAGCAGGGCATCGGTCTGAGAAGGTTTGAATCTGGAGTGCTGCAGCTGTGCCGCCGCCTGGTGCAATTTTTTTCCGGTCAGTTGCTGCGCACGATGCAACCGGGTACGGCCCTGCCGCAGTCGGGCAAGTTGTTGCTCCAGCTCGATCGAGAGTCGGGTTGTGATGGGCGCCGCCGCTGGCTCGGGCGAGGCTGAGTCGAGTTGTCCGACAAACAGTTTCTGCCAGTGGCTGATAAGACGGCCGGCCGGCTCTGAGTATGCGCCGCTGGATATGCTGATTGGCGACTGTTGTTCTTGTTGCTGCAGGCGGCCCAGAATGTTTTCCAGCCTGTCAATAACGGATGCCAGTTCCTTTAACATCAGATTATCGTCGATATTGTCCATGGTTCACCATTACACCCTAGCGCAGGGGGGCTGTAAAATTATATTGAGATTGCCGGCTCAGGTGCCAGGGCACTCCAGTCAATCTGTTGTTTGTTATGTGAACTATTGACCTTGACCAGTCCTTTCAGAATAGCCTGAATACAACAGTGGCGGATATCACCATTAAAAAAAGCGGCTTGCTGACAGTCGACAGCCAGCAACTCTACCCAGGCGCGTTCATCG
Source organism: Oceanisphaera submarina (assembly GCF_046521305.1). NCBI lineage: Bacteria > Pseudomonadati > Pseudomonadota > Gammaproteobacteria > Aeromonadales > Aeromonadaceae > Oceanisphaera > Oceanisphaera submarina. The sequence continues at coordinate 93,746 of NZ_JBKGFN010000014.1, read as the reverse complement.
GTTTGCTCTGCCAACTGGTGGGCGGCGGCCATGGCCAGGTAAAGAATATCTCCCAGACGAATATCATCCAGGGCGTGAGGGGCTTTCGGCAAGAACGGATGCCCTATGATGCCGATGGCCAGGCGCTGATCAAGCTGAAATCGGCAGGGGAATTCCATAAACATGCGTTCGAGGCTGACGATTGTCTGTTGCAGTGAGTTGACCTGGCGTTGCGAGATGACGTAGATGAACTGCCCTTCGCGCAAGTCATAGAGCCGGGCCTTGGGGTGGATGCGGCCTTGCAGGTATGCTCCCAGCTCTTTCTGCAGGGAGGACGCATGGGCCAGCCCTATCCGTTCGCTCAGATCGACCATGAAGGGGACATGCAGCAGCAAATAATAGATTTTATCGTTAAACGGCTGTGCCTCGGCTTCGTTGAGATACCACTGCTCGGAACGTTGCTGGCGCTTGGCCATTTCCTGCGGTAAACGCAGCATCAGTTGGCGCCAGTTTGGCAAGCCGGTTCTGGGTTCGAGCAACAACGACTGCTGCAACCCGGTATTGCTCTGCAGCAGGCGGCGACTACGAATATGATTACGCAACCAGCCATAAAGCAGCAGTGGTGCAATCAGCCCCAGGCTGACGGCGAGCAGGGTAAAACGCTGTTTGTCCTGCTGCAGTTGCTCATTCTGTCGGCGTAGTCCGCTCAGCTCCCGCTCTTGTTGCAACTGCTGATCGCTTTCTTGTACCAGACTCTGGGTCAGCAGCCGGTTAAGCTGGCTGGCTCGTTCGTAATAGGCATGAAACGCCTTGTGATGCACCAGCGCCAGGGCTGGATTACCGCTGGTTTCAAACAGCAGCGCCAGCAGTCGGTGGCTTTCAATCAGACGGGGTACGTCATCCTGCTGTTCGGCCAGTTGCCGGGCCTGGTCGAGTTGGAGCAGGGCCAGGCCATGCTCCTGCAGTTCCAGGTGCAGCTGGCCCAGTTGTAATAGCGTGTCTACCTGACGGGGGATATCCTGGCTGCGTTCGAAGTTGGCCCGGGCCAGAGTCAGATAGTGGTGCGCCTCGGCATAGGTCTTCAGCAGCCGGTAGGAATGGCCTATCTCCAGATAAAGCCGGGCCATCAGGTTGGCGTCGGCCTGAATCTTGACCAAGTCGAGTGCGTTGAAAAAGTAGACCAGTGCCAGGCTGGCGTCGTTACTGGCCCGGGTGACCCGGCCCAGGTTGAGCAACGAGCCTATCAGCAGGGTCGGATTACCCAGCAATTCGAACTCGGTAGCGGCCTGGTTGGCGTAATGCATCGCCTGCTCGCCTTTGTCCAGTGAGGCGTACAAGGTGGCCGCCTTATCGGCGGCCATGGCCTTGAGATAGTACTGGCGACGTTTGCCCAGCAGATTCAGGGTTTCCACATAATGAGACAGGGCCAGCTCATCCTGTTGTAGCAAGAGGTAATATTCCCCCAGCAAATAGTTGGCCCAGGCCTGCTGAATGTATTCGCCTTGTTGCTGGGACTGGACCCGGATTTGCTCGAATGCCAGACGGGCTTCATCGAAACGATGCTGATACAGGAGCACGCTGGCCTGTAACAGGGGCAGGGCCGCCATCAGGGAAGGCGGGGCCTGGGTTGTCAGCAGAATACCGGCTTCATCGAGCAGGATGTTGGCCTGCTCGGTATCTTGCTGTACCAGCGCCAGTTTGGCCTTGATGAGCAGGCTGGCCGCCTCGGCGTCGGGATGACGATAACGTTTGGCGAGTTTGATGGCCTGATTGATGCTGGTATCGGCCGGTAGCGTGAGCCCTTCATTGGCCTGGCACAGAGCCTGAATTTGCCAGGCGGTCTGGCTCTGTTCCCGGGTGCGATAACGCCTGGCCAGCTCCTGGTGATCGAAGTCCTGACGCGAGTTGACCATCTGCGCCGGATCGACCTCCTTGCGTTGCAGAAAGAAGTTGGTCAGGGCGACACACTCGCCGGGTCGGCTCAGCATCAACTGCTGCGCCCGTTGCAATTCAACGGGTTCGGGTTGGTACGGCGACAGCGCAGGAGCGCCCGCCAGATGTGAAACCAGAACGGCAGCAGACAAAATCACAATAATGAATACCGATATAACACGCGGATGAAGCGCCAGTTTACGTAGCAGACCGAAGGGAGTCCAGTTTCTGGCGCGATCCGGTCCTATTGATAGCTTGGACTCGCTTGTTGCTGGGGTTACTGGCGTTGCAGGCGGACGTTGGCGGCCTTGCCGGCCACATTACTGCGGTAGGGGTTGATATCCAGTCCGCCACGACGAGTGTAACGGGCATAGACGGTCAGTTCTTTCGGGCGGCAGTGCTGCATCAAATCCATGAAGATCCGCTCTACGCACTGTTCATGAAACTCGTTGTGCTGGCGAAAGGACACCAGATAACGCAGCAGCGCCTCGCGGCGGATGCGCGGACCCTGATAGCGGATCATCAGGCTACCCCAGTCCGGTTGCCCGGTGACCAGGCAGTTGGACTTGAGCAGATTGGAGTGCAGGATTTCATTGACCTCTTCGGCGTCGGTGGCGTTAATGAGCAGGTCGGCCTGGGGCTGGTAATGCCGGATCTCGATATCGAGGCCATCGATGCAGTCGCCGGGCAGGATGCCAAACTGGGTGGGAGCCGCCTGCAGTTCATACAGCTTGACCTTGACCGGCCCCTGAGCACAAAGAGTCAGGTCCCGGGTTAGGATATCCGCCACCTCTTCCAGGCTGTCGAAGTGGCTTTGATTGAAGCTGTTCAGATACAGCTTGAACGACTTGGACTCGATGAGGTTGCGGCTGGTAGCGGCGATACGCACCTCACCCATGGCGACCATGGGCTTGCCTTTGCGATTCAGCCAGGACAGCTCATAGAGATTCCACAAGTCTTCCCCGGCGAAGGGCAGGGCATCGGCGCCGAGCCCAAGTTCGTCACGATTCAGGCTGCGGGGCACGGGCTGAAGCTGGCCGGCATCGTATTCGCAGACGTAACTGCTTTGCTTGCCCAGGGGGAGGTCGTCCAGCGCCTTGCTGGCCTGGTATTTCTGCTCTGGTGTCATTTCGGGATCCAATTGGTAGAATACGGTTCACTGAGCCTATTGTGAGACTTTACTATGCAAGATCAAGTGGTGATGGCACTGGCCGAGCTGTTTGAACGTCAGCGGCGACTGGGGGGCATACCGCTGGTGGGTCACGACGCCGATTTTGCTTCTCCGGCCGAGCAATTACCGGCCCAGGCTGGCCGGGTTGGCTGGCAGCCCTGGCGGCGGCCCGCTCCCGGCGGTTTCGACAATATCGCCACCGCGCTCGAGATGCCGGTGCACCCGGATATCGGTGCCTTTTTCGGCCACTATTATGCGGGAAATGTGCCAGGCTGTTTCAAGGGACTCTTTCTGACTCTGCTGCAACCCTGGAACGAGCAGGACTTCGAACGACTGCAACAAAACCAGATAGGCCATCAGCTGATGCTGCGGAAGCTGAAGCTGCCCGCCAGCTGGTTTCTGGCCAGTTGCCGGGACGAGCAACGGCTGGTGACCCTGGACAACGCCAGTGGTGAGGTGTTGCTGGAACGGTTGGGCAAGGGCCGCATCGGCGTGCTGGCGCCGAACCTGGCTCATTTTCTGCGTCGGCTGGAGCCGAGCGGCTAACATAAGTGAGGGTGGGGGGGTAATACCGATCCCAGTAACCAATTGCTCTATTTTATTTTTACACCAATTCCGGACAAAGGGCCGGCTCCGCCGACTCGCCGTAAATACTTCCCTGTAAGCTCAGCTACGCCATCCGTGGCGCGGATGGTCGGCTGAGCAGATCCCTTTGTCCTCCTTGAAGCGTCGGAGTTGCTTGCTGGCACCGACTGCAGACAACTCGGCGTTCAAGAGAGGCAACAGAGAGCGCCTCCCTCGACCGTGAAATACCATGGACGGCATTTCCGAGCTTACTCGTAGCATGTCGTGGGAGGCGGCTGTGTTGGGAGGCGGCTGTGTTACCTCTGGGGTGCAGCTTCAACGTCTTATCAGGTGCATAATGTAACCGATATTACTTTTTGAAGTCCCAGGACAGGTTGGACACCAGCCGGCAGGGTTCGCAGACGAAGTCGAAAATCTCGTGCACCGGCTCGGCCAGTCGCCAGTCTTCGCCACAATTCGGACAGGGCCGGTTGAGCTCTGCCTCCAGGCTGTCGCCACCTACCCGATACAGATAATAGAAGGTCGGCACCTCGGTCAGATATTCGATACGCTTGGCCAGATCCCGGCCGCGCCGGCTCAAACGGCTGTCCGGCTCGCTCAGCTCGGCCACGGCACCGTGCTCCAGAATGGAGCCGTTCATCTGCAACTGATCACAGGCCTCCCAGTCTTCCTGCCACTTGAGTATCTGCTTGCTGTCGCCATTGGCCACCGGCGGTATGCGATACAGCGGCACCGGGGTGAAGTGGTCGCCACAGCGCAGCGGCGAGCAGCTATGCAGATAGGTGGTGTACAGCAATTGCCAGCGGCGCTGGTCGCAATGATCCGTAGTATCCGAGTTGAGATCCTGGCCCCTGAGCTGCACCTTGGGGCTGGTCAGCCCGGCCCGATGCAACTGCTCGATGGCCAGTGTCACCTGACGGCTGTGATAACGCGGGTGCAGGCTGTCTTTTTCCGGACAGACTACCCGGGCGCTGAGCCAGCCCTGATGCATTGAGGTAGGAAATTCCCGGCCCAGGATCTGGCCGTTATAGCGCAGGGCATCGATAAACTGGCGAATGGCCGGCTCGGCATCCGACAGCTTTATGTCCTGATAACAATCGAAGTTCAGCTCACAAACCCACATCAGCCCTGTTGCTCCGCTTGTTGGGCAGCTGACTGCGCCAAGAGTTGCTCCAGCCGGGCGACCCGGGCCTCTAACTCGGCGATACGCTGCACGAGATCCGGTGCCTCGCCCTGTTCGGTTGCGGCCATCGTGACCGTCGCCGCGGGCAATTGTTCGGGCGAGGACTTGTAGCGGCTGACCAGTTGCAGCAGCTGGGCCATGTTGACCGAGCCGCTGACCCGGGCCTTGACGGCGGCGGTGGTAATGGCCTTTCCTTCTCGCACCAGGCTTTGAATGGCGTTGATTATATCCTGTTGGGGCATGATGGCTCCGGTTGCATTATCTCAGGCTGAGGTTCAGTTGATCGATGATTTCGGCCCAGTCCGAGTCGTTTTGCAGCCCTTCTTTCAAAAAGCCGGACTGGGATTTGCTCCAGAAGGGGGCATCCACCAGCTCCACCTCGGGCGGCAGGCGGTGAGAAGCGAGAAAATGCTCTATGCCCTCATGGCTGGCGTCCAGTCCCAGTTGCTCGAACAATTCACTGAAAGGGTGAGTGATGTGTTCCATTACCGTCTCCTTGTTACCGTCAAAATAGTGCGCGACCAATTAGGGTCGCCCATGCATTACAGCATAGGTGACGGGGGCTCGCGCAACACGGGTACCGATACATCCAGCACCTTCAGTCCGTGCAGCCAGAGATCACCTTCATCGTGCTGCAGCCCATCGTGGCTGAACTCGAACCGAAACCGTGCCAACAGTCGGCCTTTTTTCCAGACATAGCGGTAGCGATAGACACTCAGCAACTGAAACTGCTGCCGACGGCAGTACCGCTCCAGCCAGTGACGGGCGAACTCGCTCTGACGACGAACATGCCAGTATCCGGCGCCCAGCAGGCAGATGGCCAGCAGTCCCAGCAGCTCAGTCACGAGCACTCGCAAGCGTTGAGCCTGAAAACAGGGTGCCGATGGCGTTTTTCAACGGCACAGACAGCGCCGGATTATGCAGGTTGGTAAGGATCAGCGGACGCAAGGCCGGGATCGAGACCAGCTCGGCGAACAGGCCGTTGAACAGCTCGCCATGGTGTTCGGCCAGTTGTTCCAGATAGGTCAGCAGCAGGGGTTCGTCGGTCAGCTCCTGCCACAGCCGCGCCGCCAGACTCAGGATCAGCGGTTGGCTCGGCGTCAGGGTGAGCAGGGTGGCGATTTTCTGGCGGCGCGGAGCGCACGGCGGGCAGCCGGCGGTAGCCCGCAGCAGCAGGGCGATGCGCTCCTGATCCGGCGTCTGGCGTTCCAGCTCGGTGCTGATGCCATCCAGCAGGCGATCGGTCAGGACGGCAGGCAGGGGATGATGCTCGCACTGGTTAAGTAGTGCCAATTGTACCGGTTGCGGCAGGCTGAACAGCCGGGATGCCAGTTGCTGGCTTAACGGGGTGTCCTGATGCAGGCGCACCGCCACATCGGCCAGGCCCTGCAAGCCAAGCTGTTGCCAGTCGTGGTGCTCGGGCGCGGCCAGGTAATCGAGCACTCCCCGATAAAAGGCGGAAGGCGACAGCCCCAGCTCCAGTCGTAACCGGGCATGAAAGGCGGCCAGCTTGTCCTGGGCAGGCTGAAAGGTAAAGGGCGTCTGGGCCAGTCGCTCTTGTTGCTCATCGCTGAGCGGGGCACTCGGATCCTGGCCCAGTTGCTCGACCAGAGCGGCCAGGAAGTGTTTGACCGCGGCATTGTTGAACAGGCCACGTTCGTCCAGCGGCAGCTTGAGAAACCAGACGTAGGGCTGGGGCTGGTCGTGACGTTGCCAGTAGCAGACCGCCAGCCAGGCATGGCGCTGCTGCGGCCAAGGATAGGGGCGCAGGCCCTCTTCTATGGCGGCAAAGTCGTTCCGGCTCAGGGGCTGCAGGCGGCGGCCCAGATCGTAAAGGCGAAACTCGGTGCCTGCCTGGGTTAAAAATTCACTCAAGGTATCTATTTGCATCGGCTTCTCCTGTCGAACCGGGGCGAATTATAGGGAGTCGCAGGCCAAGATGGTATAGTAGCGCGCCGTTTTAGAGGATGTTACCCATGCCTGCCGAACCCCAAACGTTGTTGTATGCCATTGAACGGGAACTGAAGGCCCTGTCCTGGTGGGAAAGCACGCCGCCGTCTGCCCGGGCGCTGGCCAGTACCGAACCGTTTTGTCTGGATACCCTGAATTTTGCCCAGTGGCTGCAATTTGTGTTGCTGCCGCGGATGCAGGCGATGATCGATGCCGGCGCGCCGCTGCCGATCCGGATTTCCCTCTATCCGATGGCGACCGAAACCTTCAAGTCGCTGCCCGAAGATACGGGCGCGCTGGAGGAGGCTATTGCCCGGCTGGATGAAGCCCTGTCCGGCCAGCCGGTGCGGCGCGAAGCATGAGTGTCGACATCATCCATGAAGACGAGTCGCTGGTTGCCATCAATAAGGATGCCGGTTTGCTGGTGCACCGCAGCTGGCTGGACAAGGGCGAAACCCGCTTTGCCATGCAACTGACCCGGGACGCCGTGGGGTGCCACGTATTTCCGGTGCACCGGCTCGACCGACCCACCTCGGGGGTCTTGCTGTTCGCCAAGAGTGCCGAGGTGGCCCGCACCCTGACCGAAGCCTTCGGTGAACGCCGGGTCGACAAGCAGTATCTGGCGGTGGTGCGCGGCTATATGCCGGAGCAGGGCACCCTCGATTATGCCCTTAGCCATCAGCTGGACGATATTGCCGACAAGTTTGCCGATACCGACAAGCCCCCGCAGCCGGCGGTAACGCACTGGCAGGCGCTGGCGCAGATTGAGCTGCCCTTTGCGGTGTCGAAGAAACACGACACCAGCCGTTACAGCCTGGTACGGCTCGCCCCGGAAACCGGGCGCAAGCACCAGCTGCGGCGGCACATGGCGCATCTGTTTCATCCCATCGTCGGCGATACCAGTCACGGTGACGGTCGCCACAACCGCTTCTTTCGCCGACAATATGGCTGCGAGCGCATGATGCTGCATGCCAACCGGCTGACGCTGACCCATCCGGTCAGCGGCACCCTCCTGGTGCTGGAGGCCGGGCTGGATGCACATTGGCAGCGGTTGACGGATGAATTCGACTGGCAAACGGCACTCGATTAAAGCCTGCGGCTCAGGTTATCATCATTTTTCAGTAGCTTGGATGTATGAGCTCTTCATATTAGGAGCATGAACAGGAGTGAAAATGGCGGCAGTAGATATCATTATCGGCAGTGTATACGGTTCGGCAGTCTTGGTGGCCGAGACCCTGGAGCAGGCGTTGACCGAGGCGGGGCATCGGGTGCAGTTGCATGAAGACGCCGTGCTGGCGGATCTGGATACCGGACATTTCTGGCTGTTCGTCACCTCGACCACGGGGCAGGGCGATCTTCCGCCCAATCTGTTGCCACTGTTTGAAGAGATGCGCGAATGCTGCCCGCCTATGCCACAGTTGCGTTATGCGCTGGTGGCGCTAGGTGACAGCAGTTACGACAATTTCTGTGGTGCCGGTCGGCAGGTCGACGAGCTGCTGCAGGAGCTGCAGGCACAGGCGGTAACCGAGCGGTTGCAGGTGGACGCCACCGAGACTCTGGAGCCGGAAGAGCCGGCACTGGTCTGGTTGAAAGGCTGGATGGCACAAATCTAGAAAGCCGTCGGCAATAAGCGGCAAGCGATAAAAAAACACGGCGCTGTCAGAGACGGCGCCGTGTTTTTTTATGTGTAGCAGTCTACCGGTTACTGCTTACGGATACCGTCTGCCTCGATCAGAATGCGTCCCTGCTTGTACAAACCACCGATGGCCTTCTTGAAGGTGCCCTTGCTGATGCCGAACAGGCGAAAGATGGTATCGGGATCGGTCTTGTCGTTGACTTTCATGAAGCCGCCGGCCATGTCCAGCTTGTCGAGTACCGCCTGGGCGGCATCATCCACTTTTCCCGCGCCGGGCTTGAACAGGGTCAAGTCGATTTTGCCGTCGTCACGTACCTGTTTGATATAACCCTTGGTGGTTAGCCCCGTCGGCACCCGGCCCGCAATATCGGACTTGAATATCAGCCCCCAGAAACGGTTATCGACCACGGCCTTGAAGCCAAGCGGGGTATGCTCGGCAATGAGCAGGTCGACTTCCTGTTCGGGGCTATAGGGGGGGAATTCCCGGCTGAGAAAACTGTCCAGCTTGCTGCTGGCCACCATGCGGCCCTCATGGTCCAGATACAGGTAGACGACATAGTTTCTGCCTTCCTGCATGGGTTGAGACTGACTACGCTGGGGAACGAAGATGTCTTTTTTCATGCCCCAGTCGAGAAAGGCGCCCAGGCGATTGATGGTAACCACCCTTAATGACGCAAACTGGCCGACTCGAGCCTTGGGCTTGTCGGTGGTGATCACCGGCTCCTGATCCGAGTCCAGATAGATAAATACCGTTATCTCATCACCGGGCTGACAACCGGCAGGTAACTGACGCCGGGGCATGAAGGCCTCGCCGTATTCTCCGGCATCCAGCCAGCCGCCTTTATCGTCCAGTCGCAACAGGGGCAGGGTGTTATTATCGCCAAGCTTGATCATGAGAATTACCGTATTCGCAAAAAAACCGATCTTAGCCTGACCGGGCGATAAAGACCACAATTGTTAACCACGGGACTCGGCGCTTTGATATATGGTTAAGCTTTTAAATTCAATGAATTAGTTGCTGCAGGGGAAGATAAAAATACTGCTACACTCCGGAAACTGGGCGGCTGCGTTGGTGGATAAAGATAATGCGTGATTCTGACCGGGCTACAGTACACACTTCCAAATAGCTACTCCCGCTATGTTCAGGAGCCGAAAATAGCATGACCCCATCACAGATCACCATTCTTGTTATTCTGATTGCCACAGTGCTGATGTTTCTGTGGGGCCGCTGGCGTCACGACATGGTGGCGGCGGGCGCCTTGCTGGCCTGTGTAATCACCGGTCTGGTGCCGGCCGAGATCGCTTTCGATGGACTCAGTCACCCGGCGGTGATCACCGTAGCCTGCGTGCTGGTGCTGAGTAAGGGCCTGCAGATCTCGGGTGCCGTCGACGTGCTGACTCGGTTGCTACTGCCATCCCAGGCCGGACCTACCCTGTCCATTGCCGCCCTCACCGGGCTTGGCGCCATACTGTCGGCCTTCATGAATAACGTTGGCGCCCTGGCGTTGTTGATGCCGGTGGCGATTCAGATGGCCCGTCGCCAGCAATTACCACCCGGCAAGGTGCTGATGCCGCTGTCGTTCGGCACCATATTGGGCGGCATGACCACGCTTATCGGTACACCGCCCAACTTGATTGTCTCCGGCTTTCGCGAGAGCAGCGGCGAGGACATGTTCGGCATGTTCGATTTCACCCCGGTTGGTTTGACGGTGGCGACCGTGGGAGTGGGCTTCGTGGCCCTGATTGGCTGGCGTATCGTGCCGGGACGCAAGCAGTCCGGCGTCGAGGGCTTCGATTCCGGTGCCTATATCACGGAGGCGCGGGTGCCGGCCGGCTGCAAGGCCGAAGGCATGACCCTGAGAGAGATAGAGCAGGCGCTGGTGGAAGCCGATGCTCAGGTGCTCGGGCTGGTACGTAACGAGGTGCGGGTGGCGCCACCCAGCCCACGCCGTCGGACCCGGGCCGGTGATATTCTGATGCTGGAGGCGGAAGCGGAAGCCTTGTCTCATGCCCTCTCCAGCCTTGGTCTGAAACTGGAAGAAGCCAAGGCGACCAGAGAAGAAAAAGAGAAAGAAAAAGAGAAAACCAAAGAGAGCGGCGGGGCAGAGGCGGCGGTCACCTCCACCGCCAAGACCGATGAAGAAGACAACGCAGAGGGCAGCGGTTCGGATGCATCAGATGAAGTGGTACTGATGGAGCTGGTGATATTGCCGAGCTCCGGTCTGCTGGGACGCACGGCAAGAGGCATTCAGCTACGCACTCGCTACGGTGTCAACTTGCTGGCGGTCTCGCGCCAGGGGCAGCGCTCGGTCAAGCGGTTACGGGCCCTGGCCTTCAGAGCCGGTGACTTGCTGATGATGCAGGGCGGACCCGAGGCGATCGCCGAGTTTGCCTCCAGCACCGGTTGCGTGCCTCTGGCCGAGCGTGAACTGCGGATTCCCGATAAACGCATGGCACTGATGGCGACCGGTATCATGGCGGCATCGGTCGCCGCCGCCGCCTTCGGGCTGCTGCCGGCGGCGGTGGCGTTTGCCGCCGGGGTGCTGGCCTCCATGGTGCTGCGCACCGTGCCGCCTCGTTCGGTTTATACCGCCGTCGACTGGCCTGTCGTGGTGTTGCTGGGTGCCCTGATCCCGGTCGCCGAGGCGATGGAGTCTACCGGCACCGCCCAACTGATAGCCAATCTGCTGTTGAACGAGGTGGCCCAGGGGCATGCGGTGGTTGCCCTGGTGTTGATCCTGGTGGTGACCATGAACCTGTCGGATCTGATGAATAATGCGGCGACGGCGGCGGTCATGTGCCCCATCGCCATCGGCACCGCCAACCAGCTGGGTGTGAGCATGGACCCCTTTCTGATGGCGGTGGCCATCGGGGGTTCCTGCGCCTTTCTGACGCCAATCGGGCATCAGAACAACACCCTGATCCTGGGGCCGGGAGGCTTTCGTTTCGGCGACTACTGGCGTCTGGGGCTGCCACTGGATTTGTTGGTGATACTGGTCACTGTTCCCATGCTACTGTGGGTGTGGCCGTTATAAACGGGACAGAATGGATACGGAAGGAGGTAACGATGCAGAATGAACTGAACAACAAGGTGGTGCTGGAGGTTTTCGACAAGATTCAGCGTTTTGGTGAACCCCATGAAGATGGCCATATGCTGGATGGTGTAATGGCGAGCAGCGATTTTGATGGTTACAGCGTGGTCTTGTCCGGCAGCGGCGTTACCTTGCAGCTGAACTTTCACCAGAGTTATCACTTCGACTATGCCAGTGACTCGCTCAAGGAGCAGTTCATGGCGAAGCTTGATTATATTCATCGCCATTACAACGAGCGCCAGCAAGGCAACTGATACCCGGCAGATTAAATAACCAATCTATTTGGTTACTCCGCAAAAGTCGGACAAAGGGCAGCTCCTCCGACACGCCGTGAATACTCCATGTCGGCTTCTTCGAGCCAGTTTATGGCGTGTCGTGGAAGGCGACGGTGTTGTCTCTGATCCCGGGCTTAAAAATGATCAGATGTTCATTCAAATTGGTATGACTCGGACGCCGGTCCACGGGCGGCAAAAATTCAACCCGATCACCCAAAAAGGGTAAGCGGGTTGAATGGAATCGTCTTAGCCTATCAGCCGTGCCCTGACGGTACGGCCCTTGATTTTCCCCTGCTGCAGGTGCTTCAGTGCCTGCCTGGCCACATCTCTGTGTACGGCCACATAGGACTGCATCTCCGAGATATCAATCTTGCCCACCTGAGCACCGGCAATGCCGGCCTCACCGGTAAGGGCACCGAGAATATCGCCGGCGCGGATCTTGCTTTTGCGACCACCGGCAATATTGAGGGTGACCATTTCCGGCTGCAGCGGCGCCGTGTTGCCGTTCAGGTCGGCCAGTGATCCCTGCACTATGGGAGCTCGCTGATATTGTTCGATCATGTTGACCCGGTAGGCTTCCTGCGGGCTGTAGAGGCTCAGCGCCAGACCCTGCTGGCCGGCACGACCGGTACGGCCGACACGATGCACATGCACTTCCGGATCCTGGGTGATGTCGTAGTTGATCACCGCCGCCAGCTCCTTGATATCCAGGCCGCGGGCCGCCACATCGGTGGCGACCAGAATGTTGGCGCTGCCGTTGGCGAAGCGGATCAGCACCTGATCCCGCTCGCGCTGCTCCAGATCCCCGTTCAGCGCCAGGGCGGAGAAGCCCAGGGTGGCCAGGTGCTCGGCCACTTCCTGACAGGCGCGCTTGGTGTTGCAGAATACCACCGCCGAGCGCGGCGCATAGTGGGCCAGCAGGGTGGCCAACGCCTGTTTGCGTAAATTGGGCACCACCTCGAACAACAGCTGGACTATGGTGTCTGCTCGTTGTTCATCGGCTACCGATACCCGCTCCGGCTTTTGTTGCAGGCCCCGGCTCAGTTCGGCGATGCCCTCGGGATAGGTGGCCGAGAACAGCAGGGTCTGGCGTGCTTTGGGGGCGAAGGCCACCACTCGCTCGATGTCGTCGACAAAGCCCATGTCGAGCATGCGATCCGCTTCATCCAGCACCAGGGTATTGAGGTCGTCCAGCACCAGGCTGCCCTGTTCCAGGTGCTTGAGTATGCGCCCCGGGGTACCGACCACTATGTGGGCACCGAATTCGAGCGAAGCGGTTTGTGCCGCGGTGGGGGAGCCACCGCAGAGCGCCACCAGCTTGACGTTGGCCATGGCACGGGCCAGGCGACGCAGCTCGCGGGCGACCTGATCGGCCAGCTCGCGGGTGGGGCAGAGCACCATGGTCTGTACGCCCAGCCGGTTGACGTCGAGCCGGGCCAGCAGCGCCAGGCCAAAGGCGACGGTTTTACCGCTGCCGGTGCTGGCCTGGGCGATCACATCCTTGCCTTCCAGCATCGGCGGCAGGCTCTGAGCCTGAATCGGGGTCATCCGGGTGTATTCCAGGCTGGTCAGGTTAGCGATCAGGGATGGGGCCAGGGACAGGGTGGAAAATTCGGTGTTGGTCACGGGGAAGCTCTTGATATCAGATAAATAGGGGCGCACTAAGGCGGGGCCGCATCATAGCAGAAAAGCGACGGGGATGGTGTTTTTTGGCCATTAGTTAAACAAAAAGCCCTCGCATGCGAGGGCTTTGCCGTGTTCTGATGTTGCTTAGTTGTGCTTGTGCAGCTCGGCGTTCAGCTCGATGGCAGACTTGTTGGTTTTCACCTCGATGCGGCCGTTCTGGGAGTTGCGACGGAACAGAAGATCGGCTTTGCCTGCCAGCTCGGCGGCTTTAACCGTCTGCACTTCCTGGTTTTGATCGTCTAGTACGGTCACCTTGGCACCGGCGGTGATGTACAGGCCGGACTCGATGGTGCAGCGATCGCCGAGCGGAATGCCCAGGCCGGCGTTGGCGCCCAGCAGGCTGCCCTCACCAACGGAGATAACGATGTTGCCGCCACCGGACAGGGTGCCCATGGTGGAACAACCGCCACCCAGGTCGGAACCGTTGCCCACCACAACGCCGGCAGAGATGCGACCTTCCACCATGCTGACGCCCAGGGTACCGGCGTTGAAGTTGATGAAACCTTCGTGCATGACGGTGGTGCCTTCGCCCACGTGCGCGCCCAGGCGGATACGGGACGCATCACCGATACGAACGCCTGCCGGCACCACGTAGTCGGTCATTTTCGGGAATTTGTCGACCGAGTTGACGCTGATGGTGCGACCTTGTGCCCGGGCCGCCAGCTGGCGCTTGGCCAGCTCGTCGACCGCGATTGCGCCTTCGGAGGTCCAAGCGACGTTGGGCAGCAGGCCGAACATACCGGACAAGTCCAGGCCGTGCGGCTTGACCAGACGGTGGGACAGCAGTGCCAGTTTGAGGTAAACCTCGGCGGTGCTGGCGGGGGCCGTGTCGGTGTCCAGAATGGTCACCACCAGTGGCTGGCTGCTGCCTTCCAGGGCCCTAACGATTTCGGCCTGATCTTCTGCGCCCGCAGACAGGAACGCCGTTTCCAGGGAGCTCAGCTGTGCTGCGCTGATTTCGATTGCAGCGTTGCCGCCCTGGTAACCGATTTTCGCCGCCACTGCGTTAACCAGTGTATTATCAGCGTTGTGCAGCGGCTGGTTGTAGTAAACCTCCAGCCATTCACCTTTGGCGGACTTGGTGCCCACGCCCAGACCGAAAGCAAAGTTTGCCATCTTGGTAACTCCGTTAATTTGGTTTGAATTCGTAATCGGCTGGCGCACAGGGCGGCCAGCCGGGTGTTCATAAGTTGCAGGCTGAGCCTTACTGTGTGTCGAACAGTTCAGCGGCGAATGGTGTCGCGACGCTCGAAAGCGGCTTCGAGAATGGCTTGCAGTGCAGACATCTAAAACGACTTCCCTGTTTCTGGATTCACTTATAATGCATCTTTTATCATATTTTGCCGCCCTGGTTGAGCTCCTCGACTACTTTTTCTCGCAACAACATCTGTTCTTGTTCGTTTAATGGTCGATCTTCGCTGTTGGTCAGGCTGAAAAAATCCTCTACCCGCTCGCCTATGGTGGTGATCTTGGCGGCGTGCAGGTTGAGCCCCAGACGACTGAATACGGAACCGATGCGGGCCAGCAGGCCGGGGGTGTCGAGCGCGACCAGTTCCATCAGAGTACGTCTGGTCAGCCGCTGGGGCTGCAGAAAATTCACCTGGGTCGTGACGGTAAATTCCCGGTGTCGCCGCGAAGGCGGGCGAATGCGCACCATGGGCGGCGTCGGGATCAGCAACACCTCGCTCAGGCTGTGGCACAGATCGCCGAGCCGATCACCACTTACCGGCTGGCCGTCGGGTTCGAGCACAATAAAGGTATCCAGGGCATAGCCGTCTTTCGAGGTCATGATCTGGGCATCGTGGATGTTGAGGTTTTTCTGATCCAGCGCCGCCGCTACCCGACCGAACAGGTTGGGGGAGTCGGGGTGGTAGATAAACAACTCGCTGCCGCCGCGGCCCGGCTGCTGGCTGATTTGTACCAGCGGCCGCGGGCTGTCACCGTGGGCCAGAATATGACGGCTGTGCCAGGCGATTTGCTCCGGGGTATGGCGCAGAAAGTAATCGGCGGTAAAGCGGGCCCACAGGGGCTTTATCTGCTCATTCGGGGTATCCAGCTGTTCCAGGATCTGGCGGGCCTGACGCTGGTTTTCGCGGATGCGCAGGCGCAGATCCGGCGGATTTTCCAGGCCCCGACGCAGCGCCTTCTGGGTAGCGAAGTAGAGCTCGCGCAGCAGGCTGCCTTTCCAGTCGTTCCACAGATGATCGTTGGTAGCACAAATATCGGCCACCGTCAGACTATAGAGAAAGTCCAGACGCAGTTCGTCTCTGACCAGGCCGGCGAATTCGCTGATCACATCCGGATCGTAGATGTCACGGCGTTGGGCGGTGACCGACATCAAGAGGTGATGGCGCACCAGCCAGGACACCAGGCGGGCGTCGGATTTGTCGAGATCGTGTTGCAGGCAGAACGTCAGGGCGTCTTCAGCTCCAAGCGTGGAGTGATCGCCGCCCCGGCCCTTGGCGATATCGTGAAACAGCGCGGCGAGGTTGAGTAGCTCGGGCTTGCGTAGTCGGCCGCAGATTTCAAAACACAGTGGATGACTGTGTTTGGCTGCGGGTTTGCGAAATCGATAGATGTTTTTGAGCAGCCGGTGCGTGTGTTCGTCGACCGGGTAGGCGTGAAACATGTCGAACTGCATCTGGCCGACTATCTTGCTCCACTGGGGGAAATAGGCGGCGAGAATACCGTAGCGGTGCATCAGGGTCAGCGCCAGGCCACAGGCTCGAGGATGGCGCATCAGCATCATGAACAGCCGCCGGCAGTCGGCCCGTTCGCACAGAAAACCGGTCAGGCGCCGACGGGCATCCCGCAACTGGCGTAGTGTGGTGGAATAGATGCCGGTGATCTGGGGGTGCACGGCAATCTGATAGAAGAGCCGCAATATGGCGGCTGGCTCTTCCCGGAACAGTTCGGGACTGATGACGTCAATCAGGCGACCGCGCAGGCGAAACTCGGGGGTGAGCATCTTCACGTCCATGGCGATGTGCCCGAGAATGGCTTCGTCGAACAGCTGCAGCAGCATTTCGTTGAGTTCGGCTACCCGCCGCACCGTCTGATAATAGCGCTTCATCATCTGTTCTATCGGCTCGTTACCCTCGCCGGCAAAGCCCAGTGCCGTGGCCACCGCCCGTTGCCGGTCAAACAGCAAGCGGTTATCGGGGCGGTGAATGGCCATGTGCAGGGCAAAACGCAGCTTCCATAAAAAATTCTGACAGTCGAGTAGCTCCCGGTATTCGGCCCGGCTCAGAAAGCCGTGGCTGACCATTTCGCTCAAGGTCGAAGCACCGAAGTGACGGCGGGCGACCCAGCTGATGGTCTGGATATCGCGCAGGCCGCCGGGGCTGCTTTTGATGTCCGGCTCCAGCTTGTAACTGGTGTCCTGAAACTGGCGGTGGCGATTTTCCTGCTCTTCCCGTTTGGCCTCAAAAAAGGCCTGGCTGGGCCAGAATTGTTCGGGCTGGGTGGCCTGGGTAAGGGTGGCAAAGGTGTCGTAGCAGCCGGTGATCAGTCGGGCTTCGATCAGGTTGGTGGCGATGGTGATGTCTTTTTTGCCTTGCCGGATGCATTCCGCCACCGAGCGTACGCTGTGACCGACTTCCAGGCGAAGATCCCACAACAGGGTGATGAAGCTGCCGATGCGGTCGTTCAGGGTCGGCTCCGGCGTGCCATTGCACAGGATCAGCAAGTCGATATCCGAATAGGGGTGCAATTCGCCCCGGCCGTATCCGCCCACAGCCACCAGCGCCAGCTGTGGATCCTTATCCAAGTCGTGACGTTGCCATAGCCCGGTCAGCAACTGGTCCATATGCTGGGAGCGGGTGACGACCAGCTCCATGATATCGTCGCCGGCCTTGAAGCGTTGTTCCAGCCAGTCTTGCAGGCGAGCCAGTATTTCCTTGCACTTGGGCAGGGTCAGTTCTGTGGGGGCGAGCAGGGCCGGAGCGAGCAGGCTGGCGTCCATGAGAGAGGGATATCCTTGTCGTCGGAAGTAACGACTACGTTAGCAAAGTCGTCTCGGGTGGGAAAGAAGATCCCTTTGCTTGCATCGGAGCACAGCCGTCGGTATTTCAGACACAACAAAGGCGCCGAAGCGCCTTGATATATGGATATCGTGTATCCGTGCTTAATTATTATCTGCCGCAGGTACTATACTTATCGCATGGTTACCTTTGGGTCCTTCTTGTATTTTATACTGTACTAACTGGCCCGCTTTCAGGGTTCTGTATCCGTCCATCTGGATGGTGGAAAAATGTGCGAACACATCGTCACCGCCTTCCTGTGGGCAGATAAAGCCAAATCCCTTAGCATTATTAAACCACTTCACCGTACCGGTCGTCATACATCTGCATCCTTTTGCTCAAACATCCAAAACAACATTGAGTAACTGACCGCTGCCAGTTTTTACGACAGGAGAACCCCGCCGGATGCGGCGACCCTAAACGCAAGCGTCATACGAAACTTGATTCAATGGTCACCAATCAACCACTCTAGCCAAACATGGGGGTGAGTCAAGCGTTTGTTTGTTATCGCATTCCGCTACAGAAAGACGGTTGACAGCGCGAGCGTAGGAGGTAGTGTGAAGGAAAGACTAGCTAAAGCGTTCCTGATATCCTGACAAAAAGAGTCAGTCCCTGGCTTGAAAGCGATGCGAGGCAGCGGCACCCAATCCGGCACCGACTGCTGTAGCGAGATCCGGAACAGTGATTTAGAGTAAAGATATGGGCAGGAGAACACAGCAGGCAGATGGTGATCAGTTAAAAGAGGTGGAAGAAACTGCGCTGCAGCCCCCTCCTATGTACAAGGTCATCTTGAACAATGACGATTACACCCCCATGGATTTTGTGGTGGAGGTACTGCAAAAATTCTTTGTAATGGATGTGGATAAGGCCACGCAGGTAATGATGGCGGTTCATTATCAGGGGAAAGGAGTCTGTGGCCTGTTTACCGCAGAGATTGCAGAAACCAAGGTAGCGCAAGTGAACAAGTTTGCCCGTGTGCATGAACATCCGCTGTTGTGCACCATGGAGCAGGAATGAGTAAGTACCCGCCGCAACGGGACACCGCAGTTTTTTAGGGGAGGTGCCTATGTTGAACAAAGACCTTGAGAGCACGTTGAACGACGCTTTCAACGAAGCGCGCCGTGCTCGCCACGAGTTTATGACGGTGGAGCACCTGTTACTCGCGCTGTTGGACAACCCGTCTGCCAAAGAGGCCCTGACGGCCTGTGGTGCAGATCTCGAACAGCTACGCCGTGAAACCCACCTTTTTATCGAGCAGACCACACCGCTGATACCGGCGGGAGATGATGAAATAGAAACGCAACCGACCCTCGGCTTTCAGCGCGTGTTGCAGCGGGCGGTATTTCATGTGCAATCTTCCGGCAACGCCGAGGTAACCGGCGCCAATGTATTGGTCGCCATCTTCAGCGAGCAGGAGTCTCAGGCGGCCTACCTGCTGAAAAAAATCCAGATCAGCCGACTTGACGTGGTCAACTTCCTGTCTCATGGCGTGCGTAAAGACGGCCAGCAGGAAGAGGCGCCACCCGCCCAACTGGAAGAAAACACCGACGAGGCGGCCAGCAGCCAGACCGAAGGCTTTATCATCAACCTCAACCAATGGGTGAAGGAAGGCCGTATCGATCCGCTGATCGGTCGGGATCATGAGGTCAATCGTGCCATCCAGGTGCTGTGCCGTCGGCGCAAGAACAACCCGCTGCTGGTGGGGGAGGCCGGGGTGGGAAAAACCGCCATCGCCGAAGGGCTGGCTTATCGCATCGTGCATGGAGATGTGCCGGAAATTATCGCCGACAGCACCATCTATTCGCTGGATATGGGCTCGCTGCTGGCGGGTACCAAGTATCGTGGTGATTTCGAGAAGCGCTTCAAGGCGTTGCTCAAACAGTTTGAGAAGCAGAAAGGTGCCATCCTGTTTATCGATGAAATTCACACCATCATCGGTGCCGGCGCTGCCTCGGGGGGCCAGCTGGATGCGGCCAACCTGCTGAAACCCATGTTGTCTAGTGGTCAGATCCGTTGCGTCGGCTCTACCACCTATCAGGAATACAGCCAGATTTTCGAAAAAGACCGGGCCCTGGCGCGGCGCTTCCAGAAAATCGATATTCTGGAGCCTTCGGTGGAAGACACCACCAAGATACTGCTGGGGCTGAAGAGCCGCTACGAATCACATCACGATGTGCGTTATACCAGCAAGGCCATTCGGGCGGCGGCCGAGCTGTCAGCCAAATACATCAACGACCGGCATCTGCCCGACAAGGCAATCGACGTCATCGATGAGGCAGGCGCACAAATCCGCATGATGCCCCCCTCCAAGCGCAAGAAGACCATAGGGGTGGGCGACATCGAGGCCATAGTGGCCAAGATTGCCCGTATTCCCGAGAAATCGGTGTCCAGCTCCGACAAGGAGGCCCTGAAGAATCTGGAGCCCAAGCTCAAAATGGTGGTTTTTGGTCAGGACAAGGCGATAGAGGTGCTGACCGATTCCATCCGGCTCAGTCGCTCCGGCCTGGGCAACGAGAAGCGGCCCATCGGTTCCTTCCTGTTTGCCGGTCCGACCGGGGTGGGCAAGACCGAAGTGACCCAGCAGCTGGCGCGGGTGCTCGGTATCGAGCTGGTTCGCTTCGACATGTCCGAATACATGGAGTCCCATACGGTGTCGCGCCTCATCGGGGCCCCGCCGGGCTATGTGGGCTTCGATCAGGGCGGTTTGCTCACCGACGCGGTGATCAAGCATCCTCATGCGGTGGTGCTGCTTGATGAAATCGAGAAGGCGCACCAGGACGTGTTCAACCTGCTGCTGCAGGTGATGGACAATGGTACTCTGACCGATAACAACGGCCGCAAGGCGGACTTCCGCAACGTGATACTGGTGATGACCACCAACGCCGGGGTACAGGAGACAATACGCAAGTCCATCGGTTTCCAGCAGCAGGATCACAGCCATGACGCCATGACCGAAATCAACCGGACCTTTGCACCCGAGTTCCGTAACCGGCTCGACCATATCATCTGGTTCAACCATCTGAACATGGAAGTGATTCACCGGGTGGTGGACAAGTTTATTGTCGAACTGCAGGCGCAGCTGGATGCCAAGGGAGTGTCGATGGAAGTGAGCGAGCAGGCTCGTCACTGGCTGGCAGAGAAAGGCTACGATAAGTCGATGGGCGCACGTCCTATGGGGCGGGTGATTCAGGAAAAACTGAAAAAGCCGCTGGCCAACGAGTTACTGTTCGGTGAACTGGTTGGTGGCGGCTCGGTAAAAGTCACTCTAGAGGACGACAAACTGCATTTTGACTATCAGTCGGAAGCCTCTCTGGCTCATTGAGTTCAGGTCTTGGATATAGCACCATAATCAGTACCACAATGCCCGGCACCATGATGGTGCCGGGCATTTTTTATCCAAGAGATGAATGCCTGACGGAACTGGAACGATCAAATCACCCAAAGGCACAGCTATGGGAAACAGACGCTACCCTGTAACATTCGGAGTGACTGGCGACCGGATTAGCGAGCGCGGAAGACGATGCGTCCTTTTGACAGATCGTAAGGAGTCAGTTGGACGGTGACCTTGTCACCGGTAAGGATACGGATGTAGTTCTTGCGCATCTTGCCGGAGATATGAGCGGTGACTACATGGCCATTTTCCAGCTCAACGCGAAACATGGTGTTCGGCAGGGTGTCCAGAATGGTCCCTTGCATTTCAATACTGTCTTCTTTAGCCATTGAGTCCTCTTGTTAACGCAGGCAATAAAAACGGCATCGATCATGCCGGATTTCGCCTCGAGTGTAAAGTTTCCGCTCAGTCTTTCATCGCCTGCCAATGCCCGGCCACGAGTCGCTGATGAGGGCGGAAGCGTTGTTTATAATTCATTTTTTTACAGCCATCCACCTGGTAACCGAGATAAACCCAGCGCTTGTTCAGTCTGGCCGCCAGTTCCAGTTGGCTCAGAATGGCGAAAGATCCCAGAGATCTGTGTTCCAGCTCGGGATCGTAAAAGGTGTACATGGCGCTGAGTGCATGACCGAGCAGGTCGGTGACAGCCACTGCCACCAGCTGTTGTTCCTGCCGGAATTCCATAAATACCGGCGGCAGCCAGTCACAGAGCAGAAAGCCGTCATACTGCTGGCGACTGGCGGGATACATGGCACCATCCTGGTGCCGCTCGTTGATGTAACGCTGATATAGCCGAAAATACTCCGGCTTTTCCTGCTCACTCAGGCTGATACTCAGATCCCGATTTTGCCGCTTGATGCGTTTCTGGCTGCGGCTGGGCGTGAAGTGGGCGACGTCGATACGCAGTGACTCGCAGGCACGGCATAACTGGCAATGCGGGCGATAAATATCCGAACCGCTACGGCGAAAGCCCGCACTGAGTAATTGTTCGTAGCCTTCCAGGCACAACAATTCCCTGTCGAGCAGGACCAGCAGTTGTTCCTGCCGCTCGGACAGATAACTGCATTGGTGCTTGGGCGTCAGACCCACCTTGAGATTCACTTCCCTCATAACATCAGCTCACCTGGTTGCCAGCACGCTTGTGTAAGCGACTGCTGTTGCAGCTCTTTAAGTTTATGTAAAAAACGCGAACGTGGCCAACTGGTGACCCCCAGGCTCATCAGATGCGGGTTGGGTAACTGGCAGTCTATCAGCTCGCCGCCATGGCGGTGCAGGTGTCGGCACAGGCCAAGCATGGCGAGTTTGGAGCCGTTGTCGACCCGATGAAACATCGACTCTCCACAGAACAGCTTGCCAAGGCCGATGCCGTAAAGCCCGGCCACCAGCTGTTCCCCCTGCCAGAGCTCGACCGAGTGGGCGTGACCCATCTGGTGCAGTCGGTAATAGGCCTGCTCTATGCCGGGGGTGATCCAGGTGCCTTCTTTCTGGGTTTCACGCAGCTGACGGCAGGCGCGAATAACCTGTTCGAAGGCGGTGTTGACGGTCAGCCGGTATTGCCCGCGACGGGCAAGTCTGGCCAGGCTGCGACTGACGTGCAATGCATCCGGTTCAAGCACCGCCCTGGGGTCCGGTGACCACCACAGCAGGGGCTGGCTTTGATCGTACCAGGGGAAGATCCCCGTGCGATAGGCCAGCAACAGCCGTTCCGGGCTCAAGTCACCGCCCACGGCCAGCAGACCATTGGGTTCGATTAATGCCTGTGAGGGTTCCGGAAACCAGAGCCGGTTGTCGAGTAGGGTCAGCATGAGGGCCTTTCTTCAGTTCTGGTGTACATAGAGCCGGTTTCTTGCTCGATATAATCGCGAATAAATAGACGCACCTTCTGGTACGGGATCATGTCTTCCCCGGCGCAACGTTGCTCGAACAGCACTTTTTCCGGGAGCGAGCAACAGGGGCAGTCGAGCGGTTCTTTGTTCCAAAACGGCTTCGATAGTCACTAAAACATGTTAATTATATTACCATTGAATGATTCATTGATGAGCATGTAATCGATTGAATAATACCAACATTCTTTGTTATCGAGAGATAAGCATGCCACATCGGGCCCACCTGTTTTCGTTGCGTATCGGCCATGCCCTGAACGAAAGCTGTGCGCATGAGCGGTACGTTGCCCTAGGATGTGCTGATATCCCGACACGAAAGGGATGGCTCTACCTGGCTGTCTTTATCGCTCTCTACTCTCGTGCAGCGGAGGACTGGTCGATGGATAGCCGAATGTCGGCCCTACTGGTAAATGACGCCCTTAATATGGCGATCTGGAAAGGTCGGCCAGGAACAGGGTCGTTATCATGGAAGTTGCTGTGGAGCAAAACGGAGAAAAAGAAAACATTCCCGGAGCAGGCACCGTCACTATACTGGGCCTATTATTCCTTGGCCCGGCAGGGGCGTTGGCACAACACCGCTCGCAATGGCCGAGTAGGTACTCGGGCACTGTAGGATGCCGGCTAACGTTTATGTATTACGTCGAGTCCTATGAGTTACTCAAGGGACTCGAGTGGTGATCTGGAGACAGATTTACAGCTTACGGTTTTCTTACCACCCCGTTCGGGGTGCCAATCAGTAACACATCGGCGCCGCGCTCGGCAAACAGGCCATTGGTGACCACGCCGACGATGGCGTTGATGTGAGCTTCCAGTACCTTGGGTTCGGTGATTTTCAGGCCGTTCACATCCAGAATATGGTTGCCGTTGTCGGTGACAACGCCTTCCCGATATACCGGTTGGCCACCCAGCTTGGCCAACTCACGGGCCACGTATTCCCGCGCCATGGGGATAACTTCCACCGGCAGCGGAAAGTGGCCCATGACTTCAACGGTCTTGGTACCATCGACGATACAGATGAAACGGTCGGCCACGGCGGCAACGATTTTTTCCCGGGTCAGGGCCGCACCACCGCCCTTGATCATGGCCATGCTGCCGTCGATTTCATCGGCGCCATCCACATAGACTGCCAGCTCGCTGACCTCGTTGAGATCGAAAATGCGAATGCCGAGCTGTTCCAGCCGGGCGGTGGAGGCTTCGGAGCTGGAGACGGCACCCTTTATCTGGTCCTTGACTGAGCCCAAGGCGTCGATAAAGTGGTTTACGGTCGAACCGGTACCCACGCCGACGATGGTATCTGGGGTCACGTAATCCAGTGCTGCCCAACCGGCGGCTTTTTTCATCTCATCTTGTGTCATTACTTTCTTTCTCTCGCTCAGGGCTGTCTTGCTTGCGACGGTCTGCTGCCCGCGGCCGCCTGCTACAAAGGTGGCGCGCATTATAGCAAAGCATACTTGCCTTGCATGCGGCTTTTACCAGCGCCAATGTTGATCAGGGGTGATCAGCTCCGGCAGCGGTATGTCCCAGCTGTCGGTGGGAGTATCGAGGGTAACGGCTACCAGCGCCAATGTTGATCGGGGGTGATCAGCTCCGGCAGCGGTATGTCCCAGCTGTCGGTGGGAATGGCGGGCAACTGCTGGCAATTGTGGGCCAGGCCCACCGGGCGCGGTCCCAGGCGATGACGCCAGGCGGCCAGGGTGCGATCGTAAAAGCCACCGCCCATGCCGATGCGATTGCCGGTGGCGTCGAAGGCGACAAGGGGGGTGTAGATGATGTCCAGTTCCTGCTTTGGTAGCAACAGACGAATATCGAGCCTGGGTTCGGGAATACCGAAGCGGTTGGCGACAAGCCGGGTATCGGGATCGTAGCGCAGAAACAGCAGATGGCCGGGGCTGAAATGATGTAGTACCGGCAGGTACACCCGGGTGCCCCGGGACCAATACCAGTCGATCAACGGTTGGGGATCCAGCTCGCCATCGTTGGCGAGATAGAGCGCCACCTTATCGGCCCGGGCCAAGTGCTCGGCATTGGCCACATGTTGGATGATCACCTCGGACGCCGCCTGCTGCTCTGCCGCCGTCAGCTGGCGGCGAGCCTGGCGTATCTGCTGTCTTATATGATGTCTTTCGCTCATATATTGCTTCCTGCTTATTAGGGTCTGCTGATCTTTCGAGATAATTTTTGCTGCAGTTTGTGGGGGCTTGATACAAGGCAGCGCTTATGCCCTGTAGTCACGCTACATAAATAAGCGATAACGCAGTAGCAAGCCCCCACAAGCGCTGCCCTGGGGGAGGCTAAACGCGTTTAACTCGAACACACTTTCACCGCGAAAGGTCAACAGACCTTAAAATCCATGGTAAGGCGAGAAATGTGCGGGGACCTTCCTCACGGTTGTTTAGTGACTCCAGGGACTGTTTTTCAGCCGAACATACAAGTCTTCCACTTCGGCGCGTGCCCAGGGGGTACGACGCAGAAAGGTCAGGCTGGACTTGATGCTGGGATCTTTCTTGAAACAGTTGATATTGACCCGACGGGCGAGTTCTTCCCAGCCATAACGCTCGACCAGTTCGGTCAGCAGATCCTTGAGGGTGATGCCGTGCAGCGGGTTATTGGGTTGTTCAGTCATTCAATGGCTACCTGTCACGAAAATAATTCGCGAAGATTGTAACAGGATTTTGCATATCGGATAGGGAGGACGCCGTACCGCGGCGACATGAAGCTCATATATAAAGAGGGGATCCCCGGGATGCCGTTGCAGGTGTTAGTCCTTGAACCCGTTGGTTCAAGGCGGAAATCCGGTATCTACCGCAGGCTTCTCGGTCGGGCCGAGCATGCACAATAGTAAATAACACGGCTTTCCTGTGCTGTGATTATCGGCTCAGGGACGCCACCCGACAGACGAACACCCCAGGGAAAGCTAAACTCTTATCTGAAAGCAGACAATGCCTAGCCTACTTTACTGGCCAGGGCATCTTCAATGGTATGCTGAAGCATCTTGATGCGCTTGTCCATGGCGTCAGCATATTGGTAGTTCTTGTCTTTTTCAAGCTCAAGCTCATGGCATACGTTCAGGGCCAGCATAATGGCGATTTGCTCATTGGAGCCGGCCTTGCCACCCTGCTTGAACTTGTGAATACGCTCGTTGAGCATATCGGCTGCCCGTTGCAATGCCGCATCCTGCCCAGCAGGACAGGCCACCTTGTAAGGGCGCCCGAGAATAACGATGTCGATTGCCGCTGTGGTCATGTGATCCTCAGATAGCTGATTGCAATAGGCTATGAAATTCTGGCGACTATATAGCGGTGCACCAGAAGTTTCAAGGGGTTGCTGGTCTGAGCGTGGTCACAATGCTAGGATCTGCCCCATATCTGCCACCTTTTTGCCAATCGAGTAAATGATGAACGACAACGCCCGTCTCAACTACGACGCCTTCACCGCCTTGCTGGAACACCACAATATGGTGGTGACCGCCGCCGAAGTACATGGCGTTATCTGCGGTCTTATCTGCGGCGGCATGGCCAAGGACGATGTTCGTTGGCAGGAGCATTTCAATGCCTTGCTCAACGACGACTTCGGTTTGCCTGCCGAGCTGAAAAAAGCGGTCAACCTGCTGTTTAGCCGGGTCTATGACGAGCTGGTCAGCCAGAGCCGATTCGAGCTGCTGATGCCGGAAGACGATGAACCGCTGGATGAACGGCTGGATGCAATGATGGAATGGGCCGGCGCCTTTCTGGCCGGGTTCGGTGTGGTGCAGGTGGAGCTGAACAAGGCATCGCCCGAACTGCAGGAAATGATCCAGGACATCAGCAGCATCACCCAGGTTGCCAGCGACTTCGATCAGGAAGACGAAGAAAGCGAAACCGCCTTCGTGGTGTTGTATGAACATCTTAAGCTGGGTGCCACCCTGGCATTTGAAGAATTCGGCAAGGGTCAGCCTTCCCCCAAGCGTCCCACCTTACATTAATCACGACAGTTCAGCGTTATGACCCATTATGATGTGGTAATCAACGGTGGCGGCATGGTCGGTGCCGTGCTGGCGTTGGGCCTGAGCGGCTTGCGCCGGCCCGACGGCTCGGCGCTGCGTATCGCCGTTATTGAGGCGACCGTGCCCGAGCAGGATAGTCATCCGGGTTTCGATGCACGAAGCATTGCCCTGGCCGGTTACAGCCGGGAATTGCTGGAGCAGCTGGGGTTGTGGCCGCATCTGTCCAGCCTGACCACCCCCATTAGCCATATTCAGGTGTCCGATCAGGGGCATTTGGGGCAGGTTAATATTCGTGCCGACGACTATCCGGTACCGGCACTGGGTTATGTGGTCGAGCTTCACCCGGTGGGGCAGATATTGTACCGCCACATGACCCGGTGCAGCACCATAGAGCTGCTGTGCCCTGCCCGTATCGAGATCCTGGAGCAAGAGTCCGAACGTGTCTTGTTGACGCTTGCCGGCGGTCGGCAACTGACGGCCTCGCTGCTGCTGGCCGCCGATGGCAACCGCTCCGTGGTGCGCCGGCAATTGGGCCTGCCCAGTCGCCGGCTGGATTATCGGCAGAGTGCCATCATCGCCAATGTGCAGACTGCGGTCCCGCATCAGGGGCGAGCCTTCGAACGTTTCACCCGGGAAGGGCCCATCGCGCTGTTGCCGATGGGGGAGGGGCGCTGTTCGCTGGTGTGGTGCGCCTCGACCGAGCGTGCCGAGCAACTGATGACGCTGGATGACGAAGCCTTTCTGCGCCAGTTGCAACAGGAGTTCGGCTACCGTCTGGGCCGACTGCAGCGCACCGGCCAACGGCACTGTTATCCGCTGGCGCTGGATGAGGTGGAACGACCCTGGCATCACAGAGTGGCGCTGGTCGGCAATGCGGCTCACCTGTTGCATCCCATCGCCGGTCAGGGGTTCAATCTGGGCCTGCGCGACGTGGCGGCCTTGGTCGAGGCGCTGGGCCAGGCATTGACCGTAGATCAGGACATCGGCAGTTACCCGGTGCTGTCTGCCTACGGCCAGGCACGCCAGCCGGATCAGTCGACCATAGTCGGCTTGACCACGGCGCTGGCGCTGATGTTTTCGAACGACCACCCGGCGCTGGCCGCCGGACGTAACCTGGGACTGATGGCCATGGCGGCCAGTGGCACCTTCAAAGACAAACTGGCCTGGCGAGCCATGGGCAAGAGGTAAGGCATGCAAGCGACAGATGTGATCGTGATTGGCGGTGGTATGGTGGGGCTGACCCTGGCGCTGGCGCTGGAGCACAGCGGGCTCAAGGTGGCGGTCATTGAAGGCCAGATACCGGATCCCGAGTTGCCGGCCATTCCCGACAACAGGGTCAGCGCCATCAACCTGGCGTCCCAGACCCTGCTCGAACGGCTGCAGGCCTGGCCGGCACAGAAAGAAAGACTCGGCCCCTATGCCGACATGGAAGTGTGGGAGGCCGACAGCGGGGCCCGTATCGAGTTTTCTGCCGGCCTGACGCACCAGCCACATCTGGGGCATATTGTCGAAAACCGCCTGCTTCAGCAAAGCCTGCTGGCCCGTGCTCGTCATTGTGCTCATCTCAGCCTGCACATGCCGGCGCGAGCGGCCTCGGTATCGGTGAGCGAGCAGGGCGCCTTTGTGCTGCTCGACAACGGCACCCCCATTACCGGTCGTTTATTGGTCGGTGCCGATGGTGCCCGTTCCTGGCTGCGCGAACAGCTGCAACCGGGCATGATCGAGTGGGACTACGACCATAGCGCCCTGGTGGCAACGGTGGCGACCACCGAGCCCCATGGCCGGACTGCCCGGCAGATTTTCCGCGGTAACGATATTCTGGCATTTCTGCCGCTGGCCGATCCGCATCAGTGCTCCATCGTCTGGTCCTGCGCGCCGGAGCAGGCGGCAGAGCGACTGGCATTATCAGACGCCGAGTTCAACAAGGCGCTGTCTCATGCCTTCGATCTGCATCTGGGCCTGTGCCAGGTGGTGGGGCCCCGCATGGCGATTCCGCTCAAGGCACGTTTCAGTCAGCAATTCTGCGGCCCGTGCTGGGCGCTGATCGGTGATGCGGCTCATACCATACACCCGCTGGCGGGGCAGGGAGTCAACCTGGGACTGCAGGATGCGGCTGCGCTGGCCGAGACGCTGATAAAGCTGCACCAGGAGGGACGGGATATCGGCGCTCTGGCCGGGCTCAAATCTTTCGAGCGCTGGCGCAAGGCCGAAGCCGCGACCCTGCTGGCGGCCATGGAGGGGCTGAAACGCCTATTTACCCATCCGCATCCGCTGGTGCGCGGCCTGCGCGGCCTGGGATTGAGCCTGACCGACCGGTTGACGCCGCTTAAACGTAAGCTGGCCACCCATGCACTGGGTACCGGCGGGCGGCAACCCAGGCTGTCGACACCTGAGAAAAACTAATCCGGTCGTTGGTTGGGATTAGTTTTTTTGAGTGTGTTTTTTCTCAGTATGTATCCCCGTTACTCGTGTTTATGCTGGTAAAGTATCATTTTTGTGTTTTTAATATTAAACAAATGTTAAATGTTCGGTGGTGATGCTGTTATTGGCACTTTCTTTCGTTGAAACGACTATTACTTGTTGGGTCACTCGTTGATGTCGATATTGAAACGATAAGTTTTTTTTGGGTTGGGTGCGGTTTTATCCCGGGCCGGCTTGGGTATAATCGGGGTGCAATATCGGATTATCGCCACAGGCCAGGCCTGGACTAAAAGGAAGCACCATGACTCAGCAAACAGTTCTGCACCCTCAGCACCTGGAAGCCGGTGCCAAGATGGTGGATTTTCACGGTTGGGATATGCCCATCAACTATGGTTCCCAGCTTGAAGAGCACCATGTTGTGCGTAAAGACGCCGGCATGTTCGATGTTTCCCACATGACCATCGTCGACGTCAAGGGCAGCCAGGCCAAACCCTTCCTGCAAAAGCTGCTGGCCAATGATGTGGCTCGTCTCACTCAGCCCGGCAAGGCCATCTACAGCGGTATGCTCAACGAACAGGGCGGTGTGATTGATGATCTGATCACCTATTTCTTCGCCGACGACGACTATCGCATGATCGTCAACTCCGCCACTCGCGACAAGGATCTGGCCTGGATGAATCAGCAGGCCCAGGGCTTTGATGTCACCCTGACCGAACGGCCCGAGCTGGCGATGATTGCGGTACAGGGCCCCAACGCCAAGGCCAGGGCCGCCCAGGTATTCAATGCCGGGCAAAATGCCGCCGTGGAAGGCTTGAAGCCCTTCTTCGGCGTGCAGGCCGGCGACCTCTTTATCGCCACCACCGGTTATACCGGCGAAGACGGCTACGAAATCGTGGTGCCGGTTGATCAGGCTGCTGCCCTCTGGAATGCCCTGCTGGAGGCCGGCGTCAAGCCCTGCGGCCTCGGCTCTCGCGATACCCTGCGTCTGGAAGCGGGCATGAACCTCTATGGTCAGGACATGGACGAAACCGTGTCTCCGCTGGCCGCCAACATGGCCTGGACCATCGCCTGGGAGCCGGCCGAGCGTGACTTTATCGGACGTGCCGAGCTCGAAGCCCAGAAAGCCGCCGGTGATCAGCACAAGCTGGTGGGGCTGGTGATGAAAGAAAAAGGCGTGCTGCGCGCCGGTACCCCGGTGCGTTTTACCGACGACCAGGGGCAGGAACAGCAGGGTATTATCACTTCCGGTACCTTCTCGCCTACACTGGGACACAGCATTGCCCTGGCGCGGATGCCGCGCTCTGTGGGAGCCAATGCAGAAGTTGAAATGCGTAAAAAATGGATGCCGGTGTCGGTCGTCAAACCGACCTTCGTACGCTTCGGCAAAGCGGTCGCCGAATTTTAAGAATCAAGTCCAAGAAACAAGAGGAACAACTGATGAGCAATATCCCCAGTGAATTGAAGTATGCCCGCTCCCACGAATGGGTTCGTCTGGAAGCTAACGGTGAAGCGGTGGTCGGTATTACCGAGCATGCGCAGGAGCTGTTGGGTGATATGGTGTTTGTAGAGCTGCCCGAAGTGGGTCGTACCGTCGATGCCGGTGAAGACTGCGCCGTGGCCGAGTCGGTAAAAGCCGCCTCCGATATCTATGCGCCGGTCAGTGGTGAAATCATTGCCGTCAACGAAGAACTGGAAGACAGCCCCGAGCTGGTCAACTCCGACTCCTTCGGTGATGGTTGGCTGTTCCGCATCAAGCTGGCCGACGAGTCCGATCTGGACGAGCTGCTGGATGCGGCAGGCTACGAAAACAGCATCGACGAAGAGTAATAACAAGTCCCCTTTTTTGGGGGGCTTTGTAATGCCCCGCAGGGTCCACTTGAATGGACCAGCCGACGGTCGAGGCAGGTGAATTTGATAACGCCTGTGCCCTGGCTTCGCTCGGGAGCCATCTTCATCGTCAAGCCCTGCCCTGACGCAGTGCTTGGTCGAATCAAGCAGACCCTGCAATCAAATTTCCAGACCTTGCCGGCAAGTCCCCCCCCAGGGGCCGGTCGTCTGTATTTTTTCGGCTGCCGGCCTATTAAGGAAGTGAAGAAATGACCCAGTCTTTGTTTGAACTTGAGCAGAATAATGCCTTTATCGGTCGCCATATCGGCCCGACCGAGCAGGATGTGGCCGATATGCTGGCCGTGGTGGGCGCCGAGTCGTTGGACGAGCTGATCCACCAGACGGTACCCGCCAATATCCTCAATGATCAGCCGCTGGGCATCGGTGCCAGCCGCACCGAGGTTGAGGCCCTGTCTTACCTGAAATCTCTGGCCAGTCAGAACAAGGTCAACAAGAGTTATATCGGCATGGGTTACCACGACACCCATGTGCCCCTGGTGATCCAGCGTAACGTGCTGGAAAACCCGGGCTGGTATACCGCCTATACCCCTTATCAGCCCGAGATTGCCCAGGGCCGTCTGCAAGCACTGCTCAATTTCCAGCAACTGACTCAAGACTTGACCGGTCTGGATCTGGCCAGCGCCTCCCTGCTGGACGAGGCCACCGCCGCCGCCGAGGCCATGGCCCTGGCCAAGCGCGTCAGCAAGAACAAGAAAGCCAACATCTTCTTCATCGGTGATGACGTACACCCCCAGACCATCGACGTGGTCCAGGAGCGCGCCAAACACTACGGTTTTGAAATAGTGGTGGCCCCGGCCGATGCAGTGGTCGAACATGAGGTGTTTGGCGCCCTGTTCCAGTATCCGTCCACCACCGGCCAGATCCGCGACATCAAGGGTCTGATCGAGAAGGTACAGAGCCAGAAAGGTATCGCCTGTGTTGCCGCCGACATTCTGTCTCTGGTGCTGTTGAAGGCCCCGGGGACCCTGGGTGCCGATGTGGTACTGGGCAACGCCCAGCGCTTTGGCGTGCCCATGGGCTACGGTGGTCCGCACGCCGCCTTCTTCGCCACCCGCGATGCCCACAAACGTTCGCTGCCGGGCCGTATTATCGGCGTGTCCAAGGACACCCGTGGCAAGCCGGCCCTGCGTATGGCGATGCAGACCCGCGAGCAGCATATCCGCCGCGAAAAGGCCAACTCCAACATCTGTACCGCTCAGGTGCTGTTGGCCAACATGTCCAGTTTCTTCGCCGTTTACCACGGTCCGGAAGGTCTCAAGCGCATCGCAAATCGGGTACATCGCCTGACCGACATTCTGGCCCTGGGTCTCAAGTCCAAGGGCGTAGCCCTCAAGCACGATACCTGGTTCGACACCCTGACCGTGATCAGTGCCGACAAGGATGCCATCATCAAGCGTGCCCTGGCCAAAGGCGTCAACCTGCGTACCGATCTGAACGGCGCCCTGGGTGTGTCTCTGTCGGAAACCACCAACCGTAACGACGTGGCCGAGCTGTTCGATATCTTCCTGGGCGAAGGCCATGGCCTGGATGTAGAAGCACTGGATACCAAGGCCGCTGCCGGTACCGATTCGATCCCGGCCGAGCTCAAGCGCGACAACGCCATCCTCACTCACGAAGTGTTCAACAAGTATCACTCCGAAACCGAGATGCTGCGCTACATCCACAAGCTGGAAATGAAGGATCTGGCACTGAACTACGGCATGATTTCATTGGGCTCCTGTACCATGAAGCTCAACGCCACCGCCGAAATGGTGCCGATCAGCTGGCCCGAGCTGGCCCAGATCCACCCCTTCGCGCCGCTGGATCAGACCCGGGGTTATCAGCAGATGATTGCCGAGTTGGAAGACTGGCTGGTGAAGGTTACCGGTTACGACGCCATCTGCATTCAGCCCAACTCGGGCGCTCAGGGTGAGTATGCCGGTCTGCTGGCCATCAAGAAATACCACGAGTCCCGCAACGAGGGCCACCGTGATATCTGCCTGATCCCGAGCTCTGCCCACGGCACCAACCCGGCCTCGGCCCAGATGGCCAACATGAAGGTGATCGTGGTGGCCTGCGATAAGAAAGGCAACGTCGACATGGCGGACCTCAAGTCCAAGGCGGCGGAAGCCGGCGAGAACCTGTCCTGCATCATGGCGACCTATCCGTCTACCCACGGCGTGTACGAAGAGAGTATCCGCGAGATGTGTGAAGTCATTCACAGCCATGGCGGCCAGGTGTACATGGACGGCGCCAACATGAATGCCCAGGTGGGTATTACCTCGCCCGGCTTCATCGGCGGCGATGTATCGCACCTCAACCTGCACAAGACCTTCGCCATTCCTCATGGCGGCGGCGGCCCGGGTATGGGCCCCATCGGTGTGAAAGCGCACCTGGCACCTTTCGTGGCCGGCCATGCGGTGGTAAAAACCGACAAGGAAAGCCGTGACAACGGCGCCGTGTCTGCCGCTCCGTTCGGCTCTGCCAGCATCTTGCCCATCAGCTGGATGTATACCGCACTGCTGGGTGACGAAGGTCTGAAACGCTCCACTCAGCTGGCCATTCTCAACGCCAACTACCTGATGAAGAGCCTGGCCGAGGATTACCCGATCCTCTATACCGGTCGTAACGACCGCGTCGCCCACGAGTGCATCGTGGATCTGCGTCCCCTGAAGGAGTCCAGCGGCATCAGCGAAATGGACGTGGCCAAGCGCCTCAACGACTATGGTTTCCATGCGCCGACCATGAGCTTCCCGGTGGCCGGCACCCTGATGATCGAGCCGACCGAATCCGAGTCCAAGGAAGAGATCGACCGCTTTATCTTCGCCATGAAACAGATCCGCGAAGAAATCCGTCAGGTAGAAAACGGCACCTGGACCCTGGAAGACAACCCCCTGGTCAATGCGCCGCATACCCAGGATGATGTCATGGACAACGAGTGGAACCGCGCCTACAGCCGCGAGCTGGCGGTATTCCCGTCCGACGAGGTGCGTCGCTCCAAGTTCTGGCCGACCGTCAACCGCATCGACGATGTGTACGGCGACCGCAACCTGTTCTGCAGCTGCCTGCCGACCGAAGCCTACGGCGAGTAAGCGATAAGCCGATCGCAACCATTCAAGTTGGAAACCGAAAGCCCTGCTGTTCAGCAGGGCTTTTTTATTTATTGATATCAATTCGGCCAGATTAACATCGCGCTCAAGGCTGCGATGCGATTTGTGAAAAATGGACGATACTTAGGAGTCGTCACCACCCGAGATACTTCGATAACCAACATGAGGTGCTATATGGCAGACTGGATCGTAGTGGCTGATGCTTCCAAAGCCGTTGTTTACCTGCAAGACCGGCTTGAAGGCGTGTTTGAAGAGGTGATGGGTCTCGAACACCCGGAAGCGCGCCTCAAAGCGAGTGATCTTGTCAGCGACGCGCAGACAATACCGGAGAAAAGCGACCCCCGTCATACCGAAAACCAACGCTTCGCGCGCGACATTATCGCCAGAGTTCGTCATGCCCTGGACACCAACGAAATTCGGGGCTTCTATCTGTCGGCACCTCCCCAGTTTCTCGGTTTACTGCGCGATGCCATGGATGACCATTTACGCAAGGCGCTGTACAAGGATCTCGATAAAAATCTGAGTGGTGCCTCTCACAGCGAAGTGCTCGCCGCCTTCGCCTGATCTGTCATCAAATCCCAATTCTGCTCCAACCGCCAAAATCCACCCCTGGTGGGTTTTGGCCAGGTTCATCATTTCAGATCACGCCAAACCTTCTGGCGCTAAGCCCCCGGTGGTGAAATCGACTCACCGTGTTCCTGCTTATCGGCCTCAAGGCGGTATTTTTAGCCGCTTGCGCCGGTCATCTTCAACAAGGCTCTCGATTACCGGGACCAAGCCCCAGGGACATTTGTCCTGTATGAACCGGATATCATGGAGGTAAAGACCATGAACAGTTTTTTTCTTGCCCCGTTTTTTCGCTCCAGTGTCTGCACCACGGCACTGGCCTTGTCTTTTACCCTGCAGGCCGTAGAGCCGGTGGTCATCGAGCTGACCCAGACCGGTTGTCAGTTTATTGAAAGCGAGAACGGAGTGGATCACGGTTATGTCACCCGCGCCAA
This sequence comes from Oceanisphaera submarina, assembly GCF_046521305.1. Lineage (NCBI taxonomy): Bacteria > Pseudomonadati > Pseudomonadota > Gammaproteobacteria > Aeromonadales > Aeromonadaceae > Oceanisphaera > Oceanisphaera submarina. The sequence goes on along the minus strand of NZ_JBKGFN010000014.1, from coordinate 58,560 downwards.
GGCCGATTGTGATCGTATCAATGCCGAGACCGCCTTTGAGCGGCTGGCCGGGGCCCGTATGCTGGAGCTGGAGCCCGGTCGCTATATCTTCAGGGTGAGCAATCGGGATGTGCCCTACGAACTGGGATTCTGGCTGCGGGGTGCCAATCTGCTTGAGCGGGCTCTGTTGCCCAGTGTGTCCGGCGGCGGCCTGAGCATGGGAACGAGCCGGGATTATGAAATAGAGCTTGAATCCGGCGAATATCTTTACTCCTGCCCGCTGAACACTACCCCCGACTACCGCTTGACGGTAGTGGACTAATCGAGGGCCGCATCGAGACCGGTATTTTGCTCTCTTCCGAACGGAAGTCATCTGTCAGATCCAGTCGTTCAACGCCTCGGTAATGACCAAAGTATTGCCATGGACTGGCTACTTTGCTGGTTAGTGGATATGGTGAACAGGCGTTGGGTTGTTTAAAGCAAGATGTTTATTTCTGATTGGATAAGGAGACGATATGAGCCGGAACTACGAAGCAGAAAGAGCGGTACTGATGGATGACGTCAAGCAGGTACTCAAAGACGCCGAAGCACTCTATCAGGCGGCGGTCGATGATGGCACCAAGGAAGGCCAGGCACTGAAAGAAAAGCTGAAAGCCCAGTTGGGCAGGGCGCAGAAGCAGTTTTCTGAGCTGGAGGATTCAGTGGTGGAGCGTACCCGTCAGGCAGCGGCGCAGACCGATGATCTGGTGCACAGCAAACCCTATCATGCCATGGGCATTGCGGCCCTTGTCGGGCTGGTACTGGGGGCTTTGCTGAGCCGTCGGTAGGTCACCCCTGTCTGCTTGTATGACGGTCGGTCCTACAGAGGGCGACCTCATGTTGTAAAGCTGGCAGGATACATGGTTTCGGGCGGCGATATTCGGCGCCGCCCAATCGGGGATTTACGCCATAAGGAAGGTTCAATGAGTGGCCAGATCAATTCGTTGAAGGAGTTGTTGCATACCATTACCGAGCTGCTGTTTGTCCGTTTCAAGATGGCCCGCATCGAGTTTGTCGCCCAGAAGGAGCGAATGGTGCGGCTCGGCATACTGGCGCTGGTGGCCGTTTTTCTGTTTTTCATGTCTTACATCAGCCTGCTGTTCGGCCTGAATCTGGTGCTGTCCCATTCGGCCAGGCTGTGGGTGTTTTTCGGACTGTCGGCGGTGTTGCTGCTGCTGATGTGCGGGGCATTCTGGGCCATCGGCCGTAACCTTGCCAGCCAGCGTAAATTCTTGGCCGAGACGTTGCACGAGTTGCAGGAAGATATCGCTTATATTCAGGGCAAGAAAAACATGTCCGATTGGTCGTTGAAGGACTGAATCATGCACAAGTCGTTACAACAGGAACAACAGTTATTACAGCTGAAGGCGGAGGCGCTGCGGCTGAAGCTGTTGACCAATCAATTGCGTCGTCAGCAGGAGCAAAGTAGTTCCGGCTTGCTGGAGCTGGCCAGTCAGCTGCCGAAGGCTGGGCTGGTATGGCGGCTGGCCAATATGCCCCGCAAGCTGAGAAACAAGCTGTTGCTGGGCGGCGCCTTGCTGGCGGCCATCTACCTGCGCTTCTGATCTTTCTTCGATGAGAGTCAGGACATTAAATCCAGTATCTGCTGTTTATTCACCGGATCCAGCTGCTCCGGGGCGAGAAAGCGGTTTCCGTATTGCGTATAGATTTCCTGCTCGACAAAGAAGCGAAACAGTCCGGGATCCAGATGCTGCTTTTTGACCATGGCCGCCATTATGGTCAGCGTCTCGTTCAGGCTTTTGGGTTGCTTGTAGGGACGGTCGATGGCGGTCAGGGCTTCAAAGACATCGGCCAGCGCCATCATACGTGCCTGTAATGGCAACTCACCGGCCTTCAGGCTGCGTGGATAGCCCTGGCCGTCCATGCGCTCATGATGGCTGGCGGCCAACATGGGAACGTCGCTGAGATGGCCGGGGTACTGAAGCTCGCTCAGCATGATCAGGGTATGCACCATGTGGGCATTGATGGTGTAACGCTCTTCCGGGGTCAGGGTACCGCGAGCGATGGCCAGGTTATAGCGCTCTCCCAGGTCCAGCTTGAGTTTGGGTTGCTCCAGGGTTATTCCCCAGGAGTTGTCGCGGTCGATGCGTTCCTTGGCCGGGTAGGGAATTTGATGCCAGGGTTTGTCGGCCAGCAGCGGTTCCCATGCCGGTACCGGCTCGCTGTCGCCGCGTCGTTGTTCTTCTTCCCACGACAGCCCCAGCGTATTGTCCAGGGTGCGTAGCCAGCGTCGTTCGGCGATGCGCCCCAGGCGTTCAAGCTGTGCCTGACAGACCGTTTCTCCACCCTGGTTCAGGCCGGCAATAAAGGCGAAATCGTCATCCAGTTGCCGATGCTGCTCTGCTCGTATCGACGCCAGCCGGCGCTCGTCTTCGCCGTCGGCCCGGCCTTGCCAGTAATCGATGTCAGCATCGCGTTTGAGTACCTCGAAACGTATTCTGATTTCATGTAGCCGGTTATAGATGGTCTCCAGCTTGGTGGCCTTGTCTATTACATGCTCGGGGGTCACCACCTTGCCGCAATCGTGCAGCCAGGAGGCCAGGCGGAGTGCCTCCCATTCATGATCGGAAAGCCGAAAATCAGCATAGTTGCCGGTCTCGCTGTGGTGGGCGGCGTGAGCCAGCATCAGGGTCAGCTCCGGTACTCGCTGGCAGTGACCGCTGGTGTAGGGCGATTTGGCATCGATGGCGGAGGCGATGACGCGGATCATCGATTCGGTCATTTTCTGCTGCTGTTCGAACAGCATCATGTTTTCCAGTGCCAGATTGGCGAATTCGCTGTAATGGGAGATAAAGCGACGTTTACCGGCAGAAAGGGGGGGCGTTCCATAGCGCAGGCCAAGCACAATGGCGCCATTGAGCTTGCCGAAGCGGTCATACAAAAGCCAGGGTGGCTCAAAGCGCAGGCCATGGCCTTCCAGAGCCTGCAGAAGTAGCGCCGACAGTTCATCGGGCGCTATCTTGTCGGGCAGAGGGATCTGATGTTGCTGCTCCTTATCCAGCAACACCAGACAGTGGGCGTTTTCTTTCTTTCTGGCCTGGTAAACAAGGCAGCGTTGTCCGCCGCTCAGGTGTTTTATGCCCTGGCTGAGTCGGTGCAGCATATTGTTGAAATCATCGCTTTGCGACAGGCTGTGCAGTTCCTGGATAAAGCCGGCCAGGGTGCGATACATCAGTGTGATGGCGTGGGCCTGGGCATCCAGCTCCCGGTAGAAATAGTGCCGTTCTTTCAGGCCGCCAAAGTCGAATTCCTGAATTCCTTTCAAGTCTTCCGCCATTTGTCGCAAGGGGCGAGAGATGGCACGAGACGCCATGATGACCACCGGCAGGCTCAACGCCACAATCAGCAGCGTCAGCCAGGCCTGGGAGCGGCCAAAATCCAGCGCTTTCGCCATCAGTGTTCGATAGGGGAGCAGTGTGGACAGCCGCAGATCCAGGGTGCCGTCGTCGCCGGCGCTAAGGGTCAAAGGAGTCTGGCGGCCCAGCCAGAGTTCTCCGTCGAGCTCGACCTCCCAGCTTGCCAAGTCGGGCTGGGTCGACAATATCTCGAAGCCCTTCAGGTCATGAAAGGCCGACAGTACATCGGCGGATACCGAGTCGGGCTGGCTGCTGGCCAGCAGCTGAAACTCCGGTGCCAGCAATAGCAAGGTGCGGGCCTGTGGCAATCCCTGCTCGAGCTGTGCATCCAGGTCGCTCAGCAGCAAATCGGCCGCCCACACCCGTTGTTGCTCAGCATCCCCCAGAGACAGGGTAATACCCGGAGCTTGTGAAAAATGAAAATAGTAGGGTGGGGTGATGTGCAGATCCGGTTGCGCCAGGGTGGGGCCGAACCAGGGGCGGGTACGGCTATCCAAGGGCTCGCCGTAAATTTTCATTTCGTCGATCATCCGGTAATCGACGTCGAAATAGAAGCGCCGGGTGGCGACGTCCGGCGCTATGATTTCCATCATCAAATCGGCGGCCTCCGGCGCGGAAAAGAAAGTACGCACCTGTTGATCGTGCAGGATGCTGAATGCCAGGATACGGCCATCGGACTCGCCCACATAGAAAGCGGTGACCTGAGGGTTGGCGACCAGCAATGGATGTAACAGGGGCCACCAGCGAGCAGGCTCCTGCTCGCTGGTGGCGAGGGTGACCCCATTGGCGCGCATCAGGGTCAGGCCGGTATTAATGTCGCGCAGCTTGTGTTCCAGTTGCTGGCTCAGCCGGCTTCTTAGTACGTCCAGGCGGTGTTCACTGTTGGCTAGCAGAAAAGCACTGTTATGGCGGTGTTGTGCATAGATAAGTACGGCACCCAGCAGAATGATCAGGGTGGCAAACATGCAGGTTATGTATACCCGCAGACTGAAACGTGAATAGAAAGGAGGCATGACCGGCATCCGTGACCAGAACAGTCATAAGCGTAGTTGCCGGTCAGAGGGGTGACATCAGTATCTTTGCTTTGCCGGTGTGAACGGGCAGGCGGGCTTAACTTCGGTAATCACCGATATCGGGTCGGCGGCTGGGGCCGAGCAGGGCCATGTCGACCGGATGGAAGGCCTTGATGGCTTCGAAGCAGAAATCGCCCAGTGCCCGGTGCAGGGCCTGGGGATCATGGTTGGTGATGATGATGACGCTCTTGGCCAGGTTACGTCGGCGGCGCAGCAGATGGCCGAGAAAGCTGGACTGGCTTTCGGCCAGTCGGGTACGATTGGCGGCGACTTCGTCCAGTACCAGCAAGTCGACTTCTTCCAGCGCCCGCCGATACTGGTTGCGGCTTTCCTGATCTTCTATCACCCCGAAAAACAGCCTGTCCACCACCGAGGCCCACTGCTGAAAAATCACCGACTTCTGGTGCTGGTAAATCAGGTCATGGGCAATGGCTCCGGCCAGGGTTGATTTGCCTGTGCCGAAGTCGCCATAGATCAAAATGGCGGCGCCGCCTTTCTCTTCCCAGTGATCGAAGGCGTTGATGAAATGATGAGCGGTATCGATATGATGGCTCAGCACAGGATCGTCACGATCCATGTTGTCAAACACCCACTCGGGGTTGAGATCTGCCTGGGCCAGTAAACGTTCGGTGCGTTTCTGCTGTGCCTCTTTCTGGGCCCGGCGTACCTCGATATTCGCCTGTTGTTCATACTGGCGTTTGAGATCGAGGTAATCGTATTCGGGCAGGTTACCGCCGGCGCGCAGCCGCTGCAGCCGGCTCAGTAGCCCCTGCACATCGCCACCGGCGGCAGCCGGTGATATGTCTTTCTGCGGTTTCGGGCGGCGTCGACGACGAGCGATGTCGTTCAGGTCGGCGGCAATTTCTTCAGGTGTCTTTTTCATTGCGGTCTTCCTGGTTATCCGGGCTGAGACGCCGGGCTTCGGCCATCATCTCACGGGCCCGTTTACTGGGGCCCGTGTCGGTTTTGGCCGGTAACTGCTGGTAGCCACCGTTATCCTGCGGCGCTGGCGTGCGCTTGATACTGCGCTGATTCTTGAGTTTGCGTACCAGTTTCAGCATCCACTGGTGCTGGTTTTCAAATACTTCGGGCCGTCCGAGCCAGTAGGCAATAAATTCACCCAGTTCGGTTTCATCGATATGAGTGTCAAGCAGGCCACAGAGTCTGGCCAGCCCTTCGAACTGTTCATCCGGGCGCCACTGTGGGTGCATGGCAAATTGGCGAGAAGGCAGCGGAGCCAGCCCATCGAGTCGTTTCAGCGGCAGCGAGAACACGGCACCGTGATAATGCTGGGGATGGGGATTCTGCACCACGCTCAGCAAGCCGGCGTCCAACAGCTCATCGACCAGCCCTGTCAGCTCCATCGGCGTGACGCGATAGCGGTATTCTCCCTCGTCCTGCACGGCCAGCGCCTTACCCAATAACGGGTAATCCAGCGGCTGGGTATGATCCCCCCGCGCCAGATGCCTGAGATAGAGCTGATACAGGCTGCGAGCCGGATGAGACAGTCTGGGGGAGGTCAGTGCCTGATATTCTGCCGGTGTCATAGTGCCACAGTGATCAAATGAGGCGTCCATTATCCAACAAAGCCGGAGTAGAATACAGCCACCATCACGGCGCCTCTGCCAGGTTGCCGAAATTCGGCTAGGCTCAGTATATCCCCCACTATCCTGTTACCTAATCTGATGTTTGAGAGTTCCCCGCTTATTCTGCTTATAGAAGATGACCCCGTGTTCCGTCGGCTGATGGTGGCCTACCTTGAATTGTGGGGCGCCAGGGTGATTGAAGTGGACGATGGCGATGAAGGTATATGGCTGGCGGGGGAGCGGGCACCCGATCTGGTATTGATCAATCTGTTGCTGGCGGCGCCGAATGGTCTCGAGGTGATAGCCTGCCTGAAACAACGTTACCCGGCACTCCCCGTGATCGCTGTTTCCGCTCGGTTGCAAATGGCCGATGTGGCCCGGGCGCTACGGGCCGGTGCCGAAGATTATCTGATCAAGCCTATTCGTAACTGGCGGCAGGTGGAAAAAGCCATTGCCGCCTGTCTCAGACCGGATTCGCGGCGGGTATTTGATGAACTGAACGAGCACCTGGCGTTCTTTCGTCGGGAAGACATGGCCGCCAGTCGTCTGTGCCGGGGCTTGCGTCAGAGGCCGGAGCGCGATTTGGGAGCCTGGCAGTTGAGCTGCCGGCAAAGCTCACCCTGGTTGCTCGCCGAATATGTCAGGCTGGATCAGGATCTGCTGCTGTTGCTGGCGGAGTTCGACCCGTTGAACATGGATACCCCTGTGGTAATGACGCTGATTACCTTTCTGCTGCATGACCCCCTGCGTCAGTATCAGGATCAGCCGGGATCCCTGCTGAACAACCCGGGCCTCACCCTGGAATACATCAATCGACTTATCCTGGATGCGGGGCTGGATTGCCGGGTTAATCTGGCGTTATACCGGCTGCAGGCCAACAGCAGCAGTGTGGTGCTGGCCAACGGCGGCATGGCCGGTAACGACTGGCTGGCCCGGTGTGATGCCGGCCCGCTGGGCTCGAGCACTCTCAGCGCGAGCCAGCTTAGCTACTCCTGTTCTTTTCCCTTCGACCTGACCTTGCATGGCGGCTTCGGCGGTGAAATCCAGCTGACGGCCCGCCATGGTCATTACTGAAATCATGGTCGTTACTGAAGGGGCCTATACCTATCCCATTCAAAAATATATCTGCTTGATGGTCATATCAATTCCGAACCAAGGTCCCGCTCCGCCAACTCGCTCTCAGATGGGCAAGCTTGTCTTGCCGAAACGAATTGTTTCAACCTGACCGAACATCCAGTGAATGTTCGCAGTAGGTTGAAACAATGAGTGTCATATGCCGTAGCGTGTCGTGGGAGGCGACGGTATTGCCTCTGGAGCCTAGCTCCAGAAGGCGATCGGATCATTGCTGGCATTGATATTACCTAAGGTCGAGCTGCTGTAGGTAGTCGGCGAGGGCAGGCCCCAGCTCGGGATGGCGCAGGCCATATTCCACATTGGCCACCATGAGCCCAAGCTTGCTGCCGCAATCGTGACTCTTGCCGGTAATATGATGGGCATCTACCGGTTGTTGCGTCATCAGCATGGCGATGCTGTCGGTCAGCTGGATTTCATCGCCCTTGCCGAGCGGAGTCTTGAGCAGCAATGGCCAGATGTCGGCCGACAGCACATAACGACCGACTACCGCCAGATTGGAAGGGGCTTCTTGCCGCTGAGGTTTTTCCACTATGGCCTCGACAGGAGCTGATCCTCCCTGGGCCAGTTGCTCGCCGCCAATATCGACAATACCGAACTGATCGACTAACTGGTCTGCCACCGGCTCCACCAGGATCTGGCTGCGGCCCTTGTCGCCAAAGGCTTGGATCATGGCTGCCAGATTATCCTGCCGCAGGTTGCAGCCCGCATCATCGATCAGCACGTCGGGAAGCAGCACGGCAAAGGGGGCGTCGCCTACCAAGGGGCGGGCGCAGAGAATGGCGTGGCCCAGGCCCTTGGCCTCCCCCTGGCGTACATGCATTATGGTCACGTCGGGAGGGCAGATTTTCTGCACTTCTTCGAGCAACTGCCGTTTGACCCGTTTTTCCAGGGTGGCTTCCAGCTCAAAGCTGGTATCGAAGTGGTTTTCGATGGAGTTTTTACTGGCGTGGGTGACCAGCACGATTTCCTTGATACCGGCCTGTACGGCTTCATTCACTACATACTGGATCAGGGGTTTGTCGACCACCGGCAGCATTTCCTTGGGGATGGCCTTGGTGGCGGGCAGCATACGGGTGCCCAGGCCGGCGACCGGGATCACCGCCTTACGAATCAAGGGTTGTGAAGACATATGTTGAGGCGTCGTTGAAGGCATGAGAGTTATCAAAAAAACAATGGGTGCTTATCATAACCAATAGCGGCCCTCCCGACCATTCCGGGAAGGCCTGGGCCTTAAAGCCGGAGTTAATTACTCAGCAAATGCCGGTTTTTTTCCACGGTGGCCGGGCCTATGCCACCGACATTGGCCAGATCATCGACCTGCTTGAAGGGTCCATTGGCTTTCCGATATTCCACGATGGCCGCCGCCTTGGTCGGACCTATGCCGGTCAGCATGGCCAGCTGATCCTGGGTGGCGTTATTGATATTGATGCTGGTGACCACGACGTCCTGAGCGGCCGCCGGTTCGTTGGCCATGCTCGGTGCCGTGACGGCCAGTAGCCCGGTCAGCAAGGTGGATAACAGTATTTTTTTCATTCCCGTCTCTCCCTGTCTTAGATTCACTTGGCATTTAGTCCATTTTGGACCCTATCAAGCCTCGTCCATAAGGGCGTTTTTTGCCAATAAAGTCGCAAGATATTGCCAAAAACAGTCAAGTGAGCGGGACTTGCATCGAAAAACCGGCCGAAGCCGGTTGATATCAGGGCAGGACTTTCCTGAAGGGCTTGACCAGCACGGAGGCATAGACGCCGGCTGCCACGTAAGGATCGGCGTCGGCCCAGGCCCGGGCCGAAGCAAGGGAGTCGAATTCGGCAATCACTGTGCTGCCGGTAAAGCCGGCCTCGGCGGGATCTTCGGCATCGATGGCCGGATTGGGTCCGGCGACCAGGAGACGGCCTTCATCGGCCAGCGCCTGTAATCGGGCCAGATGAGCCGGACGGGCTTCTTTACGCAGCGGAAGGCTGTTGGCGTTGTCTTCAGCGCAAATGACATACCACATGGTGTATTCCTTTCTACATGATGGATAGTAAAGGGGGAGGTCACTCGCGTCACCTCCCCAGTTGATACCGATAATGACGGATTATTTTTCCAGCGTCTGTTGCCGACGGTAGAGATAAATGGCGGTGGCAAAGGTAAACAGCAGGGTCAGTCCCAACAGGCCGAAGACCTTGAAGTTGACCCAGACTTCCTGAGGCAGATTGAAGGCTACATAGACATTGAGGGCGCCACAGAAGCCGAAAAAGCCGACCCAGGCCAGATTGGCCTTGTCCCAGATGGCGTCGGGCACCGTCATTTCCTTGCCCAGCATCTGCTTGATGAGGTTTTTGCGGAAGCCGTAACGGCTTACCAGCAGTCCGATGGCAAAGAGACCATTCACCGCGGTGACCTTCCATTTGATGAAGGCATCATCCTGAAAAAACATGGTGAGGCCACCAAAAAACAGCACCAGTACCAGGGTGAACAGGTGCATTTTTTCCAGCTTCTTGTGCTTCAGCCAGTGCACCAGCATCTGGATGCAGGTCGCGGCCATCAGCGCGCCGGTGGCCGCGTAGATATCGACGGTCTTGTACACCGCGAAGAAGATGATAAGGGGAATAAACTCGGCAAACTGCTTCATAGAAGGATGAACCCGTACAACAAAGATGAAAGCAGTTTACCCATAGCATCGGCGGCTGGCAAAACATTGCTGGTAGCGGGTGCCCGAGTAAAAAGACGGCGTGTACCGTTTAATACCATCAGACAGGTGTCTGGCTGCTGCCTCTGACGATCAGTTCGGGCGTCAGGGTCAGCACCCGGCGGGGACTGTCCGGAGCCTTGATGCGGGCCAGCAGGGTATCCACCGTCAGGGCGCCCAACCCGGCCTTGGGTTGTTCGATTGTGGTCAATGCCGGCACCAGGTAGTGGGCCAGTTCTATGTTGTCGTAACCTACCAGCGACATCTGCTGCGGCACCGAGATACCCGCATCGGCCAGGGCCCTAAGCGCACCCATGGCCATCATGTCGTTACCGGCGAACACCGCCGTGGGGCGTTCGGCTTGGGCGAGCAGAGCCGACATGGCGCTGTTGCCGCCGGCCAGCTCGAAGTCGCCCTCAATTATCCATTCCGGACGTATGGGGAGCCCCGCCGTGGTCATCGCCGTCTTGAAGCCCGCCAGCCGTTCGTCTGCCGCCCGCTTGCCCAGTGGCCCCGTGATGCAGCCGATGTGACGATGGCCGAGGCCTATCAGATGTTCGGTGGCCAGGCGACCGCCTTGCTTGCCGCCGTCCTGGATCAGATCCGCTTCCATGTCCATGGGGCCCCAATCGGCCAGCACCAGAGGCACGCTGGGGTAACGGTCGAAGAGCCCGGCGCCCAGACGCACCTGGGTGCACATCAGAATAATGCCGTCCACCCGCTTTTGCAGCAGCATTTCCATGCTGGCATTGAGTCGTTCTTTATCACCCCGGGTATTGCACAGCGCCAGGCTGTAGCCCAGTTCGAAACAGCGTTGCTCTACGCCCTGCACCACTTCGGCGAAGAAAGGGTTGGCGCTGGCGGTAACCAGCATGCCCAGGGTTCGGGTTTCATTGCTCTTGAGGCTGCGCGCCAGCGCCGAGGGGGCATAGTGGAGCTCGTCGATGGCCTGTTCGACCCGAAAGGTGATCTCGGGGCTGACGAAGCGGGTCTTGTTCAGCACATGGCTGACGGTGGAGGTCGACACCTGTGCCAGTCGGGCCACGTCCTTGATTGTCGCCATCAACGGGACTCCAGCAAGGCATTAATCTCGGCCAGGTAGGGAACCGAGGTCTGGGCCCCGGGCTTGGTCACCGACAGGGCTGCCGCCGCCTGGGCGAAGCGCACCGCCTGCTCCAGTGGTTGCCGTTGCTGCAATGCCGCCAGCAGGGCGCCGTTGAAGGTATCTCCCGCCGCCGTGGTGTCGACCGCCTTGACCTTGAAGCCGGGGATCACGCGTCCCTTGCCTTGTTCGCTCAGCCAGACACCCCGGGCACCCAGAGTGATGATAACGGTGGCGATGCCCTTGGCATGCAGTACCAGGGCCGCCGCCGCCGCGTCCGCCTCGTCGTGTACCGCTACCCCGGTCAGCTGCTCGGCTTCGGTTTCGTTGGGGGTAATCAAGTCCACCAGTGACAGCAGATCATCGGGCAGTGCCTGAGCCGGGGCCGGGTTGAGCACCACACGGGCACCCTGGGCCTTGGCCTGGCCGGCGGCGGCGATATTGGTGTCGAGAGGTATCTCCAGCTGCAGCAGCAGCTGCTCGCAGTTCAGTCCTTCACCGTATCGGTTCAGCTGCTCGGGTGTGAGACGACCGTTGGCACCGGCGGCGAGCGAGATGGTGTTCTCGCCTGCGGCATTCACCTGGATAAGTGCCACCCCGGTGTTGATGCCGGTAATGCGGTCGATGGCGCCGATATCGATGCCGTCGGCGGCAAAGCCGTCGACCAGGCTCTGGGCCAGGGCATCGTCACCCACGCAGGCAATAAAGCGGGTCGCCGCTCCGGCACGGGCGGCGGCCACCGCCTGATTGGCGCCCTTGCCACCGGGCACGATGCGATAGTCGCTGCCGGTCAGGGTTTCACCGGGGCGGGGAAACTGCGGCAAGCGGATCACATGATCGATATTGATACTGCCAACTACGGTTAATGTCATGGTGTTTGCCTTGTTCATTAAATCGGGGGCCGGTTGCGTTAACAGTACAGAGCCCCCGCCTGTTATTTTTACCCTGAGCCTTATACTCATCCCAGTAATAATTTGGTCATATTGAGGCACCAGACCAGAGGCAACATAGCCGTCTTCCTCGACACGTCACTGGTAAATGACACTCACCGTTGCAGCCTACATGAACGTATTCACGGCGTGTCGGCGGAGTTGGCCCTTTGAGCGACCTTTGCAGAGCAACCAAATAGATCAGTTGTTTAATCTGTTTGATATTACTCGCCGATCACCTGCAGCGGGACCGGAATATGGCTGGCCACGGTTTCACCCTTCAGGAGCCTGTCGGCCGTTTCCACGGCGATGGCGCCGATGGCATCCGGCTGCTGGGCGATGGTGGCGGCCAGACGACCGCCCTGTACCGCCTTGATACCGTCTTCGGTACCGTCAAAGCCGACGATCAGCACGTCTTTCTTGTTGGCCGCCTGCAGTGCACGCATGGCGCCCAGCGCCATTTCGTCGTTCTGGGCAAAGACCGCCTGCACCGCCGGGTTACCGGTCAGCAGGTTTTCCATCACGTTCAGACCCTTGGTGCGGTCAAAGTCTGCGGGCTGGCTGGCCATCAGCTCGAAGCCGTGCTTGTCTACCGCCTGGGCGAAACCTTTACCGCGCTCACGGGCGGCGCTGGTGCCGGCAATGCCTTCCAGTTGAATTACCTTGGCGTCGGCACCGACCTGTTCGGCAATATAGTCACCGGCCATCTGGCCGCCGGCCACGTTGTCGGAGGCGATATGAGACACCACTTCACCCCGGTTGGCGGCCCTGTCCAGGGTCAGTACCGGCAAGCCGGCCCGGTTGGCCAGGCGGATGGCGTTGGTCACCGCATCGGAGTCGGTGGGGTTGATCAGCAACACCCTGGTGCCGCGTACGCTCAAATCTTCCACGTTGGCCAGCTCTTTGGCCGGGTCGTTCTGGGAGTCCAGCACTATCAGGTTATAACCAAGCTCTTCCGCTTTTTGCTCTGCGCCTTCCTTCATGGTCACGAAGAAGGGGTTGTTGAGGGTCGAGATCACCAGCGCCAGGGTGTCTTTGGCATAGGCGCCGGAGCTCATGGTGGCGCTGACCAGGGCGGCAGAGAGCAGGGACGTCAGTTTTTTCATGATTCAGCTTCCTTTCGGGTTAAAGACAGCGTTAGTTTGTATATTAACAAGGTCGAACAAAGGGACCACTACACCGACATGCCACTGGGCTAGCCATCTTTGCTGGGTAACGGCTGCGAATATTCACTGGATATTCGGTCCATTACCCAACAAAGATACATGGCAGCAAGCTGCCCCATGGGGGCTCGACATGCCATCTGACCGCCAGGGATGGCGGGAATGCCAACATTGCAGGCGCTTTTGTTGGCCATTGCATGTCACGGTCGGTTTAGTGCTCCCCTTTATTCGCCTCCCATGCATAGAGGTCGTTAGCCTCTTATTGCCAAATCTTGTGTTGTTACCAAGAGTTACTTGTGTTTGTTGTCGACCAGTACCGCCAGCAGAATCACCGAGGCCTTGGCGATCATCTGATAGTAGGAGGATACATCCAGCAGGTTGAGGGCATTGTTCAGAAAGCCGATGATAAGCGCCCCGATCAGGGTGCCCATGATGGCGCCCTTGCCGCCGGCCAGGCTGGTGCCGCCCAGCACCACGGCGGCGATGGCATCCAGCTCGTAGGTGGTGCCGGCGGTCGGTTGAGCCGATGACAGACGGCTGGTGACGATGATGGCCGCCAGCGCCGACAGCATGCCGCAGATGGCATAAACGCCCATTTTGACCCGGGCGACGTTGATACCCGACAGCCGCGCCGCCGCTTCGTTACCGCCCACCGCATAGATATAGCGGCCGAAACGGGTATGGTTTAGCAGATACCAGGCGCCGAGAAAGGTCATGGCCATCAGCCACACCGGTACCGGAATGCCAAATACGTAGCCGGTGCCGAACCAGGCAAAGATATCACCCGCATCGGTAAAACCGGTGGAAATGGGGCGGCCATCGGTATAGACCATGGTGACGCCGCGCAGCAGGGTCATGGTGACCAGGGTGGCGATAAAGGCCTGTACCCGACCCTTGGCGACGATGATGCCGCTGACGCCACCCAGGACAAAACCGGCCAGCAGCACCGCCGGCAGCGTGATGAAAATGGACAGCTCCATCGACACCATGCTGGCGGCAAAGGCGCCGCACAGCGCCAGTACCGATCCCACGCTGAGGTCGATGCCGGCGGTGAGGATCACCAGGGTCATGCCCACGGCAATGATGGCGTTGACCGAGGTCTGGCGCAGTATGTTGAGCAGGTTGTCGACGGTGAAAAAATTGGGGCTCAGTGCAGAGACCACCGCGATCAGCACCAGCAGGGCAATCAGCGATTTCTGGGCAATCAACCATTCTTTGCTGAACCAGCGGCGGCTGTTTAGGGCGGGGGAGTTCATGCATCTTCCTCTTGTTGAGTCTGACCTACGGCGGCGGCCAGCAGTTGTTCCTGGGTCGCGGTGGTGGCGTTGAATTCACCGGCAATGCAGCCTTGGTGCATCACCAGGATACGGTCACTGATCCCCACTACTTCCGGCATATCGGACGACACCAGAATAATGGCCATGCCTTCCTGCTTGAAACGGTTGATCAGCTGATAGATTTCTTTCTTGGCACCCACGTCGACGCCGCGGGTAGGCTCGTCCAGGATCAATACCCGCGGGCGGGTCATCAGTCCCTTGGCGATGGCCACTTTCTGCTGGTTACCCCCCGACAGGTTGCCAATCAGCTGTTCCCGGCCCGGGGTGCGGATCTTGAACAGCGAAATAAATTCGTCCACGGCGCCGCGTTCGGCTCGGTGATCGAGCTGGGGGCCGCGGCTCATATCGGCCAGCGCCGACAGGCTCATGTTGACCTTGACCGACAGGTCCAGCACCAGCCCATCGCCCTTGCGGTCTTCCGAAATATAGGCGATACCGGCGGCCAGCCCCTGTTGCGGGCTGCTGGCTGCATAGGGTTTTCCCGCCAGCCAGACCCGACCTTCGGTGCGGGGCAGGGCACCGTACAGGGTCTTGACCAGTTCGGTGCGGCCGGCGCCCATCAGGCCGGAAAACCCCAGGATTTCGCCCTCGTGCAGGCTGAAGCTGACGCCGTTGACCCCGGCGCCGCTCAGGCCTTCGACCTTCAGCACTTCCGGCCCCTGGGGGACACGAACGCGCGGGTATTGCTCGTCCAGCTTGCGGCCGACCATCATCTCGATTAGCCGGTCTTCGTCGATGTCGCTGACCGCTTCTTCGCCGATCCACTTGCCATCGCGCAGTATGGTGACCCGGCCACACATCTCGAAGATTTCCTTCAGCCGGTGAGAGATATAGACGATGCCGCAACCATCGGCACGCAGCTCTTCGATCACCCGGAACAGGGCCCGGGTTTCGGTATCGGTCAGTGCATCGGTGGGCTCGTCCATGATGATGACATTGGCCTTGAACGACAGGGCCTTGGCGATTTCCACCATCTGCTGGGCGCCGATACTCAAATCACCGACCCGGGTTCTGGGAGACTGACGGATCTGCAACCGATCCAGCAGCAGCTGTGCGTCGGCGTAGAGCCGGGTCCAGTCGATTTTGCCGAAGGCGTTTACCGGCTCGCGGCCGAGAAATATGTTCTCGGCGATGGTCAGCTCGTCCAGCAGGTTCAGTTCCTGATGAATGATGCCAATGCCGGCCTGTTGCGAGTCGCGCGGACCCTTGAAGCGGCAGGGCTGACCACGATAACGGATCTCGCCGGCGTCCGCCTGATAGATGCCGGTCAACACCTTCATCATGGTGGACTTGCCGGCGCCATTCTCGCCCATCAGCGCCATGACCTGGCCCGGATACACGTTGAGTCCGGCTTGATCCAGGGCCCTGACGCCGGGAAAGGCCTTGTCGATGCCGGATAGAGACAGTATGGGTTCCATGCTCACCTCAGAAAGGAACGCCGCAGCGCAGTATGATATTGGCGTAAGGGGTGCATTCACCGGTGCGAACCACGGCGCTAGCCCCGGCATTTTGCTGCTTGAATGCCGCGTGGCTGATGTAGCTCACGTCAATGTCCCGGCCCTGGACGTCGGCGGCCTCGGCCAGCTGATTCAGCAATAGCCGGTGCAGATCGGGGCTGACGGTTTTTATTTCTTCCGCCAGTACCACGGACTCCAGCTGCAGTTCACTCAGCAGCGCCGTCAGCACCGGCCGCAAGCCGGGCAGCCCGGGGCTGATCGCCAGATCGATACGCTCGGGACCGGCGGGAATAGGCAGGCCCGCATCGGCCAGCACGATGTCGTCAGTATGGCCGACGCGGGCAACCAGCGCGGATAAATGACTGTTAAGCAAGGTGGTTTTCTTCACGGTATCGCCTTGATTTGGAGTTGAATGACTCCTAAATTAACCAGTAATGATGAGCGAAACGGTTACGCAATCGATTCGATGGCCAATTGTAGACAACAAATCCGGTTTTTGTGTGAGTGCAGCAGGGTAAGTGTGAGACAAGTCACAGAAACGGGCTCGTCAGACGGGATAGTCGGCGGCACCATGATTCGGGCTGTCGTTGACTGCACGAATTGATAAAATAGCCACATCTATCACATCGACTCTCGCCGCCCGGCCTGGTACAGGTATTTATTTTGCACCCTCATTTACTGAATTCCGAGCTTAGCCAGTTATTGGCGCCTATTCATGCCTTCCTGCAGTGTGAGACTCCCGATGAGTGGATAGCCGAAGCGCGCAAGCCGGAGAGGCTGTCCGTGTTGCTGGTGGATCATGCCAACTGCGAGATGAAGGCGGCGATGAGCGCCCACAGCCTGGTACGCCGTTATTGCCTGCCAAAAGAAAAACGCAAGTTATTGCCCAACTTGGACTTTTACAAGACGCTCGATGCCCTGCCGGAGAAAGGCGAAGTGCTGGGCAAACAGACCTTGTTGGATGAAAACCGGCGGGTGTTCGACGAGCTGGCCAAGAACGGTTTGCTGGTGAAAATGGTGCGCCTGATCCAGGAGGAATTGCACCATTTCGAGCAGGTGCTGGAAATCATGGCCACCAGAGACATCGAATACAGCATACTGTCGGCATCCGGCTACGCCCGTGGTCTGTTGCAGCACGTGCGCACCCATGAGCCGGCGGCCATCGTCGACCGGCTGATCATCGGTGCCTATATCGAGGCCCGCTCCTGCGAGCGTTTCGCCCGGTTGGCGCCCCACCTGGACGAGGAGCTGAGTCGTTTCTATGTGTCTCTGTTGCGCTCCGAGGCCCGTCATTATCAGGACTACCTGACCCTGGCCGCCGATTACAGTGGCCAGAATATCGATGAACGGGTTGCATTTTTCGGCGCCCGGGAGGCGGAGCTGATACAGGCGCCCGACGAGGAGCTGCGTTTTCACAGCGGTGTACCTGTCGGTAGCTGAGTAATACCGATCACATTCAACAAATGATCTATTTAATTTCTAGATCAATGTCGGAAAAAGGGTCCGCTCCGACGACCTGCTCAAGCATCTTCCTGTAGCGTGTCGAGAGAGGCGGCTCTGTTGCCTCTGGCGCCCTTTGTCCTAAGTGGACAAGGTGCTTCGGCTGCTATCAGCGCTTCGAGTTGCCGTGATGCCAGCGGTATTCGTTATGATAATTCTGCAGCAGGCGCAGGCCTTGTTCGCTCTGGGGGTTGGTCAGCACCTTGTGGGTGGGGCCGGCTTCCACGACATAACCTTCGTGCATCAGTATCACCTGATCGCTGATATGGCGTACTACACCCAGATCGTTGGCCACCAGCACATAAGACAAGCCCAGCCGGCTCTGCAGGCTGAGCAGCAGGTTGATGATCTGCGAGCGCACCGAAATATCCAGATTGGAGATGGCCTCATCGGCCACGATGATCTTGGGGGAAAGGATCAGCGCCCGGGCCAGCGCCACCCGTTGCTTTTGACCGGTGGAGATCATCTGCGGGTAGAAGTGATAGTGGTCCGGCAGCAGCCCCACCATGCGCAGGGTATCCAGCACCAGGGCATGTCGCTGCTCGGCATCCAGCTCGGTATTGAGGATGAGCGGGGTTTCCAGGATCTGGCCGATACGGCTGCGGGGGTTGAGCGAGGTATTGGGATCCTGAAAAATCATGCGTAACAGCTGGCAGCGTTTCTTGTCGTCGCCCGGTTCTATTTTGTCGCCATCGATGTAAATGCTGCCCTGAGAGGGAGGCATAACTCCGGCCAGCACCCGGGCCAGAGAGCTTTTTCCCGATCCGGAGTCGCCCATTACCGCCAGGGTCTGGCCCCGTTCCAGGGTAAAAGACAGCGGGTGGAAGGCGGCTTTGGTGGCCCTGCGAAACAGCCCGCTGTGGGACACGAATACCTTGCCGAGATTATCGACCTTGAGCAGTGGAACCTGACTCATTTGGACTTACCTTCTGGCATGTTGAGCGGAAAGTGGCAGTAATAGGTCTGTCCCTTGATCTTGGCCAGAGGAGGCGTTATCACGCATTGCTTCTGGGCTTTGGGACAGCGGGGACCCAGCCGGCAACCGATGGGCAGGCTTTGCAATGGTGGTATGACCCCCGGCAGTATGTTGAGCCGGGACTTGTGCGGCAGACTGCCGTCCAGATCCGGCATCATCTGCAGCAGGGCGGCGGTATAAGGGTGGCGCGGCCGGGTCAGGATCTGCTCCCGGGTGCCGGACTCCACCGCCTGGCCGCAATACATAACGGTAATGTTGTGGGTCAGTTGGGCAAAGGTGGTCAGATCGTTGCTGATCAGCAGTATGGTGGTGCCCGAGAGCTTGTTGACCCGTTCCAGCAGCCGCAGTATCTGGGCCTGATTGGAGGCTTCCATGGCATTGGTGGGTTCGTCTGCCACCAGCAGTTTGGGTTGGTTGGCGATGGCCATGGCGATCATCACCTTCTGGCAGACCCCCTCGGACAATTGGTAAGGGTAGGAATTCATCACGACTTTTGGCTCACGAATACCCACCCGGTGCAGTAGAGCGGTCGCCTGCTTGCGGCGCCAGTGCCAGCGCTGCCACCATTTGCCCTGAAAGCTGCGGGCGGGAATGGCCTCTTCCAGCTGGGCGCCGATGCGTTCGGACGGATCCAGGCAGCTGGACGGCTCCTGAAACACCATGGCGATATCTCGCCCCATGATGCGTCGCCGCTCCTTGTGAGACAGGCTGAGCAGATCGATATTGTCGAGATACATGCGATCGGCGGTGACCCGCCAGGTGTCCTTGGCGATGCCCACTATGGTCTCGGCCACCAGGCTCTTGCCGGAGCCTGACTCACCCACCAGACCGCGAATTTCACCGTCGGCCAGGGTCAGGCTGAGTTTGTCCACCGCCTTGACCAGCCCCTGGGGGGTTTCTATCTCTATGGTGAGATTACGGATATCCAGCAGTGGCATCAGTCCATTACCTCGTTAATCGCCTGGCGCAAGCCTTCTCCGACCATGTTGACCACCAGTACCGACAGCAGTATGGCCAGCCCCGGCAGGGTAACGGTCCAGGGAGCCAGATAAACCAGTTCCATGGCGTCCGACAGCATGGCGCCCCATTCGGGGCGGGGCGGTTGAGCGCCCAGGCCGAGAAAGCCCACGGCGGTAATATCCAGAATGGCGGAAGACAGACCGCGGGTCGTCTGACTGACGATGGTGTCGTTTAGGTTGGGCAAGACGCCAAACCGGAGTATACGCCAGCGGGTCCCCCCATCGAGGCGCAGGGCGGTAACGTATTCCTTCTGCATCTCGTCGGAGACGGCGTTATAGATGGCGCGGGTAAACTGCGGTATCAGTGCCAGGGTAATGGCGATAAGGGTATTGAACAGTCCGGGGCCCAGAATGGCGACGAAAATGATGGCCAGCAGCAGCGAGGGGATCGACAGTAATGTATCGAGGAAGTGATTGAGAATACTGGCCTTGAAGCCCTTGCTCATGCCCCCGACAATGCCGATGCAACCACCGGCCAGCAGCGCTATCAGTACCGCCAGTACGCCGTTGCCGAAGGTGAGGCGGGCACCGAACACCAGTCTTGACAGCATGTCGCGGCCCAGATCGTCGGTGCCGAGAAAAAAGTCGATATTGCCGTCGTCGGCCCAGGATGGCGGCATCAGCAGTGCCTGGCTGAACTGCTCGTAAGGGGCATAAGGCGCCAGCCAGGGGGCGAGCAAGGTCAGCAGCGACAGCAACACCAACCCCCAGAGACCAATCATGCCGAGGGTATTCTTGCGAAACAGCTCCCACGCCTGCTCGCGCGGCGATCGCACATGCAATTCCGGATAGATATTAGCCCTGCCTGGCATAAACGGCCCTCCTTCTGGCGGGATAAATCAGGGTGGAGAGCACCTCCACCGCGGAGCTGGCCACTATGGTAAAGGTGGCGATGGCCAGGGTGCCCCCCTTGATGGCGGCATAATCCTGCAGCGCGATACTGCTCACCAGCCAACGGCCGAGACCGGGCCAGTCGAACACAATCTCGGTCATCATGGCCGAAGTCAGCACGGTACCGAACTGCAACCCCAGGGTAGGGATGGCCATGGGAAAGGCGTTACGCAGGCCGTGGCGTAGTATGACCTGGGTTTCGCTCAGCCCCTTGGTCAGAGCGGCGCGAATATAGTTTTGCTTGAGCACTTCCAGCAGGGCGCTGCGAGTCTGGCGGATCACCTCCGTGGTCGGCACTATGGACAGCACCAGTGCCGGCAGTATCAGGTGACGGAGTGCGTCAAGAAAGGCCGGCCAGCGATAGCGACTGTCTGTCAGCAGCGTATCTATGGTCATAATACCGGTCACCTGGTCTACCTCGTACAAGAGACTGAGCTGACCCGATACCGGCAACCAGCCCAGATTGAGCGAGAAAAACATCACCAGCAACAAGCCTAACCAGAATACGGGTACCGAATAGCCGATAAGGGTACCGGTGAGGATCAGGGTGTCTTGCCAGCGGCCCTGGCGCAGGGCCGCCAGGGTACCTGTGGGTACCCCCACCAGCAACGAAATGGTAAAGGCGGCCAGGCACAGTTCCAGGGTGGCGGGAAAATACTGGCTGAGGGCCCCCAGCACCGGCAGGCCGGTGGCGCTGGAAATACCGAAGTCACCGGCCAGCAGTTGCTGCAGAAAGGCGAGGTAACCGGTAATGAGGTCGTTCTGGTCATCCTCCAGGAGCTTGAACTCCAGCACATACGCGGCCAGAGTCAGCATCAAGAGGGTAGTCAACAGCAGGCTGAGACGCCGCAGCAGATAACGCAGCATGATTACTCCTTGTAGGCCTGATGAAAGGCGACACTGCCATAGGGTAACAGGCGCAGTCCCTTGACCTGTTGACGATAGGCCTGTAGTCGCTGGCTGTGTACCAGTGGTATCACCGGCATGTCCTGATAGGCCAGCTGTTGCGCCAGCTGATAATGACCAATGCGGCTATCCAGCTGCGGCTCGGTCAGCGCCAGATCCAGTTGTTGTTCAAACAGAGGATGACACCAGCGACTGGCGTTGGTGCCGGCGGCAATGGCCTGGCAGCTGAGCAGGTTGCGCAGCATGTTATCCGGATCCGGGGTATCGGCCGACCAGCCGGTCAGCACCGCATCCTGGTGACCTTCCAGTAGCTCCCGGCGCAGAATTTGCTCTTCCAGGTTGAGCAGTTTCACCTTGATCCCCAGTTCGGCCAGCCGGCGCTGGATCAGTTGGCCGGTCTTGAGTCCGTCCGGGTTGTAGGTCCGGGCCCCGGAAGGCACCAGCAGGGTCATGTTAAAGCCGTCGCTCAGGTCGGCTTGCGCCAGCAGCCAGCGGGCCCGGACCTGATCCGGCAGCGGCATCAATAGATTGGGGTCATGGCCCCAGGACACTGGTGGCAGCAGTGACTCGGCAAGCGAGCCGATATCAAAATATACGGCCTGCAGAATATCCGTTCTGTTCAGCGCCAGACTCAATGCCTTGCGCACCCGGATATCGTTAAACGGCGGTTTCCGGGTATTGAGTGCCAGCACAGCCACATTCATGCCGGTGGCCTGGCTCAGTGCCAGTTCGGGATGCTGTTTGATCACCGACAGCTGACTGGTAGCCGGGTGAGCCATGACGTCACATTCGCCGGTCAGCAGCTTGGCCAGTCGCTTGGACGACTTGGGGGTAATATCAAATACCAGCTGAGCCAGCCGGGCGCTGCCGCGCCAGTAGCTGGGGTGGCGATGATAGCGGATAAACTCGTCGGGCCGGTACAGGTTGAGCAGAAAGGGCCCGGTACCGACCGGTTGCTGATCGAGCCGTTGCGGCTGGCCTGCCGCCAGTAACCGGGCTCCGTATTCCGCCGACAGTATCACCGCATAATCGGTGGCCAGATTAGTCAGAAAAGAGGCATTGGAGCGGGTAAGCACAAACTCCACCTGGTGCTCGTTCAGCGCACGTACCTCGCTGACCAGCTCCTGCCAGCCGATGCTGTCGAAAAACGGGTAGCGACCGCCGCTTACCGCATGATAAGGGTGTTGTGGGTCGATAAGCCGGGCAAAGGTGAACACCACATCTTCCGCGGTCAGAGGACGGCTTGGGCTGAACCAGTCGGTATTGTGAAAAGTCACGCCGGGGCGCAGGGTAAAACGATAACGCAGGCCGTCGTCGCTGCGTTCCCACTCGGTGGCAAGCGCCGGTATCGGTTGCTGGCTGTCCGGGTCGATATCCAGCAGCCGGTCGTAGAGCTGATGGGCGGTGGCGTCCAGGGTTTCGGTGGAGGTGACCAGTTGCGGATTAAAGGTGAGCGGCGTCCCTTCTATACAATAGAGCAGACTTTCCTGTGCCAGTTGTCGGTTGCCGCCGTCACATCCTGTCAGTAGCAGGGTAGTCAGCAGGCTCCAGAGCCATAAACGCATGCTTAATCCTTGAGGTCTTCCTGCCCGCCGATTGGAAGCAGGGAGGCATATTTACGCAGCAAGCCACGCAGCTGATGATAACTCAGGCCCAGCAGTTCGGCCGCCTGACGCTGATTATAACGGGCCTGCTCCAGGGCGAGCCCGAGCAGCCGGGTTTCTTCCCGGGCCAGGTGTGCCTTGAAATCGAGTGGCAGCCTGGTATCGGTACTGCTCCGGGTATTCGTTACCGGGCGCCAGGGCGAGGCGAAGGGATCCAGATACAGCTCGCTCAGTGCCACTTCCGGCCGGCCATGATGATAGAGGCTGCGCTCAATCACGTTTTTGAGTTCCCGCACATTACCCGGCCAGGGGTGGGTCAGCAGTTGCCGACGGACTACCGGGCTGAAACCGGCAAACAGCGGCCAGCCCAGCTCCATGCACAACGCAACGGCAAAATGCTCGGCCAGGCGCACAATGTCGTCATCCCGGGCCCGCAGGGGCGGCAATGTAACCACATCGAAGGCCAGTCTATCAAGCAGATCGGCCCTGAAATCCCCTTTTTGGGCCAATCCCGGCAGATCCTGGTTGCTGGCGCAGACCAGTCGTACGTCGACCCGGATCGGCTGGCTGCCGCCGACCCGCTCGAATTCACCGTATTCGATAACCCTCAGCAGCTTTTCCTGCACCCGGGGGCTGGTGCTGGCCAGCTCGTCGAGAAACAGGGTGCCGCCGTCGGCGCGTTCGAAGCGGCCCTGATGGCGTTTCTGTGCGCCGGTAAAGGCGCCGGCCTCGTGGCCGAACAGCTCGCTTTCCAGCAGGGTTTCGGCGAGGGTGGCGCAGTTGAGGGAAATAAAGGGTTGCTGCCAGCGGGGCGACAGATAATGCAGCCGGTGGGCGATCAACTCCTTGCCGGTGCCGCGCTCGCCTACCACCAGTATCGGTTTGTTCAGCGGCGCCAGCAGAGAAACCTGCTCCAGTATCGATAGCAGGGCATTGGACTGACCGATTAGCTCATTGTCTGTCATGACACACCAGGGTGGCGAAATTTGCTAGATAATAGTCTTATTAACCGAGGTCGGCCAATGTCTCCGTACAGCCAGATGATTGTTTTTATCTATATTTCAAATGATTAGTGGTTTCTATCAGCTTGGCATATAACTTGTATTGTGTAGGTAAGTGGAGCGCGTAGCGAGACTGCGGCCCTCTTACCCTGTATCGAGGAGACAGTACCATGAGCATATTTTCCCGACTGGCGGACATCATCAACGCCAACCTCAACTCCCTGCTGGACAAGGCCGAGGATCCGCCCAAGATGGTACGGCTCATCATCCAGGAAATGGAAGACGAGCTGGTGCGTGAGCGTTCCAATCTGGCCCGCTTTCTGGCCGAGAAGAAAGACGTGCTGCGTCAGATTGAACGCCACCGGGAGCGGGTGGCCGAGTGGCAGGGCAAGGCCGAGCTGGCGCTGAGCCGCGAGCGTGACGATCTGGCTCGGGCCGCCCTGCTGGAAAAAAACAAGCAGAGCAAGCTGCTCAAGGCCCTGGAGCATGAACACGAGGCGGTGACAGAAGGTATCAACAAGCTGTCGGAGGCCATCGGCGCCCTGGAAGCCAAGCTGGTCGACGCCCGTTCACGCCAGCAGGCGATGCAGTTACGCGAACGCAGTGCCCAGAGCCGCATCAAGGTGCAGGAGCGGGTACGCCACAGTGAAACTGCCTCGTCGGTCGACAAGTTCGATCGTATGGAGCGTAAAATAGACGAGCTGGAAGCGCGGGCAGACTTGTACAGCCAGAGCAAGGGGCTGGAGCAGTCTTTTGCCGAGCTGGAGGTGGATGACGCCATCAATCGTGAGCTGGACAAGCTGAAAGCCAAAATGAACAAGAGTGAGGAGCACTGATGTCGGAGTTGGCCTGGGCCCTGGTGGCCCCCCTGAATATCTTTCTGTTTCTGGTGGTGCCTATCTGGCTGGTACTGCATTATCGCAGCAAGCGCCGGCTCGATGAAGGACTGGGCGAAACCGCCCGTCAACGCCTGGAGCAGAGCCTGAATCAAACCGAACAACTGGCCGAGCGGGTCACCACCCTGGAGCGGCTGCTGGATCAGGAGGTTCCCGGATGGCGTCAACCTTGATAAATCTGTATCGCGACAAGCGCAACGGCAAACTCGGCGGCGTCTGTGCCGGCATTGCCCGCAAGGCAGAGGTCGAGCCCTGGCTGGTACGGGTGCTGGCGCTCACCGGGCTGGTGTTTGCCAGTTTTCTGACCTTTGTGCTTTATATTGCCGCCTGGCTGCTGCTGGAAGACAGGCCGGCGGTGGAAGAGGCGGAGCAGTCTCATGTCAAAACCGCCGGCTGGCAGTCTGGCTTGTCGCCGCAAGAGGCGCTGACTCGTCTGGACAGTCGGTTGCAGCAGCTGAATGGACGGGTGGCAAAAATGGAACAACTGCTGACTTCGCGGGAATTTCGATTGCGACGGGAATTCAATGATCTGAGTAAAAACAAATGAGCAAGGCTCCGCTGGATCAGTGGCGTAATTTTCAATGGCGCAACAGGGCCGGAGCCTGGGTGCAGCGGGGGCTGGATCAACGGCTGCGGCTGGCGGTGACGGGGCTGAGCCGCAGCGGCAAGACCGCCTTTATCACCAGCCTGGTTAACCAGCTGGAACACGCCGGGCTCGATGCCCGGCTTCCGCATTGGTCCCCGGCGGCGGAGGGGCGGCTGCTTGGCATTCAGCGGGTACCCAGCCGACATCATCATGTACCGGCCTTCGGTTACGAGGCGGCGCTGAATCAGTTGTCGGCGACGCCACCCTGCTGGCCCGAGCCGACCCGGGGAATCAGCGAAATCACCCTCGCCATCCGCTACCGGCCCAAAAACCGGCTCAAGCGCAAGCTGCAGGACACCGCCACCCTGTACCTGGAAATTGTCGATTATCCCGGCGAATGGCTGCTGGACCTGCCGTTGCTGGGCATGAGCTATGCCCAGTGGAGCGATCAGCAGCGCCAGTTGCTGCAGACCCCGGCGCTGGGCGGGCGGGCCACGCCCTGGGTGCAAGCCGGATCCTTACTTGCTGCCGGCAGCCCTGCCGACGATGCCAGGCTGGCGCCGCTGGCGGCGGCCTATACCCAGTGGCTACACGACATCAAGCGCGAGTGCGGTGCCTATCTGGTGCAACCGGGCCGCTTCGTTCTGCCGGGCGAATACCGGGATGCCCCCATGCTGCAGTTTGTACCCTGGGTATGGGGTGAGGTGCCGAACGGGCTGAATGACAGCCAGCATTACGGCATGATGGCGGCACGCTTCGAGCATTACAAAAAGCACCTGGTGCAGGGTTTTTACAAGAATTTCTTCGCCGGCTTCGACCGTCAGATAGTACTGGTGGACTGTCTGACGCCACTCAACCGCGGCCCCGACAGCTTTGCCGACCTGCGCCGGGCGCTGAACGCCATACTGCAGAGTTTCGAGTACGGCAAAAGCGGCTGGTGGCAGCGGTTGTTTTCTCCACGCATCGACAAGCTGCTGTTTGCCGCCACCAAGGCCGATCATCTGACGCCGGATCAGCACGGTCGACTGGCTACCCTGCTCGGCACTCTGGTGCGGGGCGGCCATCGGCATGCCCGCTTGTCCGGCATCGATATCCACACCCTGGCGCTGGCGGCCATTCGCGCTACCAGCAGTGGGCAGGTCTGCCACAAAGGCGAGGCCATACCGGCGCTGCAGGGCCGGCGACTGGATAACCTGGAAGCGGTGGCCCTGTATCCGGGAGAGGTTCCCGAGTCGTTACCCGAAACGGCTTTCTGGCAGCGGCAGGGATTCGATTTTACCGAGTTCGCCCCGCCCGAATGGCAGCCGGAACAACCGCTGCCCCATTTGCGCCTGGATCAGGCGCTGGCTTTCCTGTTGGGAGACAAATTATTGTGAGTTTAAAAGGCAAGGTGATCCTGGATCAACCGCTGAAGCCATCGCAGCAGCCACCGGAACCCGCCCCGCTGCGGCCCGGCCAGCAACTGGAGCAGGACGATTTTATCGCCCTGGACGAGACCCCGGAGCCGATGCCTGCCGAAAGCCTGCGGCCCGGTCGTCGGCACTGGCTGTGGTGGAGCGGTATCGGCTTGTTGCTGACCTTATTGCTGGTGCATTCCGCCCTCGGTTTGTGGCAGACCTGGCAGGACAACCGTTTGCTCGGCATGGCCTGGAGTCTGACCATCATACTGCTGGCGCTGGCGGCCCTGGGCCGCTTGTGGCGAGAGTTACGGTTGCTACGCACCCTGGATCGGGTGTCGCGTCAGCAGGCCCGCGCCGAACTGTTGCTGGCGGAGCAGGGCAGCGGTCAGGCCCGGTCATTCTGCGAACAACTGGCCGCGGGCAGCGGCCTGGATAGCTCCGATGCCTATCAGGACTGGCAGCAGGGTCTGACCGATCAGGAGCAGGACGCCGAAGTGCTTACACTTTACAGCCGGCAGGTGCTGAGCGTGCAGGATCGGCAGGCCCGGGCCCGGGTGCTTAAATGGTCTGGCGAGGCGGCGGTGATGGTGGCGGCCAGCCCTCTGGCGGCGGTAGACATGCTGCTGGTGTTGTGGCGCAACCTGAAGATGATTGAAGACATCAGCCAGTGTTACGGCATCCGTCTGGGCGGACTGAGCCGACTGCGACTGATCCGTCAGGTGCTGCATCACATGCTGTATGTCGGGGTATCGGAAGCGGCCATCGACGCCGGTATGGACTTGCTGGGTCTGGAGCTGGCCGGGCGCTTGTCGGCCCGGGCCGGGCAGGGTGTGGGAGCCGGTTTGCTCACCGCTCGCCTCGGGCTGCAGACCATGAGCCTGTGCCGGCCCGTGCCCTGGCAGGGAGACGAGAAAAAACAGCTGGGCGGCATTCGCCGTGCGCTGGTCGACAAGGTAGCCCGCTTGATGACCAGCAGTGGACAATAAGGCGGTATTCATTCAGTTATGCGACAAAGATTACACCCGATACGAGCCCTGTGGTCCTCCTATGGTAGGATCCGGGGTCTGTTGACTCTCCATCTCTCCTCAGAAAACAGCACGGTAGACACGACTATGAACTTTAAAGAATTTCATGCCTCACTCAGCCAGCCGACACCGCCGCAGGGGCTGTCTGCGGCCCTCACCGCCTTGTGGCTGGAAGCCAATGATCAGTGGGAGGCCGCGCATGATCAGGTACGTGACAACAGCGACCAGCCCTCTGCCTGGGTTCACGCCTACCTGCATCATGTGGAAGGCGTACTCTGGAATGCCGACTACTGGTATGGACGCGCAAGGAAGCAGCGGCCCGGCTGCACTACCCGGGAAGAATGGCAGCAGATAGCCCAGTCGCTGCTAGATTAAGAACGCTTCATATCGATCCCGTTCAACAAATGATCTATTGCATTTCAATATAAAAATCGGACCAAGGGCCCGCTCCGCCGACGCGCTGCAGGCGAATGACACTCACCGCTGCGAACATCCAGTGAATGTTCTCAGTAGGCTGCAACGGTGAGTGTCATTTACCAGTGGCGTGTCGTGGGAGGCGGCTGTGTTGCCTCTGGTCTGAGGGCTCAATCTGATCAGATACTCAATGTCATTGATATGGCAGGAGCAGCAGTAACGCCGACGAAAGTCGGTATTTTTGGTGACGATTTGGAATCAATGGGGTATTTCAGAGGAAATTAGCCTGGAGGCTGGGGGCGGTATTGCAGTCTGGAAACTGGGGTGACCGACGGGGCTCGAACCCGCGACAACCGGAATCACAATCCGGGACTCTACCAACTGAGCTACGGTCACCAAAGATGGCGCGCCCTGCAGGACTCGAACCTGCGACCACCCGCTTAGAAGGCGGGTGCTCTATCCAGCTGAGCTAAGGGCGCTTTTCAGACGTTACACTGCAGCAAGGCTGCGGCGTAACGGGGCGGGATGATACCTATTTGCCTTGCGGCGGTCAACGGCTTTATCCGACAGGGCTTACCGAGCGAAAGCCGCTGGCGCTTGCTTATCAAAGCCGGGAAAAGATGCGACAATTGCCGCAGGTTTATAAAGGTGAGAATCAACGCAGATGTCAGCTCAAATAATCGATGGAAAAGCGATTGCACAGGCGGTACGCAGCCAGGTAGCCGAACGAGTGGCCGAACGAATCCGTGCAGGCAAACGCGCGCCGGGTCTGGCGGTGATACTGGTCGGTGCCAATCCGGCTTCCCAGGTCTATGTCGGCAGCAAGCGCCGGGCCTGCGAAGAGGTCGGGTTTATTTCCAAGTCTTACGATTTACCCAAGGAAACCACAGAGCAGCAACTGCTGGAACTGATTGATGAGCTGAACCAGGATGCCACCATAGACGGCATTCTGGTGCAACTGCCGCTGCCGGCGCATATCGACAGCACCCCGGTGATAGAGCACATTCATCCGCACAAAGATGTGGACGGCTTTCATCCCTATAATATCGGTCGCCTGGCTCAACGCATTCCGGCGCTGCGGCCCTGTACCCCCAAGGGCATCATTACCCTGCTGGAGCGTAGTCATATCAAGACCCATGGCCTCAATGCCGTGGTGGTGGGCGCGTCCAATATCGTCGGTCGTCCCATGACGCTGGAGCTGCTGCTGGCCGGTTGCACCACCACCACCTGCCACCGCTTCACCGAAGATCTCAAGGCGCAGGTGGAAAGGGCCGATCTGCTGGTGGTGGCGGTGGGCAAGCCGCACTTTATTCCTGGTGACTGGATCAAACCCGGTGCCGTGGTGATCGATGTGGGCATCAACCGGCTGGACGATGGCCGTCTGGTGGGGGATGTGGAATATACGGTGGCCGCCGAACGGGCTTCCTATATTACTCCCGTGCCCGGCGGCGTGGGTCCGATGACGGTGGCCTCCCTGATTGAAAACACCTTGATCGCCTGCGAGCGTTATCACGATCAGTAAACACCATTAATAAAACAGTCAGTAAGGACAGCCGATGCAGTGGCCCGACAAGGATGTGCTCTACACGGTAATTTTCGGCACGGAAACCCCGGCGGGTCGCCGTTTCGATATTGCCCTTATCGTCACCATACTGCTGTCCATCACCGTCTTGCTGCTGGACTCGATAAGTTCGGTTCGGGAGCAATACGGCACCATGCTGTATGGGCTGGAATGGGCCTTTACGCTGGCCTTTACCATTGAATACGGCGTACGGGTCTATTGCTCCCAGAACCGGCTCGCCTACGTCAGAAGTTTTTACGGCATTATCGACTTGCTGGCGGTGATGCCGAGCTATCTGGCTATTTTTCTTCCCGGCGCCAGTTTCCTGATGATCATCCGTTTGTTGCGGGTATTGCGTATTTTCCGCATTCTCAAGCTGATGCGTTATGTCAACGAAGCCAATGTGTTGTTGCGCTCCCTCAATCAGAGCCGGCGCAAGATACTGGTGTTCTTCAGCAGCCTCTTTATCCTGGTGACCCTGTTCGGCTCGCTGCTTTACGTGGTGGAAGGGCCGGAAAACGGTTTTACCAGTATCCCCATCAGTATTTACTGGGCCATTGTCACCATCACCACCGTCGGTTTTGGCGACATCACCCCGCAAACCCCCCTGGGTCAGGCCATTGCCGCCGTCACCATGCTGATGGGCTACGCCATTATTGCGGTTCCCACCGGTATTCTCAGTGCCGAGCTGGGGCGGGAAATGCGGCGGGAATACGAACATCGCCACTGTCCCCAGTGTGACAAAGGCGGACACGACAGGGATGCCGGTTATTGCAAATATTGCGGGGGAGAAATGGAGCCACCGCAGGAGTAATAGCTATCCGATTACAAAAAGGATCCATTTCATTTCTGTATAAGGTCGGACAAAGGAAGCTGCTCCCTCGACTCGCAGCGTGTCGAGGGGGGCGGCTGTGTTGCCGCTGGAGTCTGGGCTACAAAGGCCTCGTCATGAATAAAGGGAGCCGAGGCTCCCTTTATTCATGACGCTGTGTCGACAGATTACTCTTCGGTGTCTTCCATCAGCGCATCCAGCTTGCGATCGGCTTCGGCGGCGGCGTCATCCATGGCTTGTTCCATCTCTGCTGCCTGTTCGCTGGCGGCATCTTTGACGTTTTTGGCGGCTTCATCCAGCTGCTCGCCCATTTTTTCCATGGTGCCCTGTTCTTCAATACCCAGAGCTTCTTGTGCTTCGTCAGCTGTTTCCTGACTCTGCTCCTGTACGTTTTCGATGGCTTCATCCATCTTTTCACCCGCTTGTTCTGCGTCTCCCTTGTTATCACAGGCAGCCAGGCCAAAGGTGGCAACAGAAGTCAGTAATAATATGTTAAGCCATGATTTCTTCATTTTCTGCTCCTCGCTGGGGATAGTTTTCGGCCGGTGGCCGCTGTTGTGTTTTACCTTACTAGTAATAGCGCAGACGGTGATGAAACAACAGGTGGTCAAGGATTTAAAAATTCAGGATTATTTAAAAATAACCATGAAAATCAATTGGTAATGACAGCTTGCGAACCAGAATGACGTAAACGGAGCGGGGAGGGCAGCGCCAGATATGACGGGGGCTGTCATCTGACGCCTAAAAAAGAGGCTATGTGGTGGGATTCGGGCCGCAGCGAACCAGACGGGTCCTGCTGCGGCGCGGAGGTTATGGCTGTTCCAGGGTGTTTTCCAGAATTTCGTCCAGCCGCTCCTGGGCTTCCTGGGAAGCCTCTTCCGCCGCATGCTGCAGCTGTTCTTTCTGCTGTTCAATCACTTCAGGTTCGGGCGCACTGGTGGGCGCCACGGTTTCATACTGTTGGGGTGCCGAGGATGAGACGGCGTTATCCAGCACCTGATCGATGTTGTCGCCAATATCACGCGCCGGCCCTTCAGGCTCACAGCCGGTCATGCCTAGCAGAGCGGTCAGTAAAACGGCGGGAATAAATATACGCATGGCAAGGCTCCTTGAAAGGGTCGATGTTGGCCGTTAAATAGCCGGTCAAAAAAACAGGGCGCCAATGATGGCGCCCATGATGATTTTTTCAATCTCTGTCGCCGAGGGCGAACAGCCAGAAGCCTGGCCTTACTTGCGGCGCCAGAGGGTGCCCTGAGGGCCGTCTTCCAGCACTATGCCCATGGCGGTGAGGCTGTCGCGCGCCGCATCGGCGGCGGCCCAGTCCTTGTTCTTGCGGGCATCCAGACGAGCCTGGATCAGACGTTCTATCTCGGCGACTTCGTCATCGGGGCCGGTGTTACCGCGCAGGAAGGTCTCGGGATCCTGACTCAAGAGACCCAGCACTCCGGCCAGCTCACGCAGTCGACCGGCCAGCCCGGCGGCAGTCGTGTCGTCCTTGCCCTTGAGGCGGTTGATCTCGCGGGCCAGATCGAACAGCACCGAGTAGGCTTCGGGAGTGTTGAAGTCGTCGTTCATCGCCGTCCTGAAACGTTCAACAAACTCCTCGCCACCGGCCGCTTCGGTTACCGGCAGGCCACGCAGAGCGGTATAGAAGCGCTCCAGCGCGCTGCGCGCCTTGTTCAGGTTGTCGTCCGAGTAGTTGAGCTGGCTGCGATAGTGGCCAGACAGCAGGAAATAACGGATGGTTTCGCCGTCGAAGTGTCCCAGCACGTCACGAATGGTAAAGAAGTTGCCCAGTGACTTGGACATCTTTTCCTGATCCACCATCACCATGCCCGAGTGCATCCAGGTGTTTACGTAGGGGCTGTGGTTGGCGCAGCAACTCTGGGCGATTTCGTTTTCGTGATGGGGGAACTGCAGATCGGAACCGCCGCCATGAATGTCGAAATGTTTGCCCAGGTGTTTGCCGTTCATGGCCGAGCATTCGATGTGCCAACCGGGACGACCGGGGCCCCAGGGGGATTCCCAGCTCGGTTCGCCAGGCTTGGACGGTTTCCACAGCACGAAGTCGAGCGGATTACGCTTGCTTTGCTCTACTTCGACCCGGGCCCCGGCCTGCAACTGCTCCAGATTCTGGCCCGACAGCTTGCCGTAGTCGGCAAAACTGTTCACGGCAAACAGCACGTCGCCGTTGTCGGCCAGATAGGCATGGTCGTCGTCGATCAGCTTCTGCACCATATTGATGATGTCGGGAATGTGCTGGGTGGCCTGGGGCTCGAGGTCGGGTCGGGCGATATGCAGCGCGTCGAAATCCCGGTACATGTCGGCGGTCAGCCGCTCGGTCAGGGCATCGCAGCTTTCGTCGTTTTCGGCCGCCCGCTTGATGATTTTGTCGTCAATATCGGTGATGTTGCGCACAAAGGTCAGATCAAAGCCCAGATAACGCAGATAGCGGGTGACCACGTCGAAGGCGACGAAGGTGCGACCATGACCGATGTGACAGAGATCGTAAATGGTGACACCACAGACGTACATGCCGACCTTGCCGGGTACCAGAGGGATGAATTCTTCTTTTTGTCGGGTCAGGGAGTTGTAGATTTTCAGCATGATTCCACGTCTTGGTGAGGTGTGAGGTAGAGAGAACAGCACTATTGAACCTTTAATGGCCATTCGGTGCAAGCCTTGCGACGGCAGGGGTTCGCTAAAGCGGCCGCTTGCGCTAAAATCGAGCTCTGAACCTACTATTTGGATAACTATTATGGTCACACTGCACACTAGCCACGGCGACATCACCCTGAATCTGTTCGCCGACAAGGCCCCGGACACCGTTGCCAACTTCCTGCAATACTGCCGCGACGGCCACTACGACAACACCCTGTTCCACCGCGTCATCGACGGTTTCATGGTTCAGGGCGGCGGTTTCGGCCCCGGCTTTGAAGAAAAGGAAACCCGTGCCCCGGTCAAGAACGAAGCCGACAACGGCCTGTCCAACAAGGTGGGCACCGTCGCCATGGCCCGTACCATGGAACCGCATTCCGCCACCGCCCAGTTCTTTATCAACGTCAACGACAACGACTTCCTGAACTTCAAGTCCGCCACCAGCCAGGGTTATGGCTACTGCGTGTTCGGCGAAGTGGTTGAAGGCATGGACGTGGTCAACAAGATCAAGGGCGTGGCCACCGGCACCCGTGGTTACGTGCACCAGGACGTACCGATGGACGACGTGCTGATCACCGGCGTGACCGTCAGCGAGTAATCCTGTTTTTGCCAGTTTTGTACCAATGCCCGCCATGGCGGGCATTGTCGTCTTTGTATCCAGGAATCCCGTTCAATGTCCCGAACCCTTTTTATTGCCGACTTGCACCTGAGTGCCGGTCGTCCGGACATTACCGCCGCCTTTCTGCGTTTCATGCGGGAAGAAGCGCACCGGGCCGAGGCACTGTATGTACTGGGGGACTTGTTTGAGTTCTCCATCGGTGACGACGAACCGAGTGAACTGAACCGGCAGGTGGCCGCGGCCTTCAGGGCCTGCGCCGAGCAGGGCACTCCCGTCTATTTCATTCACGGCAATCGGGACTTCATGGTC
The DNA here is from genome assembly GCF_046521305.1 of Oceanisphaera submarina. Lineage (NCBI taxonomy): Bacteria > Pseudomonadati > Pseudomonadota > Gammaproteobacteria > Aeromonadales > Aeromonadaceae > Oceanisphaera > Oceanisphaera submarina. Next base: position 24,516 of record NZ_JBKGFN010000014.1, on the reverse strand, counting down.
GGCCGCCGGTTTGCCCGCGAAGCGGGCATGACGCTGCTGCCGGAACATCAGGTCATCGATCTCTACGGCGAGCCGACGCTTATCATGCATGGCGATACTCTATGCATCGACGATGCCGGTTATCAGCGTTATCGCCGCATCACCCGCTGGCGCTGGCTGCAATGGCTGTTTCTGCGACTGCCGCTGGGTCGGCGGATGCGGATTGCCGACGGCATTCGCGGCAAAAGCGCTCAGTCAAAGGAAGTGAAGGTCATGCAGGTGATGGATGTGAATCAGGCCGAGGTAGAGCGCCAAATGCAGCGTTACAAGGTGCATTCGCTCATTCACGGTCATACCCACAGACCCGCCATTCATCAGCTTTATATCGAGGACGAGCCCGGCCAGCGCATCGTGCTCGGCGACTGGTACACTCAGGGCAGTGTGCTGGTGGTGACGCCCAAAGAGGTGGAATTACAGAGCAGACCCCTGCCGGCAGGCTGAGGAGCCAAGATGCGGATACTGGTGGTAGAAGACAATCCGGATATTCTGGTGAATATCGTCGATTACCTCAGCCTGAAACACTGTGTGGTGGATGCCATGTACAACGGCGCGGCGGCCCTGAATCAGATCCGGCAACGGGAATATGATCTGCTGGTGCTGGATCTGTCGTTGCCGGGAATGGATGGCCTGGCGTTGTGCCGCCAGTTGCGCACCGAGCAGAATCCGCTGCCGGTGGTGATGCTGACCGCGCGGGATACCCTGGACGACAAACTCGGCGGCTTCGAAGTGGGAGCCGATGATTATCTGGTGAAACCCTTCGCCCTGCCCGAGCTGTGGTCGCGTATCCAGGCGGTGCTCAAGCGCAGCCAGAAACAACAGGTGCGGCGGCTGAAGGTGGCGGATCTGAGCCTGGATCTCGACAGTCGTCAGGCCAGTCGTGGCGGACAATTGCTTAGCCTCAACCCCAAGTGCCTGAAGCTGCTCGAGATACTGATGCGTCACTCACCCCATGTGGTGAGCCGAGAGACTCTGACTGACCAGTTGTGGGGCGACGATCCGCCCGAGAGCGACGGCCTCAAATCCCACATTTATCTGTTGCGAAGCCAGCTGGATAAACCTTTCGAGCGCGCCTTGCTGCAAACCGTGCACGGCCAGGGGTACCGGCTGGTGGGCGGGGAGGATTGAGATGAAAATGACCATCAAGTCCCGGTTGCAACTGGTATTGAACCTGGTGATAGTGACCACCAGTTCGCTGGCGGCAGTGGGCATGGTGCTGCTGATCTTCTGGTTTGAAGACACCCTCTTTTACAATCATCTGCAAAGCGATCTGAGTGACCAGATCCGCAATCATGAGACGGTTACCACGCCGCTGCTGTTGCCGATGACCGATACGACTTACTACAAGTTGCCCCGGACCGATCAGCGGCTGTTGCCGGAGGTCTTTCGCGGCTATCCCCAGGGCGGACACGAGGTGCTGCTGCCAGATAGGGCCTATAACCTGTTCGTGCGTCATGACGGCGGCTGGATACATGTGCTGGTACAGGATCAGAGCGAGTTCGAGCGTTACGAGTTGATGGTGTTTGCGGGAGTGACTCTCGGTGTTCTGCTGGTATGGGGGCTGGGTTTCATCTTGTCCCGGCGCTTGAGCCGACAGATATTACAGCCGGTGTCGCGACTCGCGACCGAGGTGGCTACCTTGCCGCAGCAGCCCGGCCACCGACTCGAGATGAACTACCCGGATGATGAAACCGGCCAGCTGGCGCGCAGCTTCGACCGTTATGTGCTGCGGGTGAATGAGTTGCTGCTCAGGGAGCAGCAGTTTTCTGCCAACGCCAGCCATGAGCTGCGCACCCCCATGATGGTCATTCGGGGGGCGGTCGACATGTTGAAGGAAAGCGAGCCGCAAGCGACCCTGTTGCGCCAGTTGCAGCGCATCGACGGCGCCCTGCAGCAAATGCAGCAGCAGACGGAGTTGTTCCTGCAACTGTCCCGCACCCCCGACGCGCTGTCCGGTAGTGGTGTTACCATGCCCCTGGCGGACATCACCGCCCGGCAACTGGCGGACTGGCAACCGCTGGCCGATGCCAGAGGACTGATGTTGACCCTTGAGGTGAACGGCGAGGTGGGGGAGCGCCCGGCGACCATGATGATAGCCGTGCTGAATAACCTGTTGCGCAATGCCATGCAGCATACCGCCGAGGGAGAAATTCGTCTCCGGCTGGATGCGCATTATCTGCAGGTGTCCGATACCGGCAGCGGTATTGCCGACGCTTTGCAGGATCAGGCGTGCACCCGTGGGGTCAGCGAGGCCAACCCCACGGGCTTCGGACTGGGGTTGGCGATCGTCGAGCGTATCTGTGAGCACCAGGGCTGGCGGTTGGCGTTATCGCCCAATGAGGCCGCCGGCACCCGGGTGACGGTCTATTTTGACGAAGCCTGATTCAGCGCCAGTCGACCCTGGTGGCGACAGGCGTTGAATATATCCAGCTCCGGTCGGTAGAGGTCGGTCGACACGTCCATCAAACCCAGGATGGAATCAAACAGGTTGTCGTGCGAATAGGCCTTGGCATGGGCTGCCTGCCCCAGACATTGCTCATCCAGCTGCTTGTCGGCCGCGAAGGTGTCGGAGAACCAGGTCAACATGGGGACATGGGTCTGCTCCGTGGGGGCCAGCGAATAGGGCATGCCATGCAGATAAAGCCCCGACTCACCCAGTGACTCTCCATGATCCGACACATACAACATGCCGGTACTTATGTCCTGGTGTTGTTTTAATAATTTGATAACCTCACTCATGATGTAATCGGAATAATACAGGGTATTGTCATAGGTATTGTTCAGCTGGCGGGCGTCACAATTCTGGATATCGCTGCGCTGGCAATCCGGCTGAAAGTGGGAAAACCCGGCGGGATAACGTTTGTAATAGGTAGGGCCGTGTCTGCCGACCATGTGCAGCACTATGATGTTGTTTTGCTCGCTTAGCCGATCGAGCCGGGCGCTCAGCCCGTCCAGCAGCACCTGATCCTGGCAATAGTCTCCGTCACACACCGGATTGGCGGCATCGGGTTTGAATTCGATGGTCTTGATGTGACCACAGACGCCTTTACAGCCGCCGTCGTTCTCCAGCCACAGGGTATCGATGCCGGCTCTTTGTACTATGTCCATCAGATTGTCCTGGTTGTCTGCCAAGGTGTCGGAAAAATCCCTGTGTGACAGGCGCGAGAACATGCAGGGCACCGACACCGCCGTGGCGGTGCCACAGGATGACACCTGTCGGAAATAGGTGACCCCAAGCGGCTGGGTAAAGGCATTGGTGTCACGCTCATAACCCCCGTACTGAAAATTGGCGGCCCGGGCGGTTTCGCCCACCATCAGCACCAGCAGCTTTTTGCGACCATCCTGCGTCGCTCCTATCAGTCTGGCGTCTTCACCCAGCGTCCGGTAGGGGATGTCTTCCTTGAAGTATGTTTCGTTCACATAGCCATAGAGGCTGTGGGCGAAGTGAGTCGGAATGATCATCTTGTTGAGGTAGGCATTGTTGCGCCCGACCGAGGCGTAGTCCTTGTAGTAGAACGCCGCTATGACCAGGACCACCAACACCGATACCATGATGGAGGCCAGCTTCATCAACAGCTCTCCGATGACGCTGCTGCGCCTGATGTTCAGTTTCAGCACCAGGGCCGCGGGCAAGACGCCGGTCAGTACAAACCAGAGCGCGGCGCTGAGGTTAAGGTAGGACTTGGCCTCGCCGCTGTTGGTTTCCAGAATATTGACGATCATGTCCCGGTCCACGATGGTGCCGTAGTTATACATGGCGTAACTCAGCAGGGATGACACCAGGATGAAGGTGACTATCACCGGTTTCTCGCAACGAAAGACGGTGAACAGGCTGAAGATGGCGTTGAAGCAGGCGACGAAGAACAAGGGGATGGTGAGCACGAACCCCAGCCGGACCTGATCCAGGCTGCCGATAATGGTGCCCAGTCTGGCCAGCAGGGCCAGATTCAACACCAGAAAAAAGTAGCAGGAGACGAAAAAGACAAAGCGGACCGGCGTCAGCGACAGCCCGCTTTTTGCGGCCTTTCGCCTTGTTGTCGGCGTGTTTGAATGCTCGGTTAATGAGGCCATGGGCAGGCTCCCTGTCAGAGGTGAAGTAATGGCTATCACTCCATGCTATGCCCCGGCAGGTGAAAAAAAGGTCAAATCTCACCGCCGTTTTTCGACCTTTTTTTCACCGGCCTCGCATCATGATGGGCCCTTGCTGGCTGGCGCAGGACGCTTCGGCATATAATCGACGCCCTTAACAACACAAACCAACGGAACTTCAGCCTATGAAACCGGGAAAAACAGGCCTGGCGCGTATCATCGCCGCCGGCGGCTATTCACTGCAGGGGCTGAAGAGCGCCTATCGTCATGAAGCGGCTTTTCGTCAGGAATGCTGGCTGGTGGCGGTGCTGCTGCCGGTGGCGCTGATCTGGAGCCCGGGATTGGTGGAAACCCTGCTGCTGATCGGCAGCCTGATGCTGATACCAATAGTGGAGTTGCTCAACTCGGCGCTGGAGGCGGTGGTGGATCGTATCGGCCCCGAACATCACGAGCTGTCGGGCCGGGCCAAGGACATGGGCTCGGCGGCGGTGCTGCTGACCATGCTACTGATGGGGCTGGTATGGGGTCTGGTGTTACTTGATGCCCTGTGTGTGGGTTAACTATTTTCACTTTAGTGCAACACAACATTAACGTTGTTAATGATGGGATTTAAAGTATTCATTTCTATTATGACAAAGCCGAACTTAGTATCAGGTCATGCGCTAAGTCCGGTTGTTCCAGCGGCGCAATCAACCCTGTTACTGTCATAGAGGAAGGAAGCCTTATCATGCAAATGCCACAGACCCTGAATATTCCCAACGGCGACAAAGTCCGGGGCATGTTTTCCAACGAAGAAATGGTTTCACGCCAGTCCAGGCTGCGCAGCTACATGGCCGCCAACGACGTCGATGCCGTGCTGTTTACCTCTTATCACAACATCAACTACTTCAGTGACTTCGTCTATTGCCGCTTCGGTCGGGACTACGGCCTGGCCGTGACCCAGCACATTCACACCACCATTACCGCCAACATCGACGGCGGCCAGCCTTATCGCCGCAACGCCCTGGGTGACAACCTGGTGTACACCGACTGGCAGAAAGACAACTTCTTCCATGCGGTCAAGTCGCTGATTGGCGGCGCCCGGCGTGTGGGCGTGGAGTTCGACCACATCAACCTGCAAAACCTGGACAAGCTGAAAGCCGCGCTGCCGGAAGCCGAATTCGTCGATATCGGCGTGCCCACCATGAAGATGCGCATGTTCAAGTCGGCGGAAGAAATCGCGCTTATCAAGCAGGGTGCCCGGGTGGCCGATGTGGGTGGCGCCGCCATCCGTGACGCCATCGGCGTGGGCGTGCCGGAATACGAAGTGGCCCTGGCCGGTACTCAGGCCATGGTGCGCGAAATTGCCCGCACCTTCCCCCATGGCGAGCTGATGGACACCTGGGTCTGGTTCCAGTCCGGTATCAACACCGACGGCGCCCACAACCCGGTGACCAGCCGCAAGATTGAAGCCGGCGATATACTCAGCCTGAACACCTTCCCGATGATCGGTGGCTACTACACGGCGCTGGAACGGACCCTGTTCAGCGAGCACGTCTCCGACCGTCACCTGGAGCTGTGGGAGCTGAACTGCAAGGTACACCGCCGCGGTCTGGAGCTGATCAAGGCCGGTACTCGCTGCTGCGACATCGCGCATGAGCTGAACGAAATCTTCGCCGAGCAGGATGCACTGCAGTACCGCACCTTCGGTTACGGTCACTCCTTCGGTACCCTGAGTCACTACTACGGCCGCGAAGCGGGTCTGGAGCTGCGTGAAGATATCGAAACGGTACTGGAGCCGGGCATGGTGGTGTCGATGGAGCCGATGATCATGCTGCCGGAAGGCATGCCGGGTGCCGGTGGTTATCGTGAACACGATATCCTGGTGATCAGCGACAGCGGCGTGGAGAACATCACCCGCTTCCCGTTCGGTCCAGAGCACAACATCATCAAGGGCTAATTGATAGGGGCTCGCCGGTTCAGGCGGGCCCCTGTTGTAACAGATGCCCGCTTATGGGCTCCTGCCCATCGTTATAAACCCCTCCATTGGTAATAAAGAGAGACTCGTTATTACCAGACTACTTCTGGTGAGGCCGGCATTTGCCGGTGGAATCAGGGAATGTGCAACCGGCGTAGCGATACGCCGCTCAAGAAGAGGTAGAAGTCATGTTGTCTCAATCCTGGACCATGGAATGGTTCGTTTATCTGAATGTCACGATTATTGTCTGGTCCGTACTGGCTTACGGCTACCGGGAGTTCATCCACCAAGACGGTCGTAGCAGCTGAACATGCAGGAAGTTTATCGGACAAATATAAATTAAAGGGAATTTGTGATGGAAGATTATCAATTTTTGAACTGGTCTCTGCTGTTGGGGTCTTTTGGCATTTTGATCCTGATCGGCTATTTGTCGAGTAGGGCAATTAAAGACAGCGACGCCGCCGGCTTTCTGGTCGCGGGTCGCAGCCTGGGACCCTTCGTCGGTGCCGGTACCATAGTGGCCACCGGCTTCAGCGGCTGGGGTTTCATGGGCTCCCCCGGGGTGGCTTACGAGTTTGGTTCGATAGAAGTGCTGGGTAACTTCTTCTTTGCCCCGGCCATGGTGATTGCCGTGCTGTATTTTGCCAATTTCCTGCGCAAGCGGGCTGAAGAGCTGGGCAGCTGCACCATCCCCGAGTATGTGTCTCAGGTTCACGGTGGCGGTTCGCGGATCGAACGCTGGGTCAAGGGTGTTGCCGCCGTCATTACCATAGTGCTGCTGCTGGTGTTCCTGACCAGTCAGATCAAGGCCGTGGGTCTGCTGGGAGCTTCCTGGCTGGGCATCGGTCTGACGGAAAGTGCCATCTTGATGATAGGGGTTATCATCCTCTACACCATGCTGGGTGGTCTGGCCGCCGTGGCCTGGACCGATACCCTGATGGTGGTGGGCATGTGCATCGGCGCCGTGGTGATGATGGTGCAGATTTTTACCGACGTCAGCCTGACCGAGTTTGTGGAACGGCTGAACGCGGTCAATCCTGAACTGCTCAATCCGTCTACTGCGGCGCCTTACGGCGAGAGCAGGAGCTCGGTGTTCCTGGTGTTGCCCTATGCCTTCCTGTTTACCGCGGTATTGCCTTATATGGCGGTGCGCTTCCTGGCGTTCAAACCGTCGGTGAAGATGCATCATGTGGCTATCTGGGTTGCGCCTCTGGGTTGTTTGCTGAGCCTGGTGCCGATTATCGGCCTCTATGTGCGTATCGCTCATCCCGAACTGACCGACTCGGATCAGGCCATGCCGGCTTATCTGGCCAGCTTCCTGCACCCGGCACTGGCGGGGATCATCACCCTGTTCATCCTGTTCGCGATGAAGTCCACCGCCAACTCGCTGCTGCATACGGTGTCGAGTGCCGCGTCTCACGATCTGCGTACCGCACTGTTCCCCAACAGTAACGCCAGCAACAATCGTATCTTGTGGATCAACCGCAGCTGGGTGGCGATTCTTGGTGTGGTCGGTTTCCTGATGATGTTGTTCGCGCCGCCCTTCATGTTGTCCTGGTTGGGCATTCTGGGCTCCGGCACCCTGCTGGCGGTGATGATAGGCCCGGTGTTTATTTCTTCCTTCTGGCAGGGCAACGCCTGTGGCGCCCTGGCCGCCATGTTGACCGGCCTGGTCACCAGCGGCAGCTTCCTGCTGTTCACCGATGTGGGCTGGGTAGAAGGGCCGCTTTACGGTTGTTTGGCTTCCAGCGTCATCTACGTGGCGGTGAGCAAGCTGACCCAGGAGAAGGCGTCCGCCGCCATGGCACGGAGCTACTGATACCACTAGCTTGCTTGTCGAATGAAAACAGCCCCATGAAAAAAAGCCCGGATATTCCGGGCTTTTTTTCATGGGGCTCATCCCAAGCACATTGACTTATCCGACTTTTTGATCAAAAACGGCGCTGTATCAATGGCGCCGTTTTTCTTGCTGTTTTACTTCAGACCGTCGAGGTATCGTTCGGCATCCAGTGCTGCCATGCAGCCGGTGCCGGCGGAGGTAATGGCCTGGCGATAAACGTGATCCATGACGTCACCGGCGGCGAACACACCTTCGATGCTGGTCTGGGTGGCATTGCCATGCAGGCCGGACTGCACCTTGAGATAGCCGTTTTCCATTTCCAACTGGCCTTCGAAGATCTGGGTATTGGGCTGATGGCCGATGGCGATGAAGACACCGGCCAGCTCCAACTGCTCGGTGGCATCGGTCTGGGTATTTCTCAGACGAACACCGGTCACGCCCATTTCGTCGCCCAGTACTTCGTCCAGGGTACGGTTGGTATGCAGTACTATGTTACCGTTCTCTACCTTGTCCATCAGCCGGTCGATCAGGATCTTCTCGGAACGGAACTGTTCGCGTCTGTGTACCAGATGTACCTCGGCGGCGATGTTGGACAGATACAGCGCTTCTTCCACTGCGGTATTGCCACCGCCGACCACGGCGACTTTCTGGTTGCGATAGAAAAAACCGTCGCAGGTGGCGCAGGCCGAGACGCCGCGGCCCTGATAGGCTTCTTCCGAGGGCAGACCCAGGTATTTGGCGGAGGCGCCGGTGGCGATCACCAGGGCATCACAGCTGTATTCTCCGTCGTCGCCTTTAAGACGGAATGGACGTTGCTGCAGATCCACGCTGTTGATATGGTCGAACAGGATCTCGGTTTCAAAACGTTCGGCGTGCTCCTTCATACGATCCATTAACGCCGGGCCTGTCAGTCCTTCGGCGTCACCCGGCCAGTTTTCCACTTCTGTGGTGGTGGTCAGCTGACCACCTTGCTGAATACCGGTCACCAGTACCGGATTAAGGTTGGCGCGGGCCGCATAGACGGCGGCGGTATACCCTGCAGGGCCAGAACCCAGAATAAGCAGTTTGGCGTGTTTGGCTTGGCTCATTTGTCTCTCCAACCTTGGCAAATAGGCAGATAAAAAGTGCCCTCGATTGTAGGGGATAGGCCAGAGGGAATAAAGCGTAACAAAACGATTGTTTTCATCATATTTGTATCCAATTAACTGGTGATCATGGCAACAAAATAAAGGTGAATTGTTATAACGAATAGTTATGCAATATAACCACTTTATTTGATGTCCAGAGATGGTTTGTTATTGAACCGGATAAATAACCGATAGCAGCCATATTTGTTGTGCTTTATAGGGAATAGGTCGGTAAATTGGCAGGATAAAAGAGAGGTCAGCTGATTTCTAGTGATAAACTGCTTGATCAGCATCCTGGTAGTTAAAATAGCCATAACAAGGCATAAAAATTTAAGAATCATAGCTTTTTTATACTATTGTCAAACGTATGTGCTACCTGTTTACCATATGCCGTGTTAAGATACTAAAAGCTGTCTGTGTATAATAAATCGATTTTTATGGTTTTTTATTTATCTGTTGTAGTTCTGCAGACGTAAATCAACCTTACACCGGTAACCCGGCTGTTGGTTGAAAATTCCGTTTCAGACCGACAGACGTATTGCACAGAAGACAAAAATATGGTTTCGTGCCATACAGGTTTAATGTTCATAGTGGAATGTATCGAAAATGAGTCAAAGGATGGATGAAGTGTTGGATTTGAACAGCAGGCCGGCCAAAGAGCTCGACCGTATCGATCGCAACATACTCAATGAACTGCAGCAAGACGGCCGTATTTCCAATGTAGAGCTGTCCAAGCGTGTAGGGTTAAGCCCCACGCCTTGCCTCGAGCGGGTGCGTCGTCTGGAACGTCAGGGTTATATCGAAGGTTATACCGCCATTCTCAACCCACAGTTTCTGGATGCCTCGCTGCTGGTTTTTGTCGAAATTACCCTTAACCGCGGCACACCGGATGTGTTTGACGAATTCAACGACGCGGTGCAGAAGCTGGAAGAAATTCAGGAATGCCATCTGGTGTCCGGCGATTTCGACTATTTGCTCAAGACCCGGGTGGCGGACATGTCCGCCTATCGCAAGCTGCTGGGTGAAACCCTGCTGCGTCTGCCGGGGGTGAACGATACCCGCACCTATGTGGTGATGGAAGAAGTGAAACAGAGCAACCGTCTGGTGATAAATACCCGATAAGCTGTGCTATTGTGCCCGGCTCTGGTATTTTTATGCCGGGCGGGGACCGAGATGAACCTGACTCTGCGAGCGGCCCCGGCCGCTCGTTTGTCGTTTGATGGCTGACGACTTTCCCTGTCGCAGCATTTTTATTGCGTGACACAACCTATTAAGAGCGAGGAGCGGGCGTTTGGCGGAGAAAAAGCTGTTTACTCCCATGTCTGGTTTACAGCGTCTGTTTGAGGCCGGATTGATCACCATTATTTTGCTGGCGATCTTCATGATGTTATCGCTGGTCTCTTACCATGCTTCAGATCCGGGCTGGTCGCAAACCGCATGGGGCGGAGACATTCGCAATGCCGCCGGGCCTGCGGGGGCCTGGCTGGCAGATATTCTGCTGTTTGCCTTCGGCTTCTCGGCGTATCTGATGCCATTTTTCATGGTGTTGATCGGCTGGGTCACCCTGTGGCGGCCGAGGGCATTGAGTGATATCTGCTACCTGACCCTGAGCCTGCGTATTATCGGATTTCTGATGTTGTTGCTCAGCCTGCTGGCATTGGCCAGCATGAACGTGGGCAACATCTATTACTTTTCTTCCGGTGGTCTCATCGGCGATATGCTGGCGTCGGCCCTGAACTCGATGTTTGGTTCCCTGGGAACCACCCTGGTGCTGCTGTGTGGTTTCGCCACCGGCGTTACCTTCTTCAGCGGCTGGTCATGGTTGTTGATCGTGGAGCGTCTGGGCGCGGCGGTATTGAATGCGCCTCATTGGTTCAGCCAGATACCGCAACGACTGGTCGACTGGCAGAGCGACATAGGGCGTCGCCGTCAGAGCATCAGCGCGGCGCCGACACCGCCGGAGCTCGAAGCCGAGGCTGAGCCGGCGTCGTCCGAAGCGGGGTTTGTAGGCTGGCGTCGGTTCAAGGAGCGGCTTGGTGGTCAGTTGGAGCCAGAGACGAATTCGGGGCCGGAATGGGAAGCCGAGCAGGATGATCCGCTGTTGGCTCCGGTTGCTGCCAAGGCAGAAAAGCGGGCTCCGATACAGAAGAAAACCCTGCCGGTACGCAAAGAACCGGTGATGGGGGAGGCCTCCGCACCGGATCCGGCCATGAGCACCATCGCCGAGGCCAACGGCTGGGAGATGGATGACGATGAAGAAGAACTGGACCTGCCCTGGCTGAACGAGGGTGAGGCTCCGTCCGCCCTCGTACCGACGCCACGAGCGCCGGCCCCGGCTCCGGTGGCCTCGAAGCGCAGAGACCTGTCTCCCTTGCCCTCGGTTGAACTGCTGGACCAGCCCAAGCCCCGGCAGCATATGGTCAGCGAGGCGGAGCTCGATCGCATCGCGCGGCTGGTGGAAGCCAAGCTGGCGGATTATAACGTGCAGGCCAACGTGGTCGGCGTTTATCCGGGCCCCGTGATCACCCGCTTCGAGCTGGATCTGGCTCCCGGGGTCAAGGTCAGTAAAATTACCAACTTGGCCCGGGATCTGGCTCGCTCCCTGTCCGCCATCAGTGTGCGGGTGGTGGAAGTCATTCCCGGCAAGCCCTATGTGGGGTTGGAATTACCCAACACCCGGCGCGAAACCGTCTATCTGCGCGAGGTGATGGACAGCGAAGCCTTTGCCCGCAACGAGCATCCTCTGACCCTGGTGCTGGGGCAGGATATTGCCGGCGAGCCGGTGATCGTCAACCTGGCCAAGATGCCCCACGTACTGGTGGCTGGTACCACCGGTTCCGGCAAGTCGGTGGGGGTCAACGTCATGATCCTGTCGATGCTGTACAAGGCGACGCCGGAAGAGGTGCGCTTCATCATGATCGACCCCAAGATGCTGGAATTGTCGGTCTACGAAGGGATACCGCACCTGTTGACCGAAGTCGTCACCGACATGAAAGAGGCCGCCAACGCCCTGCGCTGGTGCGTAGGCGAGATGGAACGACGTTACAAGCTGATGTCGGCCATGGGGGTGCGTAACCTCAAGGGCTTCAATACCAAGGTGCAGGATGCGATAGATGCCGGCGAGCCGCTGCGGGATCCCTTGTGGGAGCCGACCCAGTCGATGGATACCTATCCGCCGGCGCTGGAAAAGCTGCCCCATATCGTGGTGGTGATCGACGAATTTGCCGACATGATGATGATCGTCGGCAAGAAGGTGGAAGAGCTGATCGCCCGTATCGCCCAGAAGGCGCGGGCGGCCGGCATTCATTTGATCCTGGCCACCCAGCGACCCTCGGTGGATGTGATTACCGGCCTTATCAAGGCCAATATTCCGACCCGGATGTCGTTTCAGGTCTCCAGCAAAATCGACTCGCGCACCATTCTCGACCAGCAGGGAGCAGAATCGCTGCTCGGCATGGGCGACATGCTCTATCTGCCTGCCGGAGACAGTAATCCGACCCGGGTGCACGGCGCCTTCGTGGATGACCATGAAGTACACCAGGTGGTGGCGGCCTGGAAGGAGCGGGGTGAGCCAAATTATATCGAGGATATTCTGAGTGGCGATGTGGGCGCCGAGGGCCTGCTGCCCGGCGAAGCGCCGGAAGGCGGCGACGAAGAGCTGGATCCGCTGTTCGACGAAGCGGTGGCTTTTGTCGTGGAGAGCCGTCGCGGCTCTACCTCCAGTGTGCAGCGCAAGTTAAAAATAGGCTACAACAGGGCCGCCCGTATGATAGAACAGATGGAATACCAGGGCATCGTCAGTTCCGCAGGCGGCAACGGTCAACGTGAAGTGCTGGCACCTCCGCCAGCCAGGGAGTAACCATGAATAAACTGGCAACCTTAGGAGTCCTGCTGTGGTCGGTGAGTGCGGTGGCACTGGCCGATGCGCGTGCAGAACTGCAGCAGAAGCTGGCATCCTTCGATCGATTTTCTGCCAGCTTCAGCCAGCAGGTCTTCGATGAGCAGGGGGCGCCGATGCAAAGTGCCGAAGGCACCATGCAACTGGCCCGGCCGGACCGTTTTCGCTGGCATACGGTGTCACCGGACGAGAGTCTGATTGTGTCCAACGGCAATGATGTCTGGATGTACGACCCCTTTGTTGAGCAGGTAAGCATAGCGCCGCTGGAGCAGGCGATACAGAACACGCCGTTTCTGCTGATTGCCGGCGGTGACGGGCGGCGCTGGCAACAGTACCATGTGGCCCGCAAGGGCGCCGATTATGTGGTGACCAGCAAGGATCCGGGGGAGCTGATCAGTCAGTTCAGTCTGCGCTTCGACCGCAACAACCGTATTCAGCGATTCACGGTGATCGAGTCCGGCGGCCAGCGCAGCGAATTTACCTTGAAGCAGGTGAATACCAAACCCGCCACCGGTGCCGACACCTTTACCTTCACCCCCCCGGCTGGGGTGATGGTCGATGATCAGCGCTGAATAACCAGTTGTTTTAAGCTATCGGCTGACAGCCTGCTTCTTGGTGACAACTATTGTCGATTGCTGGTTACAGGTGACCGCATGAAATCGGACAAAGGACACTACTCAACCGACACGCCGTAACCCCTTCCTTGGGGGCTCAGCCGCGCCATTCTTGGCGCGGCCGGGAAATGCTCCTGCCGTCCAGGCATTCCCGCCATCCATGGCGGTCAGATGGTCGGTTGAGCAGACACCCTTTGCCTTCCCGTCGGCAGCGGAGTGCTCTGTCAGAGGTGCTTACCGACGACTCGGAGCCTGAAAAGAGGCGGCTGGGATAGTCTCAGCCGACCAGCACATGACAGGACGTCATGTGCTGAGCGTCGCAGGGATGCGGTTTAGCCTGTCGGAAGAGGCAACCCAGTTGCCTCTGAGCATATTTACGGACTGACAGACTGTGACTAAGAGACCGGCTGACAGCCTGCGCTTTGTTTTATGGGGATGAAATGACATGAGCACCCTGAGTCTGGACTTCGAACAGGACGACTTTCGGCCGCTGGCGGCGCGGATGCGACCCCAGCGGCTGGAGCAATACCTGGGCCAGGCGCATATCCTGGGGCCGGGCAAACCGTTGCGCCGGGCGCTGGAAGCCGGGCACTGTCATTCCATGATACTGTGGGGGCCGCCCGGCACCGGTAAAACCACGCTGGCCGAGCTGATTGCCCACTACTGTGATGCCCAGGTAGAGCGGGTGTCGGCGGTGACCTCCGGGGTCAAGGAGATCCGCGCCGCCATCGAGCGGGCGCGGGAGCACAAGCTGGCCGGCCGGCGCACCATTCTGTTTGTGGACGAGGTACACCGCTTCAACAAATCCCAGCAGGATGCTTTTCTGCCCCATATCGAAGATGGCACCGTCACCTTTATCGGCGCCACCACCGAAAACCCCTCCTTCGAACTGAACAATGCACTCTTGTCCCGGGCCCGGGTCTATCTGCTCAAGCGGCTGGAGCCGGCAGAGATCGAGCAGATGATAGCCCAGGCGCTGACCGACGAACGAGGGCTGGCCGGGCAGGGCATTGCACTGCTCGATGGCGTGCAGCGGGCGCTGGCCGAGCTGGTAGACGGAGATGGTCGCAAGGCGCTGAATTATCTGGAGCTGCTGTCGGACATGGCCGAACAGCATGAAGGAGTTCGCCGCATCGACAAAACGTTACTGGCGGAGGTGACTGGCGAACGGCTGGCCCGCTTCGATAACCAGGGCGATCTCTATTACGATCTGATCTCGGCGATACACAAGTCGATTCGCGGTTCGGACCCGGACGCCGGTCTGTACTGGTATGCGCGTATGATCAGTGCCGGCTGTGATCCTCTCTATATCGCCCGTCGTCTGCTGGCCATCGCTTCGGAAGACGTGGGTCTGGCCGACCCCAAGGCGATGGAGGTGGCGCTGGCTGCCTGGGACTGCTTTACCCGGGTCGGCCCGGCGGAAGGGGAACGCGCCATTGCCCAGGCTATTGTCTATCTGGCCTGTGCGCCCAAGAGCAATGCACTCTACACTGCCTGGAAAGCGGCGCTGAAGGATGCCCGAGAATTACCCGATTACGAAGTGCCGGTGCACTTGCGTAATGCGCCCACCAGGCTGATGAAAGATCTGGGCCATGGTGCCGAATATCGCTATGCTCACAACGAGCCGGGTGCCTATGCCGCCGGCGAGGTGTATCTGCCGGAGGCGCTGGCACAACGGTGCTATTATCAGCCCAGCGAACGGGGTTTCGAGCAGAAGGTCAGGGCCAAGCTCGATTACCTGAAAAGCCTCGACGAGCAGGCCGGCGGCTAGTTGGCTCCCGGCCCGCTAAGCTGATAAACTTGACGTCGATTTAGTGACTTCCGACCCTGCGTGTGACACGCAGTACAAGCATCAAATAAGGTAACTCATGCTGGACTCCAAATACCTGCGCGGCGATATCGCCGACACGGCGGCGCGGCTGGCAAGCCGTGGTTTTACACTCGATACTGCCTTGTTCAACAGCCTCGAAGAAAAGCGGAAGTCTCTGCAATCCCGTACACAGGAACTGCAGGCCGAACGTAATGCCCGTTCCAAGGCCATTGGTCAGGCGGCTCGCAGCGGTGAAGATATAGCCCCGCTGAAGGCGGCGGTGACGGCCATTAACGACGAACTGGACGGTTGCAAGGTCGAGCTGGATCAGTTGCTGAACGAGATTGAAGCCTTCTGTGCCGCGATTCCCAATCTGCCCCACGAGTCGGTGCCGGTCGGTAAAAACGAAGACGACAATTTTCAGGTTCGCGTCTGGGGTGAGCCCACCGCCTTCGATTTTGAACCTCAGGATCACGTGGCACTGGGCGAAGGCCTGGCTGGTCTGGACTTCAAGGGCGCGGTCAAGATTTCCGGCTCCCGTTTCGTGATCATGCAGGGCCAGATTGCCCGTATGCACCGGGCCCTGGCGCAATACATGCTGGATTTGCACACCAATGAGCATGGCTATACCGAGTGCTATGTGCCTTATCTGGTGAACAGCGACAGTTTGTTCGGTACCGGTCAGCTGCCCAAGTTTTCTGCTGATCTGTTCCATACCGCGATCGAAGGCGAAGGGGATGAAGAGGGCAAGACGCGTCGCTTCTCGCTGATCCCTACCTCCGAGGTACCGCTGACCAATATCGGTCGGGACGAGATCTTCGATGCCAAAGAGCTGCCGCTGAAATTCACGGCTCATACTCCTTGCTTCCGCTCCGAAGCGGGCTCTTATGGCCGGGATACCCGCGGCCTGGTGCGTATGCATCAGTTCGACAAGGTGGAAATGGTGCAGCTGGTTCACCCGGATCAGTCCTGGGATACCCTGGAAGAGATGGTTGGCCACGCCGAGAAAGTACTGCAGGGCCTGAATCTGCCCTACCGGGTGATGGCACTGTGCACCGGCGACATGGGCTTTGGCGCTGCCAAGACCTACGATCTGGAAGTCTGGCTGCCGGCCCAGAATACTTACCGGGAAATATCCTCTGTGTCCAACTGCGGCGATTTCCAGGCCCGACGGATGCAGGCCCGGGTACGCGGTGCCGACGGCAAACCCCAGCTGTTGCACACCCTCAATGGCTCCGGCCTGGCGGTAGGGCGAACCCTGGTGGCGGTGCTGGAAAACTATCAGCAGGCAGACGGCCGTATTGCGGTACCCGAGATCCTGCAGCCTTATATGGGTGGCCTGAAGTTTATCGGCTGAACGTGGTAATAAGACAAACAAGCCGGGGTCATGCCCCGGCTTGTTTCTAGGGGTTATCAAGCAGAAATTAGTTTTATCTTGAATGAAATTTATCCGCTTTTTCTTCGCCTTTTGCCGCCCTCCTTTGGTAGAATGTGCGGCATTCAAGAGGTTCCCGGCAAGACATGATGGTTTGGATAGACTACGTAATTCTCGGCATTATCGGCCTTTCTGCACTCATCAGCCTGGTCAGGGGATTTGTGAAAGAAGCGATGTCACTCGCTACCTGGCTGGCCGCTTTCTTCGTCGCCAGTCGTTTCTACTCCGATCTGGCCATTCATCTCGATATCTCCGATCCCTTATTCCGTAACGGCGCAGCCATTGCCATCCTGTTTGTATTAACCCTGATCCTGGGCGCTCTGATTAATTACGTTATCGGTGAGCTGGTGACCAAAACCGGCCTTTCTGGTACCGACAGGGTACTGGGCGTCTGTTTCGGGGCTGTGCGGGGCGTGCTTATCGTGGCCGCCTTGCTGTTATTCATCGATACCATGACGGCCTTTTCACAGAGTCTGTGGTGGCGCGAATCCCGGTTGATTCCGGAATTCGGCATCGTGATCCAGTGGTTTTTCAGTCTGGTACAAAATTCATCCAGCTTTTTACCCCCCAAGCCATAATGAATTGAGGAAATTAGGACATGTGTGGGATTGTCGGTATTCAAGGCACGACCCCGGTAAATCAGGCGCTGTATGACAGCCTGACGGTACTTCAGCACAGAGGCCAGGATGCAGCCGGCATCGTAACCATATCGGGAGATACCTTCCGCCAGCGCAAGGCCAATGGTCTGGTGCGGGATGTGTTTGAAGAGCGTCATATGGAGCGATTGATCGGAAATGTAGGCATAGGCCATGTGCGTTATCCTACCGCCGGCAGCAGCAGCGTCGCTCAGGCGCAGCCCTTCTATGTGAACTCTCCGTTCGGTATTGCCCTGGCGCACAACGGTAACCTGACCAATGCCCGAGAGCTGAAAGAAGAACAGTTCCGGGTGGCTCGCCGCCATATCAATACCAGCTCCGATTCCGAAGTGCTGTTGAACGTGCTGGCTCACGAGCTGGATCAACAGACGCAAACCCTGCACCTCGAGCCGGGCCATGTGTTTGCTGCCGTGAGCAAGGTGCATGAAAAAATACGCGGCGCCTACGCTACCGTGGCGGTGATTATCGGCCATGGCATGCTGGCATTCCGGGATCCCAACGGTATTCGTCCGTTGGTGCTGGGCAAGCGTGAAGCCGAGGGCGGCAGTACCGAATACATGGTGGCATCTGAAAGCGTAGCGCTGGATGCGGTAGGCTTTAGCCTGATCCGTGATGTGGCCCCGGGTGAAGCTGTCTATATCACCAGACAGGGTGAGCTGTTCAGCCAGCAATGTGCCGCCGAGCCGCAGCACCACTCCTGTATCTTTGAATATGTGTATTTCGCCCGTCCGGATTCCTTTATCGACAAGGTCTCGGTCTACGGTGCCCGGGTGCGCATGGGTCAGAAGCTGGGCGCTAAAATCGCCCGGGAGTGGGAAGATCTCGATATTGACGTGGTGATCCCGATTCCCGAAACGTCCTGTGACATAGCGCTGGAAATTGCCCACAACCTGCAGTTGCCTTATCGGCAGGGTTTTGTGAAGAACCGCTATATCGGCCGTACCTTCATCATGCCCGGCCAGAATCAGCGTCGGCAGTCGGTGCGCCGCAAGCTCAATGCCATTCCGTCGGAATTTGCCGGTAAGAATGTACTGCTGGTAGATGACTCCATCGTACGCGGTACTACCTCTGAGCAGATTATTCAGATGGCGCGGGATGCGGGCGCGAAGAAGGTGTATTTCGCTTCTGCCGCCCCCGAAATTCGTTTCCCCAATGTCTATGGCATCGACATGCCCTCCGTGAACGAGCTGATTGCTTACGGCCGGGAAGTGGAAGAAATCTGCCAGCTGATTGGTGCCGACGGCTTGATTTACCAGGAACTGGAAGATCTGGAAGATGCGGTACGTCACTTCAATCCGGAGCTGCGCCGCTTCGAGACCTCGGTGTTTACCGGCGAGTACGTTACTCAGGATGTGAACCAGGAATACCTGGATGAACTGAATGCGTTACGTAACGACAACAGCAAGCAGCTGGACTGTATCGACAACAGTCACCTGGAAATTTACAACGAAGGTCAGTCGTAATAAAGACCGGGTAAAAACAGTAAAAAAAGGGGTCTTCGGACCCCTTTTTCAATGGCGCGCCGACATGATTCAGTGGGTGTAAATAGGCCCGAAGCCGAGACTCCAGACGATAACGGAGCCCACCATGATACAAACCAGCAGCACCAGGCCACAGGTCACCACCGAGCTGGCATAGATAAAGCCGCGCTCTTCGGGAATATGCATGATAATGGGCACGCCGGAATACAGCAGATAGACCGAATAGCTCAGCCCCGCCAGCCCTATCATCATCAGAAAGATGGGCTCGGGATAAAACAGACTCAGTCCGGTCATGAACAGAGGAGTGGCGGTATAGGCGGCCAGCTCCATGCTCTGGGTAAAGCTCGGATTGGCACCGAAGGTCTTGGCCATCCAGAACGTCAGGTAGGCGAGGGCAAAAACGCCGCCGATCAGGGTGAAGTACATACCGATCGACATCATAAGGGCACTTTCGGTGGTCAGCATTATGGTACTGCTGGTGCTGGCCCCGAAGTTCCAGCCAATCATGGTTGCGGATACATAGGCCGATACCGCCGGTATCAGTGCGATAAACATCAGGTGTACCAGGCTATAGCTCAGTCTCTCGTGGTGGTGGTCTATGGTATGCCATTCTTCTTTGGGGTGCGCATAAAGACCCCATATATGGTTTAAAATCATAGCGTGATCCCCTCAAATATCTCCAGCGCCAGACGGCTCCTGCCAGGTGGCCGAACAAGAGTAAAAACAGGTTATGCCTGTATTTTCCTCTAACTAGTTATTGGCCAGAGTCTCACTGTCGTCAAGTTTGTCTACGTATTAACCACAGGTTTCGGCATGACCCAAGGTTTGAATGGGTGTATTCATGCCGTTTGATGAATTAACGGTGATATCGTGTTGGTGAGGGTGTCTGTTCAGGTCTGTTCTGCCGTAATTGAGCGGTTGCGTCCCTGTTGTTTGGCCCGATAAAGCGCTTTGTCCGCCTGCTTCAGCACTTCGTTGATAACAACCGACGAGCCGGGCCAGTGGGCGATGCCGAGCGAGATGGTAATACTGCCTGCCGTTGAAATTTCAGACTCGGCGACCTGCAGGCGTAACCGCTCGGCTACGTCAAAGGCGGTGGCAAGACCGGTATCGGGCAGAAAAATCATGAATTCTTCGCCGCCACTGCGGCATAGCGCATCTTCCTTACGGGCATGACTTTGCATCAGCCCGGCGAGTGCCTGTATCACCTTGTCGCCGATATCATGGCCATGGGTATCGTTTACCCGCTTGAAGTGGTCGATATCCAGGGTGATGATGGCAAATGGTCGCCGTTCCTCCAGGTAGCTGTCTAGCACCTGCTGCATGCCCCGACGGTTGAACAGGCCGGTCATGGCATCGGTATGGCTGTCGTTATGCAGCTTGCTGATCCTGTCGTTCAATAACCCCATGCCCTTGAGAATGGCTCGCTTAAGCTGAGCGGCTTCGAAGTACCAGGAATGGATGCCGGAAATATCCTGCTGTACCTCTTTCTTGTCCATCAGCCTGGCACCTTTTGCCAGTTGCCACAGCGGCCGGGAAATAAAAATGGCCGACAGCCAGATGCCTGCCAGAGTAAACAGTACCACTGGTATGCTCTTTATAAATACGGCGGTAATGTGACCGTCCAGCCCTTCGAGTGTCGACGATTTGGGTCGTTGTGCAATAACCCCCCAGCTGGATTTTGTGATGGGAGCAAAGCCCGCCAGCATATCAATACCCTGGGAGTTAATCATGGAAAGCGCATATTCCGTGCCGGCAAGTACTTCATTAATGGCCGTATTATTCGATATTTTCTGCCCTATACGCTGTTTGTCAGGATGATAGATCAGTGTTTTATTACGGTCGGCCACATAAATATAGGAGCCATCATGGTAGTAATGTGTACCCAGGATACGATTCAGTATGTTTTCTTCTTGCAGATAAATGGTGCCAGCGATATAGCCGAGATAGCGGCCATCTTTTGCGATGATCGGGTGCGAAATACTGATAAGGTAGTTTCCTGCAGGGGAAACGAAGGGGTCGGTAATCAGTGCTTTCTGGGCTTCAAGTGACTGTCGAGCTCTGGGGGAGGTCAGTGTTAACCCTTTTACTTCCAGGGTATGCGGAGAAGTAGCTACTATCACTGCATCTTTATTGACGATCACTACCGAATTGAAGGAATTGGTTTGTCTATGCAGGCGCTGGGCCTCACTCATCAGGGCTGTATCATCAGCCATCTTCGAGCCGAGCTGACCCGCGCTGTAGGCAAGTTGATCCTGTGCCGACTTGAGAAAAACATCTGTCATTTCTGCCAGTTTGGCCGCATACACCCGGTTGGCTTCCAGCGTATTGCCGATCAGCAGGTCACGCTGAACCTTGTAGGTAGCATAAAAGCTGTTGCCCAGGGTGATCAGCACGCTGAACACAGCCAGAACCAGAATCAGACTACGGAGATTGAGTTTTGGAAGAGAAGTTGGGGACATTAGAGCCAAATAGCCTGTAAGTATGCAGCACACGGTGATGTTTTTATTTTAAGGTATTCTAATGGAACCTGTTGCGTAATGCCATCTTGTGTGAACCCATATCGATCTTGAATACCCGAGAGTCTACAGACTGTGTTGTAGATGCGTTTGATGGTGGATAACCACCGCCAATGGAAAAAGACCGGGATGGAATAGGGTAACAGGTATGACTACGACTGTGAGTCATTCCCCCCCCCCTTGAGGTGTGGGGGGGTAGTGTCTTCTGAAGCTAAATATTAGAAATATATAATATGTGGTAATGGTTGATTTACCAAACAAAAAGGCCCCTTGCGGGGCCTTTCCAATCGATTGGTGGAGCTGGCGGGATTCGCTTCCAGCTCGTGACCAACACTATAAATCAAGGACTTACAAGAGCAAGCCGGTTTGGTTCTGTACGGTGTTCCGCACGCTTAAAGTGTTGCTGGATGTAGCAAGCAATATGAAGTATCGCTCAAAGCATAGGACACATCAAAGAGCTAGCGGTACTTGTTGACCTGGCTCTGGGAAGGCTGCTTCAAAGTGAACCATAAAGGTATTCCAGTCTGGTGAAATTTTCATCAGTGTAACGAGCAGGAGTAAGTGGTCACGTAGATCATTCTGCCCAATTTCTTCGGATAAAAATTGATGATGTTTCCACTGACGGTGTTTGCTGCCCTCTTTTTTGGGATTGCGTATTTGCAGCTCACCTAGAATGCCTTGAGGGAGCTTCTCATATACGAGCTGATTAGTTAGTTTTCCCACATACCCGGGCTTGCTAGTTCCAGACGGTGGCCAGGGCCATTTATGGAGTCGGTATATCTGTTTGTAAAATTCGTCAGGAAAGCGCTTTGCCCAAGCAAGTTTCTCTTCCGCTAAGTAAATGCTTAACAGCTTATGAAGCTCGTCTTTATCCCGTTCTGCTTGGTACCCCGTAGCTTCGTCAACAAGCGCAACAATACCGACTTGGGCTAGTCCTCGCATGAGGATATCCGCAGCTTCAGCGCGGTGTAATTGTTGTTTCTGGAGGGCTCCAGCATCTCGTGCTCTTAGCCAGACTTCACACATCTTAGGCAGTGCACTAGCGTTGTATCCGCTGTGCTTTCTTCTACCATCTTTGTATTGGACAGGTAGGAGCTCTCTCTCTTCAAATACACCGCCCATGAATGGAGCGAGAGCTTTAGATGATAAAGCCAAGGGTAGGTTACTACCTGACTCTTTTCGCAGTTGGCGCTGCTTTCCCCCGGTGGCGGTACTGAATATACGGTTGAGTGAACTTTCGGATATTATGCGTGATCCGTCGGTGAGAACAGCGCAGGGTAGCTCAATATCACCTATTTTGATCTCACCTATGTGAGTTGCCTTGGGAAGCGTCTTTTCTTGCTTCCAACGCTCTTGAGCCGCATTAGACGCGATTTCAGTTCTTGTTTCTGGGTCTAAGACTTCAGCGCGTCTTTTCCCCCCTTTGGAATGATTTTCTGACATCTTATTTGCTCCGTTAGTCATAGCGTATTGAATTAGAACGGTTGCGAATCACCTAATGCAAGCATTCATGTCTCATTAGAATCTAATGCTTGCGCATAGAGTTTGCAAGCATAAATTCATTGTCTCCATTTAATGCTTGCATGATGGGTTTGGTATTGAGTGATCTGCATTGAGCGTCCATCTTGTAAGGTTATGTTTATATTGATTTTTATTGTTACTTGGTTTTCATGTGGATTGTGTGAGGGTGAAGAGAATTTGTCGGAGTTTAAACTACGGTAAACGTAGGTTTTCCCCCCCCCCCCATACCGGTACCTAGGTATTGGTGTCTCCTACAGGTACACGCCAGCGCGACTAGCTGGAATGGTCTCAAACGATATTACTTGACCACTCAAACGCGACAGGTAATCATGAGACAACCCTAACGCGACCCTCAAGGAAATCTCTATGTTCGTCCGTGCCTACCTTCGCGCCTCCACTGAAGACCAGAACGCAGAGCGAGCCAGAGCGGAACTAACCGCCTTCGCCAAGGAACACGGCCACGCTGTGGCGTCCTACTACGTCGAGAACGTGTCCGGTGCCACGCTGGACAGGCCCGAGTTGCAGCGGCTACTGGCAGACGCCCAGCCCGGCGACGTGCTTCTCTTGGAGCAGGTGGATCGCCTGACGCGACTCAAGGATGAAGACTGGCAGCAGCTCAAGCGCCAGATTGAGGATAAGGGCCTGTCAGTGGTAGCCAAGGACTTGCCCACGTCATACCAAGCGTTCGACGTGAAGGACGGCCATGACTTCATGCGCTCCATGCTGAAGGCAATTAACACCATGATGCTTGATATGCTGGCGGCCATAGCTCGTAAGGACTACGAGGACCGACGCAAGCGGCAGTCACAGGGCATCCAGCAGGCCAAGGATGAAGGGAAGTATCAGGGACGCAAGGCCGACGCCAAGCGCCACCAGAAGGTCATTGAGTTACGAGGTGCAGGGCACAGCCTGAACGACGTCGCCAAGCTGACCGGCTACTCCAAGGCGACCGTATGCCGCATACTCGCACAGGGGAAGACAGGGTAAGGATGACCATGCCCGCGTGTCTCTTCCCCTGTTGTTGTCGCCATGCCGACACAGCGTCACTCAGCGCCTATCACAGCGCCCTCATGGTGGGATGACACAGGGCCTCGTGGGCTGGTTATTTGATAACCCACACCTTAGGATTGAAAAGACTAAGGGCCTACATAAGGTCTACATAAAGCTCTACATAAAGCTCTACATAGTGTTTATCTATATATCTATTACTATAAGTAACTATACATAGTGTCTACATAGTGTAGGGCACAGCGCCTATGGTCATGCTCAGCAGTGCACGGCGGTAGTGGTCATGACAATCAACCACTACAACGACGAAGGGCCAAGATGTAGTGGTTCAATGATCCCGGACACCATTTAAGGTGGTACAGTCACCACCGTAACAAGAGGTGTTCTATGACCAGAAAACGTCGTTCCTTCTCGTCCGAATTCAAACTGGACACTGCCAGCCTGGTGCTCGACCAGGGCTACTCCATTGCCGAAGCCAGCCGCTCGCTGGATATCGGTGAGACCATCCTGAGACGCTGGGTCAAG